>RECK01000032.1 GCA_007694055.1 Wenzhouxiangella sp.
ACTCTTTTCACAACCTTATCCACAGCTTTTGTGGATAAATCGAAATGGCACCCGCGAAGCCGACGAGACCGATACCGGACGCGCTGTCGCGCAGCAAACAGGGAAAGCTCAAGCACCAAAAGCGAAACCAGGGAACCACGGAAGACACGGAAAGCACGGAATGGGCTGAATAAGATTTCGGTGCTTTCCGTGGTTACTGGGCGCCGCCAACTGTCAGGGTTGGCGCGTACGGAAAATCCAGCGATCTTCAATCCTCTTCCCTCTCCCGTCTCACATCTCACCGTCCAGAGTCAGCCAAAGCGAGCTGCCGTGGTATGCCCCGGCGCTTGATTCATCTCCAATCTTTCGTCATGTTCCCTTTACCGAAGGGAGGTCGCGAGCAGGTTTGGGTTCATGCCCATAGGTCTGGAGTCTATCCGGCCATGGCCGCCGGGGACGTGGCCCCGGCCTACGCTGGCCAGGTTGGAGGAGGTTGGAAGACAAGGAAAACAATCGCAAGGCGCCGCCTTTCAGCCTCCTCAACCCTCTCGCAATGGGTGGTGGATGGCCGATCAGGGCCTGATCAGTTCAGACCATGTCCGCCCGGGGGACCTGCAGGCATCGGCATCAATTCCAGCTGGCCCATGGCCGAGGCCTGAGCGGCACGGTCTGAGCTGCCCGTGCAGCGCATCGCGCGACGCAAGAGACGGTCGCTGCGCGGTGAAATGAATTCAACCACGCTGCCATCCTCGAACATCAGCATCAGCACAACCGGCGGTTGACCGTCCCGGCCAGGGCGCGCGATGACCCCCTCGATACGCTTGCCGACTATCTCATCTCGAAACTGGCCGCTGCCCATGTCGGCTGAAATTGCAGGCTGGGTTTCCTTGTTCATGTGCTGCTCCGTTCTGTTTCCAAATTCTTGAAAAACATTGCAACACGAGGCTTTCTCAAAAGCTGAGAATCAGATTTCCTGCAATTTCCGGTCGATTTTCCTAGCACCTGCCGGGTCTTTTCTCCGATTTCGATTCGGCAGCGGTTTTCTAGACTGTTGCCAACGCTGGACAAGCGGTCCGGCGTCAACCACCAAACAACTTTTTGTTAATCGAAAAATGGAGAATGCATCATGATCAAGAACATCATCTTCGCAATGCTGCTGAGCCTGGCCCTGACCGGTCTGACCGTTGCCGACATGGAGCCGGTGGATATCAACACTGCCAATGCCGAACAACTGGCCGACGCGCTTCACGGTGTCGGAGCCGCCAAGGCCGAGGCCATCATTGCCTACCGCGAAGAAAACGGCCCGTTCGCACACATCGACGAACTGGTCAACGTCCGCGGCATTGGCCTCGGCACGGTAGATCGCAACCGCGATCGAATCAGCCTGGGCCAGACCGACAGCGACTGATCAACCGTTGCCGATCAATCCCGGCCACCGTCCCAGGTGGCCGGGCTATTTTTTGGGTCTATCCGAAACTCGCAACAGACAGTTTGTGCCCATACGCTTGGAGTCGATCCGAACATGGCCGCCGGGGACGTGGCCCCGGCCTACGCTGGTCAGGCTGGGGGAGGTTGGAAGATAAGGAAAACTCTTCCGAAGCCCCGCCTTTCAGCCTCCTTTCCACCTTTCGCAACGGGTGGTATCTCCACCCTTCCAATCTCTTTTTCAGCAGCTTGCAGCAGGCAAAAAGCGCGCGCAGCTCCGGACAGCCACAACCCCAATCAAACCAAAGCACAATGCCTTGTGCAGCTACCGCCAGTGTTCTGCACACAGAAAGCCCAATGTCTGGCTCTGCCTACTCAGTTCTATTCGAATAATCAGGGTCTGCGGGATCCGGATATAACCCTGTTTTTTGGTCGATTCCCAATCCGGCAAAGCCTCCCTACCCCGTCATAGCGGCAAGCGTGAGGCGAAGGCATGGGCCAGCGTTGACCTGTCGGTATGTTCCAGCTCACCGCCCAGCGGCACACCCTGGGCCAGGCGACTGATACGCGCGCCGTGGCGATTGGCCATTTCCTGAAGGTAATAGGCCGTGGCCTCTCCTTCTACCGTGGTGTTGGTGGCGATGATGAGCTCCTCGATCGGCTCATCACGCAGCCGTCGCTCAAGCAAATCCAGGCCCAATTCCTCGGGACCAATCCCATCCAGGGGCGAGAGACGGCCCAGGAGCACGAAATATCGCCCCTGGTAACCGGTCGCCGCTTCGATCGCCAGCACATCGGCTGGACTTTCGACCACACACAGCGTTTCCGCCGATCGACTCGGATTGCTGCAGACCCGACACAAATCGTCGGCGGTGAAGTTCCGACACAGGCGACAGCGGCGAATATCGCGCATGGCCCTGGCCAGCGCTTCGGCCAGGCGCTGGCCACCCTGACGATCGCGCTCGAGCAGGTGCATGGCCATGCGCTGAGACGTGCGCGCGCCCACTCCCGGCAGGCAGCGCAAAGTCTCCAGCAGGTCCTCGAGTGGATCGCGGCTCAAGTTGCCTGGCCGCAGTCAGGGCAGGTTGAAACCGGGCGGCAATGGCATACCACCGGTCAGACCGCTCATTTTCTCTTGGGTTGCTTGCTGGATACGGTTGACCGCATCGTTGAAGGCAGCTGCCACCAGGTCTTCGATCATCTCGCGATCGTCGGCGATCTCGGGGTCAATGGCTACTCGCCTGACCTCATGCCGGCCATTCATGGTGATCTCGACCAGACCGCCGCCAGCCTGTCCGGTCACTTCCAGGCCTGCCAGCTCCTCCTGGGCTTTTTTCAGGTTTTCCTGAACCTTCTGCGCCTGCTGCATCAGCTGGGCGATATTGCCTTTAAACATGCTCAATGACTCCGTGTCTGGTTCGGTCGGATGGATTCACGCAACACTTCGGCACCAAATCGATCGCAAAGTTTGCGAACGACCGGATCGTCGTCGATAGCCGCCTCGGCTTCACGCTGACTGCTTTCGGCCAGGTCCTGGGCCTGGCGGGCTGGTGTGTTCAGGTCCTGGTCCGAGGCAGCACGCACGCTCAGTTTGACCGGGCCGCCGAGGTAGTCGGTCAGGCTGCGCTCCAGGCTGTCGCGGATGGAATCGGTCACCATCATCATGTCGTCGGCCGCCGCACGACAACGCAGGTTCGGTTCATCGACCGCTTCCAGGACCAGCAGACCGGCGACCATGCGGGCCGAGCCAGTCGCATTCATGCGCTCGATCACCTCGGCCCAGTTGTCCGGACCCAGTTTCCTATCCGGACGCCAGGTCGTGCCGGAGACTGGCGCTTCCGCTACCTGAGGCTGCCCGGCAACCGGGGCCGTCACGGATCGACGGGCGCTGTCCTCATCTGGCCTGCTTGCCTGCCGTGGCAATCTCGCCTGGCTGTCAGCGCCAGGCCCACCCTGCGCGGCCGCACCCTCCCGCTTGCTGCCCTCGGGCGCTCCTGCCTGCTTGCCGCTCTGGGTATCGACCGGGCGGAAAGCCAGCATTCGCAGAATCGTCATTTCGCAACCCGTTCGCGCATTCGGGGCCAGTTCCAGGTCGCGCCTGCCGGTGATGGCAATCTGGTAGTAAAGCTGCAGATCCTCCGGATCGAATCGCCCGGCCAGGCCAAGCAGTGTTTCCCAATCGGAGCGCGTATCGTCACGGTAATCGGGCAAATTCTGGATCAGCGCGATCCGGTGCAGGGTTTCAGCCAGCTCAAGCAGCAGCTGGCCGAGGTCGCGGGCCTGGGCGAAGACCTCGGCGACTACAGCCATGGCGCGTCCGGCATCCTGATCGGCCAGGGCCTCGACCAGGTCATGGACATGGCGTCGCTCCACGCTGCCAAGCATGTCGCGCACCTCGGCCTCGAGCAGGTGGCTGCCGCCGGCAAGGGCCTGGTCAAGCAAACTGAGCCCGTCACGCATGCTGCCATCAGCGGCCCGCGCCAGCAGGGTCAATGCCTCGGGTTCGAAATCCAGCCCCTCGGCCTCCAGAATGCGGGTCATCTGAAGCCCGATCTCATCCGGGCTCAGGCGGCGCAAGTTGAACTGCAGGCAGCGCGACAGAATGGTAACCGGAATTTTTTGCGGGTCGGTGGTTGCCAGCACAAACTTGACGTGATCGGGTGGCTCTTCCAGCGTTTTCAGCAAGGCGTTGAAGCTGTGCGTGGACAGCATGTGGACTTCGTCAATCAGGTAGACCTTGTAGCGCCCCTGCGCCGGCGCGTACTGAACGTTATCAAGGATCTCACGCGTATCGTCCACCCGGGTTCTTGAAGCGGCGTCGATTTCCAGCAAATCAACAAAACGCCCCTCATCAATGGCAACGCAGTGTTCGCAGACTCCGCAGGGCTCGGCGCTCACACCTTCCAGACAGTTTAGCGATTTGGCCAGGATGCGTGCAATGGTGGTCTTGCCTACGCCGCGAGTGCCAGTGAACAGGAATGCGTGATGCACACGCCCCTCGGCCAACGAATTGGCCAGCACCTTGACAACGTGCGCCTGACCGACCAGCTCGGCAAAGTTGCGTGGACGCCACTTTCTGGCAAGTACCTGATAACTCACGTGAATTCTTTCTCCGATGTGTCAATCTGCCGGCCCCGGACATGGCGGCCCTGCTCGGTCTTTCAGTGTACACGATCAGTTGCAGAATCAGGCGGGATGGCCTGCCTGCTGCAACTGGCCTGGGCTATAATAGGCGGCTGGTGGTTCCTGTCGGTCTTCCCACACTGCACACTCCGTGAACCCCGTCAGGCCCGGAAGGGAGCAGCGGCAGCGGAGTGGACAGGTGCTGGGGTCGGGCTGACAGGGGCCACCTTCCTTCTTTACGTCCCCCGATTCTCCATGGTCAGCGGCCAATCCTCGGTCGAAACGCCACGCGAATGTCAATACGACCATTGTCGTACCGACTTTTTATGTGATGGCCATCACAAAATTGAAAATTATTCGTGCTCGGCTCTGGATATTTCTATCCGAGCTTGTGTATAAACCCCGGGTCGCCGCGATTTGTTCAGAAGAATCGGACGGGGAGAAGTTGCAGAAAAAGCGGGTTAATGGGGACTGAACCTAGCGACTTCAAGACGATTGAACGATCTGGCGACGACCATGCCGAACCGGCATTTTGCCGGCCGGTCAGCCAATCAAGGGGAACAGCAGGACCAAACGGGAGAAACACCTAGATGCACCTGAAGAAGCTAACCTTCACCCTTCTTGGCGCAGCACTGCTCGCCGCAAGCCTCTCAGTTTCAGCCACCACCCAATCCGGAAACGCGCAAGGCAGCGCCGAAACGGTTCAGTTCCACCAAGCCCAGTTCCCCATCGAAGGCCAGTACATCGTCGTACTTCGTGACCACGTGGCCAGCCTGGCCCACGAACGTCACAGCAGGCAGCCTGCGGTAGCGAGCATCGCCACTTCGATGGCTCGCGAGCATGGCTTCAAGGTCGACCGAACCTTCAACCATGTCCTGCGCGGCTTCACCGTCAAGGCCGACGGTCGCATGCTGCGCGCCATGATGCAGGACCAGCGCATTGCCTTCATCGAGCAGGATGGCATTGTCACCGTTTCGCAAACCACCCAGCCCAATGCCACCTGGGGCCTGGACCGGGTTGACCAGCGCGACCTGCCATTGGATGGCAACTATATCTACGACACCACGGCCGCAGGCGTGTATACCTACATTGTCGATACGGGCGTGCGCCCCAACCACGTCGATTTCGGCAACCGGGTCTTGAGTGGCTTCACCTCGATCAACGACGGCCGCGGCTCGAATGACTGCAACGGCCACGGCACGCACGTGGCCGGTACGGTCGCCGGTTCCACCTGGGGTGTGGCCAAGGGCGCCTTCATCGTCCCGGTACGCGTACTGGGCTGCGATGGTGGCGGAACCAACGCCGGTGTGATTGCCGGCATGGACTGGATTGCCGCCAACCACGTCAAGCCTGCCGTTGCCAACATGTCGCTCGGCGGTGGTGCTTCGACGGCCACCGACAACGCGGTAACCAATATGCGTAATGCTGGTGTTACCGTCGTCGTAGCCGCCGGCAACGAAAACCAGAATGCCTGCAACGTCTCTCCGGCCCGCGCCGCATCGGCCGTCACCGTAGGCTCTACGACCAGCAACGATGCGCGCTCAAACTTCTCCAACTGGGGCAGCTGCGTCGACATCTTTGCACCAGGCTCGTCGATTCGCTCAGCCTGGCACACCAGCAACACCGCCACCAACACGATCTCGGGCACCTCGATGGCTGCCCCGCACGTGGCCGGAATCGCTGCCCTGTTCCTGGCCAACAACCCCAATGCCACCCCGGCCCAGGTTGAAAGCGCAATCTACAACAACGGCAGCACCGGCAAACTGAGCGGCCTGAATGGATCGCCCAACCTGCTCGCCTACTCGCGCTTCGGCAGCGGCGGCAGTGATCCGGATCCAGAGCCGGAAGTCATCGAGCTCGATAACGGTGTCCCGGTAGGCAACCTGTCGGGAAGCCAGGGCTCGGAGCGCTTCTTCACCATCGACGTTCCGGATGGTGCCACCGACCTGGTTATCCAGATGAGTGGTGGTTCCGGCGATGCCGACCTGTACGTACGCCGTGGCAATCCGCCGACCCAGTCCACCTATGACTGCCGCCCGTATCTCAACGGCAACAACGAAACCTGCACCTTCGCCTCACCGCAGGCCGGAACCTGGCACGTCATGATCCATGGCTGGACCGCCTACTCCGGCGTCAACCTGGTCGCCAGTTTCGAAGAGCCGGTCAGCGTCAACGAGTTGCAGAATGGTCAGCCGGTCAGCGGCCTGTCCGGCGCCCAGGGCTCCGAGCAGTTCTTTACCATGGAAGTACCCAGCAACGTCAGTGAACTGGTCTTCCAGATGAGCGGCGGCTCGGGTGATGCCGACCTGTATGTGCGTCGCGGCGCTCCGCCGACCACCAGCAGCTACGACTGCCGTCCGTACCTGAACGGCAACAACGAAACCTGCACCTTCAGCGATCCGCAGGCGGGTACCTGGCACGTCATGATCCGCGGTTACACGGCCTACTCCAACGTAACCCTGGTCGGAAGCTACCAGGAAGGGCCGACTGCACCGTGCACCAACTGCACCCAGTACAGCGGCAACCTGACCGGAAACGGCAACGCCCAGGTTCAGCCGGACGGCACCTGGTACCAGGCTGCTGCAGGCACCCACCGCGGCTGGCTGCAAGGTCCGAGCAACGCCAACTTCGATCTGGAGCTGTATCGCTGGAACGGCAGCCGCTGGCAGCGTGTTGCCCGCGCCGCAACCGCCGACAGCAACGAGTTCATCCAGCACAACGGAACCTCCGGTTTCTACTACTGGCGCGTCGTGTCGGCCTCGGGTTCCGGCGCCTACGACCTGTGGCTGCAAACCCCATAAAGACACGCTGACTGGACAAGGCGTGACCCAAGAGCCCCGGACTTCCGGGGCTCTTTTTTTGCTTATATCTGGATCCCGCAAATCCTGATTGCCCGAAAAGTACCGAGTATGCAGATCCGTGAATGGTGTTTTTTGTGTGCGGAAAACTGGCGGCAGCTGCACAAGGTTTTGGGCATTGATTGAAACCCGATTCTGGCTG
>RECK01000140.1 GCA_007694055.1 Wenzhouxiangella sp.
CTCCGACCGCCTGGTTCGTAGCCAGGTACTCTATCCAGCTGAGCTACGGGCGCGTTGGACTGCAAGCCGCGCATTATGGAAAAAGCTGCAGATCGTGTCAAGCGGTTTTCTCTTTTTTTGCGTACGGAACCGCTTGCTGCGTGGTCGAAGCAATAGTTCTGCCATGCGCTTTTCGGTATCCTTGCCTGCAACATGACCCCTGGTCGAGTCAGCGTTAACTCGTCGGTCGACCAGACGGTTCCCATTCTGGCGCCATCCCGGGCCTGTGGCTTTGGTTCCGATCCGGACGCCAAGCTTACCCGTTCGGGCTGAACAGCGAGACAAATCGAATGCGGTTCAACCGTATCTATCTGGGCAGACCGTGGTGCGAAGCCATCGTGCTGGATGATGGGCGGCGGCTGATCGCCCGCCCCATGCGTTCAACGGATGGACCGACCCTGCGCCGCAGCTTTGACAGGCTCACACCGGATGAAATCCGCATGCGGTTCATGCACCCGATCAAGGAACTCACCCCCGCCTACGCCGACAAGCTGGCCAGAATCGACCGGACGCAGGAGTTTGCCCTGGTGCTGGTTGAGAATCTGCCACCCGAACAGGCCTTGATCGGCGCAGTTGTCCGGGCAGCCATCGAGACGGACACCCGGCGGGCCGAGTTTGCCATTATTGTCGGCAGCGAGATTGCCGGTTTCGGGCTGGGACGCTACCTCATGGGCCGCGTCATTGAGTGGTCACGCAAGAAACGACTGCACGAGATCTACGGCCGCGTCCTGAGCAACAATCAGCCGATGCTGACACTGGCCCAACGGCTGGGTTTCAAGCGTCGTCTCAGCGAGGAAGACGATGATGTCGTGGAGGTTTTCCTCCCGCTCAATCGCCGAGCTGAATCCGCTCCTGGGCCATCTGGATGATATTGCCCTGGAGGTAATCGATCGAGGAGCTCCAGAGGTGTGCGGCCGCACCTGCGTCTTCGATCATGGGCATGATGATGCGAGTACCCTGCTCTCGCACCGGCCCGGTCAACTCATCGAGATCGTGGGCCAGATCGTCCGACTTGGCAAGGCGGAGAACGAATTCCGGGGCCATGCGCAGGTAATCACAGCGCAAGCGCTCCTGCAGCAGCTGCCAATTGCTGTGATCATCGACCAGTGACAGGCAGATTCCGATGCCCTGGTCCCGGGCTATTGCCAGCAGCGCCTCCGTGCCCTTGAGATGGGACATGGCATCGGTCAGGTGGAAGTCGAGGACCAGGCGGTCGCCCAGCGCAGACGAGGCTTCGAGCTGGGTGGCAAACTGCTTTCGGCGTTTTTCGTCGACCAGCAACTCGTCGGCCTGGCTGACGAACAAGCGTACCGAATCATGGCGATACTGTTCGCTTAGCAGCTGAACGGCACGATTGAGTATCCAGCGGTCCAGCGTTGGCAAGAGGCGGGCGCTGCGGGCCACCGGCAGGAACTCGGCCGCCGGGATCAATTCGCCATCCGCCGCCTTGAGCCGGGGCAGCATCTGGAAGCAATGGATGTCTTCACCCCGAGTCGACAGCAAGGCCTGAAAAACGACTCGAACGCTGTTGTTGCGCAAAGACTGCATCAGCAGACCAAGCATGCGGCGGTGATCGACCGAAGCCTGGGCCGCCGAGATGCTGGCGGTCACCGGCAACCACTGGTTGCCGCCATGCCGACGCAAATCCTCGGTGCGAGACACGGCTTCAGTCAGCATCTGGGAGCCATCGGTATAGCGCAGATCGAAGGCACAGAAGCCCAGGCTCACGGTCACCGCAGCCTGGTCGCCACCGATCTCGTAGGTCCTGCTCGACAAAGCCTGGAAAAGCGCGCGACTGGATTCCCGCAGACTGTCGATGTCCTGCCCCTGAACCAGCGCAACCAGGCCAGACTCGCTCAGCACCAGCGCGTCATCAACCTGGTCGAAATGACGGTCGAACTGGGGGCGCATCTGCTTGCGCAAGGCAAACAGACCAGCGTAGCCATATTCCTCGCGCAGATCCTGCCAATGATCGACCAGTACGCAAATCAGTGCGCTGGCCCTTTCCGGCAAGGGTTCGTTGAAGTCTTTGAATGCTTGATCAAGCCGCTCCAGAAATGTCGATTCCGGCATGGTTCCCCCCGGTTGGCACTGCGAGTTGAATGCGCCCGGTTGTCCTGACCTTCTGTCATGGCCAGCGTCGCTTGGCCAGCTAACGACAACAGCACGCGTGCCACCAAATGATAAACCATGATCACTTCATTCATGCGAAGCGAGCCCGCAGATCAATATCGACTCGGTGCACAAGCCCCACCCGGCCAGCACTTGTGCCAGAATTCGGCGGTATGGACGGTGCCGCCACCAACCACCCTGCCGAGACTTCATTCCGTCTGGAGCTGCGTCGTCTGTTCGGTCCCGAGCTTGACCTTCCGGCGACCACCGAAGGCTTCTGGCTGCTCGGCCGCGGCCCCGACTGCGACCTCATCCTCGCCCATGCCAGCGTGTCCCGTCACCACGCCCGGCTCGATCTTGACCGGGGGCGGATCGAAGATCTGGGCAGCAGCGCTGGCACCCGGGTCAATGACGTGCTGATCAAAAGTCAAGCACTCAAGGCGGGCGATCGCATCCAGATCGGCCCCTGGCAATTCGCGGTCACGGACGCTGGCAATCTGGCAACTGGCGCAACCGTTCAGCGAGCTGCAATGACCACTGCACTGGCGGCCCCACGGCTCGACCTGCTACTGAAATTTTCCGAAACCATCAACCAGGCCGACACGGCATCGGAAATCTACTCGACCTTGACCGAAGTCGCCATGGCCGGAAGCGGCTGCCAGCGCGCCGTGGTGATTGATCTCGACGACGCCAGCCTGCCGGTTCTGGCCCAGAGCGCGATCCATACCGCGCCTTTCGTCGCCAGCCGGCAACTGATCGATGCAAGTCGGGAAGGCGGTGTCATTCAGCTCAGCGAGTTGGCTGTCGGCGAGCGAAGCGCCAGTATTCGGGCCCGTCGCCTGATCAGTGCAACCGCCGTTGCGCTGATGAATAACGGCGTCCCCTGTGCCTGCCTGTATCTCGATGCACGCGATGGAGAAGCCACCGAAATGCCTGATACCGCAAGGTTCTGTCAGGCGCTGGCGCGCATGGCCGACCTGGCCCTGGCTCGTCTGCACCAGCAGCAAGCGTTGTGGCAGCAGCGGGAACGAATTTATGCCGATCTGCATGACGATCTCGGCGCCCGTTTACTCAACATGATCTATCGGGCTCAGGACACCGCCAGCGCCGACGAGGCCCGAGCCATGCTCGAGGATCTACGGGACGTTGTCTCGCGACCGGCCCAGGACCAGCTTGCGCTGCCGGATTTGCTGGCCGAGATCCGATCGGAGATGGCTCGGAGGACAGAGGCGGCTGGAATCCGGTTTTCCTGGTTGACTCAAACCCTTCCGGAGCCCCTGTTATGGAGTAACCGCGCCGCCGCACTGCTCAGTCGAAGCCTGCGCGAAGCACTGAGCAATGCGCTGCGCCATGCTCAGCCGGAAGAGATTGACGTTCAGGTCGAAGCCAGGGCCGGGCGGCTGGTTCTCGCCTTGGCACACGATGGTCAGTTTCTCCCCCCGGATCAATGGTCTCCCGGACGTGGGACGCGCAGTCTCTCCGAGCGCTGCCGCGCGCTCGGCGGAACCATCACATGGAGCGCGCGTCATGGCGATCTTGAAACTTGCCTGAACCTTCCCCTGGAGCCCAGGACTTGACCCCGGAAACCCCGCCATCTCAATGCCTGATCATTGAAGACCTGCCCGCCGCACGCCGGTGGCTGGCCCTTGCCGTAGAGCAGACTTTTCCCGGCATCGCGATCGATCAGGCCGAGGACTGCGCGACGGCGCGCCAGCTGCTGGCTCAGCTGTTACCGGACCTGGCCCTGGTTGATCTCGGCCTGCCCGATGGCGATGGCATCGCGTTGATCGCCGCCATCAAAAACGCCAGGCCGGACTGTCTGTGCATCGTTGCCAGCACCTTCGCCGACGATGCCCACTGTTCCCCGCCCTGCGGGCCGGCGCCGACGGTTACTTCACCAAGGACCAGGGCCAAACCGAGCTGATTCGGATTCTGACCGAAATCGGTGCCGGACGCCCTCCGCTTTCACCCGGCATCGCCCGTCGCTTGCTGAATTTCTTCCATCAGACTGATCCGGTAGCAACACCGCTGACCCGGCGCGAGGCTGAAGTATTGCAGTTGATCGGCAAGGGCTATGCCACGGGCGAAGTGGCCAAGCTGCTCGACATCACCCGCAACACGGCGGCCGGATACATCAAGGAAATCTACCGCAAGCTGGGGATCAACTCCCGCGCCGAGGCAGCCATCAAGGCCGCCGAGTTCGGACTGTTGCGCTGACCCCCCATTCGGGGGATGGGCGTCGACATCGACAACTCCTAACATCAAGTCCTGATTGATAACTTGAGGGAGTCCTGATGAATCGTGCAATCGCATTCTGCGCCTTGCTGGTAATGGCACCACTGACCATACAGGCTGAATTCCAGTTTGTCGAAGACTTGACACCACCCGGTGGCGAACTCGAGGACTTCGGACTGGGCGCCGCGATATTCGGCAATGAATTATTCGTCGCCTGGCCACACGGTTTCGGAAACCCGGCACCCGCTCTGGCCTGTGGCGAAGTCCATTACTACCGCAAGGGCGCAGCAGGAAAGTTCGAGATCCAATCCGTCCTGCAGGCACCAAATTGTATTCCGGGCGACATGTTCGGTGCCTCCAACATGGCTCTCGACGGCAATACGCTGGTAGTTCCGGCTTTTTCGGGATTGCGCGGCGATGGCCAGGGCAGCCCTGCCAACTCCCGACTCCTGATCTTCGAGCGCGATGACGGCTACGCCGAAGGCGATATCAACGCGGGCTGGCGGCCGCGCGGCGAGCTGACAGGATCCAGGGTCGGAAGCAATCGGGCCATTGGGGGAAAAGTGCAGATCCAGGGCGATTTGCTGGCCGCCCAGTCGCATGTCATGGAATCAGCGTTCGGATTCCGTTTCGCCAGAGCCGATGGCATCTACCTGTTCAGACGACAGGGAGAGACCTGGTCGGAAATTGCCCACCTGACCGAGTCGACTGACTTTTTCGGTTTTGATTTCGAGCTCACAGCGGACCAGCTGATTGTCGGGGCACCCGAGGCACAAACCTTTGGCGGTGCAGGAAAAGTGCTGGTCTACGATCGCAGCGGCGATGTCTTCAGCCTGCGCCAGACCCTGACTGCCGGGCCGGAGCGTAACGTCGGCTACTTTCTGACGGTTGACGACAACCTCATGGCTGTCGGCGCGGTCAACCTGGCCCAACCCGGTGCGGTGTTCCTGTTCGAGCGAGACGCTGGCGGCAACTGGCAGGCAGCCGGGAAGTTGACCCCGCCGGTGCGGGCCAACAACGATCTCTACGGCGTGTCCGGTCGCCTCGTCGATGACCTGCTGGTCATTGGTGCCGAGAATGGCCTCAGGCAATCCGCTCCATCAGCAGGCAAGGTTTATGTCTATCGTCGCTCCGGTGCCGACATGGCACCTGTCCAGGAGCTCGTCGCGCCGCTTGCCAGCACGGCCAGTGACGTATTCGGCGGCGCTGTGCTGAGCAACGGTACCGACTTGTTCGTCAAGGCTGTTGGAACCCCGGCAGGCGGTGTCTCGGCCTTCTACCACTTTCAGCGGGAGACGCCGCCGAGTCTGGAAGAACCGTTCGAGATCACGCTTGGCCACAGTGGACTTTTCTACAACCCCGAGCGCTCTGGTGAAGGCTTCATGATCGACACCCTGCCCGACGGACGCGGACTGATGCTGTGGTTCACTTACCATGAAGCTGCACCGATGTGGCTGCTGGCGATTGGCCCGATCGAGGACAACACCATGTTTCTCAACGAGGTCTTTACCACCCGAGGCGGTCGCTTTGGGCCGGCTTTCGATCAGGCTCTGTATGAGCTGATCAGCTGGGGAAGCATGGTCCTTGAATTCGACGACTGCGATAACGGCAAGGTCTGGTATTTCAGCGATCTCGGTTTTGGCGACGGCAGCTTCGAACTGAGTCGGCTATCGAATATTGCCGGACTGCGCTGCGGTGAGACGCGGCAGCCGGTGATCAACGGCTTCTCCGGCGGTTTCTTCAACCCGAGCCGAGCCGGGGAAGGTCTGCAGGTCCATATCACCGACATGGAAGGAGAATGGGTGCCGGTGGTCTACTGGCCCACCTACGACACCGACGGCAATCAGCTCTGGCTGTTCGGCATGGGCCGGACCGAGGGCGACAGCATTCTGATCGACGAGCTCCAGCGCTTCGATGGGGCCAGCTTTGGCAATCAGTTCGACAGCGCCGATGTCACGGGCAGTCGCTGGGGAAGCGCGCGCATCGACTTCGATGGCTGCGATGATCTGACCATCAACTACCAGTCCGATCTCGTGGAGTATGGCAGCGGCGGCCTGGCCATGACCCGGCTATACCAGCTGGGCCAGACCACTTGCAACGGCAGCCCCAGCCAACGCTAGCCGGCTGGAGAAAGGGCTGTTCAGGCCAAGGGACTAAAGAGATTCGCCGGGGCCGAGTGATTCGGCCTCGGCGATTCGCCCGACCAACTGTTTGATGCGCGGGTGCTCGTTGCCGAGGACCGGCTCGAGCGATTCGAGACTGGCGCGCATGCGCTCGGCACCCTCTCGCGCCCTGCCCAGCCGATAAAGGCACCAGCCGTGATTGCCGACAAATATCGCGTGATTGGGATGAACGCTGCCGAGCAGGCGCTCGGATTCCGGCAGCAGTGCTTCGAACACCGCGGCGGCGGAATCGGGACGACCCCTGGCCAGCAACAGCATGCCCAGGTTGTTGGCCACGCCCAGCACCTGCACCTTGAGGCCGTCATCGTCAAGTTCGGCCACTTCAGACAGAATGGCCCGGTACAGCGTCTCGGCCTCGTCCACCGCGCCGCGATCCTCAAGCAGGTAAGCCAGGATATTGCGCGCGGTCAGGCTGTTCGGGTGGAGCGGGCCCAGGCGGGCTACATTCCATTCCACCACGCTGCGGGCCAGCGGCTCGGCCTCGTCCAGGGCGCCACGCTGGATCAGCACGGCAGCGAGATTGTTGCGGGTGTTGACGGTTTCGGGGTGATCGGCGCCCAGGACCTGCTCGCGTCGAAGCAAGGTTTCCCGCGACATGGCCTCGGCGCGCTCGCGCTCACCCAGCTCGCCCAGCGCGGTGGCCAGGTTGTGCATGGCCGATAGCGTTTGCTGATGATCCGGGCCCAGCGCGTCTATGCGCTCGGCCAGTACCGATTCGTGAATGGCAACGGCCCGCGCCAGATCACCGCGCTGGCGCACGATGACGGCCAGCAGGGCCCGCAGCAGCGAGGTTTCCAGGTGACCGGCTTCGAGATGGCGCTCGGCCTCTGCCAGGCGCTCTTCAACCAGCGCTTCGGCCTGCTCGTACTGACCCTTGTAGTAGAGCGCATGGGCGGCGACGTTGGCCGACTGGATTCGAGTCGGGTTGCCGGGAGCCAGTCTCGCAACATCAT
>RECK01000245.1 GCA_007694055.1 Wenzhouxiangella sp.
TTCCGGGATTGGTTCCGGAGCCGGTTCGGGTGGTGGCGGTCGGAGTGGGGATTCCGGGCTGCGCGGATCTTCGGTCGATGCGTCCCGGGTCAATGCCCCCTCGGTCACCCGTTCCTGGGTCGGTCTTTGCCGGGTTGATCTTTCCTGGATTGATCCTGCCTGGGCCGGGGAGTCGTCGGCCACGATGGGCGGGGCAGGCGGCGGGGCCATGGCGACGACCGGACCGGGTGGTGCCGGCACCGGTTCCGGGGCCGGCTCGGGTTCAGTTTCAGGTTCAGCTTCGGGCTGTGGCCGGCTGGCGGGTACCTCTGACCTGCGTTCTGCTCGTGACGGCCTGGTCGTGCCGACGCCGGCCAGCGCCTGCTGCAGGGTTGGCGTGGTCTCGGGCAGGGGGTCGAACGACAGCGCAACCGGCGATGTTTCCTCGGCCGCGATGGGTGATTCGGGCTCCGGGGCGGTGGTGTCCGATTCGACGACTTGCGGCGGTTGGCGGTCCAGCCCCGACGGGTCGCCGGCGAGCTCGGGCGGACGCGGGTCCAGCTGGCCGGTCATCGTGCTCTCTGGGTGGCCGCGATAAGGCTGGTAGGCAAAGTACATCCAGATGACCGGCACAAACGCCAGAACCGCCAGGGCGACCAGGCTCTTCGGCGCCAGGTTGTCGATTCGGCGCAGGCGCTGGACCAGCCGCAGGCCCAGGTCCGAAGAGCCGGGCGTGATGCGGGCCGAGCGCCGGGTTCTGATCGGGCTCACCGGCGCCGCCGGCCGCTTCGCCTGTGCTGCTTCCGGCTCCAGCGGTTCCGGGTCGTCACCGCGCCGGAAACGCGAATAGGCGGTATGGATGGCCTGGGAGCGCGGCGTCAGCCAGCGCTCATGGGCCGGGAATCGATCCGGATGGAATGCCGCCATCAGGCGCCGGAAACGGGCCTTGCGCTCGTCGTCCGCGCGCCCCCCGTCGAGGCCGGCGGCGTCCAGGTTCAAGCGCTGGTTTGTGAAAACCTGGTCGTCCAGCCAGGCATAGACCTGGAGCAGCAAATCAGGGCGCTCGGTCGGCGTGCCGAGTTGCTCGAGCAGCTCAGCGCCACCCAGGCGGCGGCTCCCGGCCACCCAGGCCAGGATGGCGTCGACCTCGGCCAGGCTGAAACGCTCGACCTGGCCGGTCCGGACTTGCTCGGCCAGGGCCTGGACGTCGAGAACGCTCACCAGCCCGGCTCCGCGCCCGGCCCGGGCATGCAGGGATTGTTCATTGCGGCGCCTCCCGGATCGGCTCGAAACGCAGATCGGCCAGCCACAGAGCGCCGGCGATGTCGCGGTCGAAGGCATTGGTACGGCGGCGGTGAAGGTGAACCAGGACCATGGCGTCGGCCTGTTCCACCTCGACCTCGGCCGCGAACGGCGCCCAGGAAAAATCCTGGCCGGGCAGTTCGATACGCCGTTGCGGACCGCCGTCTTCGACCCGCAGCACCAGGGCCGGCAAGCTGCGCGTGGTCAGCGCATCGGCCCGCCACCAGCCGGAAATCCGGTAGCGACCGGGTTCGGGAACCGGAAACCGCACGCGCGGGCGGACCAGGTTGATGTTTTCGGTGCCGGCGAAGTCCAGGCGCAGGCTGCCCGCCGGCGGGGTCGATGCGGGCAGCGGAACCCGGTTCGGATCCTGCCCGTCCGGAGTGGCCTGGTCGAGACCGACCGCGGCCCCCCGCGGCATGCGGAAATCCCAGCCGAGCGCGTCGAGTGTGGCCAGGCTCAGGCCGAAGTGCCCGCCCGGCAGACGGCCCGGTGCGTAGGCCGGGTCCAGGTCGGTCCACAGGGCGATGGTCACGGCCGGGTCGTCGTGGGCCAGGCTGATGTGGACGTAGTCGGCCAGGGCCGGGTCTTCGGCCGGACGCGGCTGCGGCAGGCGCGCCCAGACCGCCGCGGCCAGCGCCGGCTGGCGGCTGGAACGGGCAAAGCGCATGGCCCGGACCAGGTAGTCCTCGCCTTCGGGCAGCACCTGGTCCAGGCGCTGGCCGGGGTCTTCGATCCAGCGTGCGGCCAGGAACAGGGCGCGGTCGGTCATGTGCGGCTGTCCGTCCAGCCACAGGCGAAGCTGGTGGGCAATGAGGTCGGCATCGGCAAAGACCTGGGCCAGGTTGACCGCCTGCCACTGCATTTCCCGGCTCATGGGCTGGACGGAGCGGGCCGTGGCCAGGTCGATGGACGTGCGCGCCACCCGTTCCGGCGCGCCATCGGGGCCGGCAGCGGCCAGTTCCAGGCTGCGCTGGATGCGTGCCATCAGCAGCCAGCGCCAGGGGTCCAGCGGGTAGCGCGCCAGTTGCCACTGCAGGCCCTGCTCGGCCAACTCCGGGGCGATGCGCCAGCGATGTTCGAGTTGGCGCGCGGCTTCGCGGGCGGCCAGGCCACCCCAGGGCTGGATCGTGGCCAGGCGCTCGAGTCGTTCAAACGGTTCGGCGTCGGTGTCCATGCGCAAGGCAACAAACTCCGACCAGGCCACCCACAGGGCAGCCAGCAGGAACAGGGCCGGCAGCCAGCCGGCGCGCTGCGGCGACGCGCCCATCAGCGGGCAGCGTCAGGCCATTCAGGTGGCGGTCTGGCGCAACTTCGGCGCGTCTTCCTCGGTGTCATCGGAGTCGCCTTCATAATTGTAGTAATACGACGAGTAGTAGGCGTATTCCGGGCTGTCCAGATCCACACCGTTGAGGATGATCCCCAGCACCGGCGCCTGCACCTGGGCCAGCCGTTTCATGCACACCCGGAAGTTTTCCTTGCCGGTGGTGCCGGCCTTGGCGACGAAGATCACCCCTTCCACCCGCCGCGACAGGATCAGCGAATCGGCCAGGCCCAGCACCGGCGGGGCGTCGATGATGACGTAATCGAATGCGCGCTTGCAGCCCTCGATGACCTTGCCCAGCCGGTCCGAGCTCAGCATTTCGGCCGGGCTGGGGGTGGAGTTGCCGGACGGCATCAGGAACAGGTTGTCGATGAAGGTCGGCGAGATCGCGCCATTGTCCTTGCCGTTGTTTTCAAACAGGGCAATGCGGTTGGTCAGGCCCGGCGAGCGCGGCCGGTTGAACTCGCGGTGCAGGCGCGACTTGCGCAAATCGGCGTCGATCAGAAGCACCCGATGATTGTTCTGGGCCAGTACCGTGGCCAGGTTGACGGCCGAGGTGGTCTTGCCTTCGGCCATGGCCGAGCTGGTCACCATCAGGGTGCGCGGCATGCCCTCGGCGGTGGAAAAGCCCAGGCTGGTGCGCAAGGACCGGAACGCCTCCGACACCCCCGAAGAGGGCCGCGTCTTGGAATAAAAGGAAATGCTTTGCTCGGGATCCTCGATGATCTCGGGCCGTTTTTTCTGCTTGCCTTCGCGGTCCTTGACCTTGACCAGCGGCACCATGCCCAGGACCGGCCGGTCGACCAGGCGCTCGATGTCTTCGACCCGGCGAATCGAGCTGTCCAGGAACTCCAGCAACAGGGCCAGGCCAACCCCGCCCATCACGCCCAGGACCAGGGCCAGGGCCAGGTTGCGCGGCAGGTTGGGCTTGAACGGGAACATCGCCGCCTGGGCTGCATCGATGATCGAGAGGTTGTTTTCCTGGACGCCGGCGGCGACGCCGACTTCCTTCATGCGCTGGAGCAGGCCGTCGTAGAGTTCGCGGCTGGTCTCGAACTCGCGGCGCAGGATGTTGTACTGCACGGCGCGTTCGTTCAGGGCCAGGATGCCGCCTTCACGCTCGCCGATGGCGGTGGCCAGCGAGGCGTCCTGGGCGGTCAGGTTGTCGTGGCGGGCCAGGATGTTTTCGATGATGGTGGTCTTGCGGTCTTCGATCTCTTGTTCCAGCTGGGCAATCCGGCCCAGCACTTCCTGCACCCGGGGGAACTGGTCCTGGAAGGTGGCCGACAGGCGGGTGTACTCGGTGTTGGCTTCGAGCAGACGGCGCTCCAGGTCTTCGATCACCGGGCTGTTGACGATCGGGTCGAGGGCGCTGGTTCGGCCCTGGTCGATCAAATCGCGCCAGGCGCTGATCTGGACCAGCTCGGCCTGGACTTCGCTCTGGCGGTCGCCCAGGCGGCGCAGGGCGGTGCGGGCCATGCTCAGGCGCTCGTCGAGGTCGGCGATGTTGGTGTCGCGGGCAAAATCCATCAACGCCTCGTCCGAGCGCTCCAGGGTGATGCGCATGTCGGCAAGCTGCTCTTCGAGGAACTCGCGCGCCTCGGTGCCGGCCTCGATCCGGCGTTGCAGGTTGTTGCGGATGAACTGGGCCACCAGGGCGTTGGTCACCAGGGCGGCGAACTCGCGGTCAAAGCTGCTGACGCTGACGTTGAGCAGTTGCGAATTGCGCACCGGCTGGATTTCGATGCGCTGGCGCAGGCGGCGGGCGGCGGCTTCGACCGGATCGCGGGCGGAATTGGCCTCGCCGGCCGCATCGTCCGGGCCGATGGCACCGCGCACGGTGCCAAGAACCGAGCGTAGCTCGCCCAGCACGCTGCGCTGCCGGATATCGCCGTTCAGCTCGGGGTGGTTGGCCAGGTTCTCGCGCCGGACCACCTGCTCGGCCAGGGTCCGGCTGCGCAGGATTTCGATCTGGCTGTTCATGTACTCCTGGAAGCCGCGCCCCTGCATCGCCGGGTCATTGGCAAAGTCGTCGAACGCCAGGACGCGGCCGCTGGTCGGGCTGACCTGCAACTGCGCGGTGGAGCGGTATTCGGGGATCATCAGCAGGGTCGCCAGCAGGGCGGCCACGACCACGATCGCAATCACGGCCAGCACGGTCCAGCGGCGCTTGACCAGGATGCGCCAGTAATCGCGCAGATCAATGGTGTCGTCGTCGTCGAAGCCGGCGTTGACCAGGGGGTCGTAGACGGCCATCTGGCCCTTGCCGGCCTGCACCGGCTGAAGGTGGTGGTGGGGCTTGGAATCCTTGTCTTTATGCATGGTGGATCACAGCGGGCGGAAGCCAAGGAGCGCCAGTGGTGTGGCAAAACGGGCAAAGCCGGCCCAGCCGGAGCGCCAGGCACTGCTGTCGACCACCACGACATCGCCGGGGTTCAGGCGGATGTCGCGAGTGGGGTCATCGCGGATCGTACGGTAGTCGATTTCCTCGTGGTTCCAGGTGCCGCTCTGGGCGTCGCGGCGCAGAACGAAGATGTTCGAGCGGCTGGCCTCGAAGCGCAGCCCGCCGGCCTCGGCCAGGGCCTTGAGCACGGTGATGTCGGTGCGCTGACGGTAAGCACCGGGACGGGCGACTGCCCCCTCGACCCAGAAAAAGCCGCCGCGCGGCACGTTGATCATGGCGTCGCCGCCCAGCACCAGGTTGAACTGCTGGGCCTCGCGCATCAGATCCTCGATGTCGATGATCAGGGTTCGCGTGCCCGGCTCGCCGCTGTCGGGGTCGATGATTCGATCGGTCAGGTAGACGTGGCTGCCGGCCTCGCCGCTGACACCGCCGGCCATGGCCAGGGCCTCGATCAGGGTGGTCTGGCGGGTGGTGGTGTACACGCGCGGGTTTTCGACCGCACCGACCACGGTGAACTGCTGGCTGCGGTAATCGGTGACCTCCGCAGACACCTGCGGATTGCGCAGGTAGGACTCGCCCAGGGCATCGGCCACGGCCTGCTCCAGCTCGCCCAGGGTCAGCCCGGCAACGGGCAGCTGGCCGATCAGCGGTAACAGAAGGTTGCCGGCGCCATTGATCCGGTACTCGCGCGACAGCTCGTCCACGCCCAGGATCTCTATGCGTACCCGGTCTTCCGGACCCACCCGGTACACCCCATCGCCGCCGGAGACGGCCAGCATCATCAACTGCTCGTTGATGTCGCTGACCCGCTCTTCTGCGGCAATCTGCTGCTGGAATTCGTCGACGCCCTGGACATCGTTGCGACCACCCGTGGCGCATCCTGCCAGAAGGAACACGACGCTGAACATCATCAAGGCGCTACATCGAAACATCATGCTCTCACTGCCCCCGTAAGAAAAAAGAGCGGCGCAATCGCGCCGCTCCTGATCAATTGATGGTCATGATCAAACCATCGCGTATCGTCGGAACCTGATCCGATGACCGTGCAGCCGGGTTTCAGGGGCTGACCGGCGCCGGATCCGGATCGTCGTCCGAGCTGCTGAAGCCGACCCGGAAGGTGCCATAGGCGGCGCCGACTACGGCCAGGCCGATCACCGCCGGATTGGCCAACAGTCCACCGGCAACGCCACCGCCGCCGGCCTGTTCGGCCGCCTGGACCTGAACCTGAACCTGGCGGACTTCGCCGTCGGCGAAGGAAACGCTGTCACCGGCCTCGACCTGGTACTGCACGGCGCCGGCGGCGTTGCTGGCATTCAGCGCGCCTTCGCGCACCGAAACCTGCAGGCTGCCGTCGTCCATGCGCTGGACAATGCCCATCGACCAGCCCGAGTCGTTGCTGACCTGCAAGACCTGCGGCTGGCTCGACGCTGCGGTGGTGAAGGTGTAGTCGCCGCTGGTCAGGGTCATGTGGCCGGCGCTGTCTTCAACAGCGTACAGGACCACGCCGCTTTCCAGTTCGACGGCAATGCCGCCTTCCACGCTGACGCTGGCCCGGGTGTTTTCACCAAAACCCAGGCTGGCGCCGGAGTCGAGGTTGAGCACGGCCTGGGCGTTGCGGGTGTCGACCCGGTCGCCGGAAAACCAGCCATAGCTGGTGTTGCGCAGATTCAGCGTCCCCTGGTCCGTGGCCTGGGTGACACGGGCCTGGCCGCGCACTTCCAGTTCGCCGACGGGGGCGGCTGCAAAAGACGAGGCCGAGGCCAGTAGAGCGCAGCCTCCCACCAAGGCTGAATGGATCAGAAAACGATTGAAACGCATGAATGCCACCTTTTTTGAATTTGTCCCACTAACGGCAGGTCGCCGCTGACTGTGAATACTAACCAAGTCGAATGAGTGAGTCAAACCGCATGTAAACCCGCCGGCCCGGCCGGCAACGAAACAGGCTACACTCCGGGGCTTGTCTGTAATTTTCTGTCGGGGGACAGTCCAGCCATGCAACCCGTCCTGGTGACCGGAACCGCCGGCTTCATTGGCTCGCACGTGGGCCTGCGTCTGCTCGATGCCGGTCACACCGTCGTCGGGCTGGACAATCTGAACGATTACTACGATGTCGGCCTGAAAAAAGCCCGCCTGGCGCGCTTTGCCGACCATCCGCGCTACCACCACGTTCACGCCGACCTGGCCGACCGCGCCGCCGTCGAGCGAGTGTTCGCCGAGCACAAGCCGTCCCGGGTCATCCACCTGGCCGCCCAGGCCGGTGTGCGCTACGCCGCCGAAAACCCGCACGTCTACGTATCCAGCAACGTCACCGGCACCCTGCACGTGCTGGAAGGCTGCCGCGCCCACGGCGTCGAGCACCTGGTGTTCGCCTCGACCAGCTCGGTCTACGGCGCCAACACCACCATGCCGTTTTCAGAAGACCAGCCCACCGAACACCCGCTGACCCTGTACGCGGCGACCAAGAAAGCCA
>RECK01000163.1 GCA_007694055.1 Wenzhouxiangella sp.
ACGCGGCGCCTGAGGTCATCGTCAAGGCCGCGCTGAAAGCGTTTGGTCGCATTGATATGCTGATCAACAATGCCTCGGCTTTCTATCCAACCCCGGTGGCCGAGGCGACTGCTGCACACTGGGATGAGTTGATGGCGAGCAACCTGCGCGCGCCGTTCTTTCTTTCCCAGGTGGCCGAGCCCCATCTGAGTCGGCGCGGTGGATCCATCGTCAACCTGGTCGATATCCACGCCCTGGTGCCGATGCAGCGCCATACTGTCTACTGCCAGGCCAAGGCCGGACTGGTCATGCAGACGCGCGCCCTGGCCAAGGAGCTGGCGCCCTCGGTTCGTGTCAACGGCGTCGCGCCAGGCGCCATCCTTTGGCCTGAAAACGAAGACTCTCCCGAAGCCGCCGCCGCCATTCTCGATCGCATTCCGCTGGGGCACCAGGGCCGTCCCCAGGACATCGCCGGCGCAGTCACTTTCCTGGCCCTGGACGCACCCTACGTTACCGGCCAGATCCTGGCGGTCGATGGGGGGCGGATGTTGAATATGTGAGGCAAGGCGTTCCACCTTGTGGTTTCCGGGGCGGCTAAGCTGGACGCAGCCCAAATACGGATAATCATAGACCGGTTTCGTAGCCCGGCCCAACGCGGCCGGGAACAATGTTGATGATGCTTCGAAATGTTCCAATGGGCGCAACGCCCGCCGCCTGCACAACGCCAATCCCGGACGAACGGTGCCCTCAGAGGGATGGTCCCCGGCCACGTTGGACCGGGCTACGAATCTTTACCCGTCGTTCCTTCTTGCCCTCTTTCCGTCTCCCCCTCTACCCATCGGTTACTTCAGTAACCGACTGACCTCCCGAAACCGGGGGTAGGCTGCATTTCCCATCATCTCGAACAGTGCCATTTCCACGTTGGAGATCTGGGCGCCGGCCTGGCTCATGCGTTGGAAGGCGATGTCGCGGTTGAAGACCGAGCGTGAGGAAACCGCGTCGGCGATCAGGTGAACCTCGTAGTCTTCGCGCAGCAGGGCAGCCGCGGTCTGCCAGACGCAGACATGGGCTTCGATGCCAATCAGCAGCACCTGGCCTCGGCCGCTGTCGCGGATGGCCTGCATCAGCTTCGGGTCGCCGCAGCAGCCGAAGCTGGACTTGGGCAGGGGCTCGATGCCGTCCAGTCTTGCGCTCAGCTCTGGAACGGTCGGGCCCAGCTTGTCGGGCAGCTGTTCGGCCCAGACGATAGGCAGGCCGAGCAGGCGGCAGGCATCGATCATGATGCCCTGCTGGCGAATCATGGCCTCGGACTCGTGCATCAACCGGGCCAGCTTGCCCTGGATGTCGACGATAAGCAGCAGGGCGTTGTTGGGGTTGGGATGGGAAATTGAAGGGGTCATGGATGATGGCTCTGGGTGTAGGGGGAAGGGTTCAGGGTTCAGGGTTCAGGAAAAGCAAATCAGGGCCTTCCCTGAAACCTGAAACCTGAACCCTGAAACCTTGTTCTTCAAACCTTTTCCAACGACCTGTCGCCTTCAAACTCCGCCCAGTGCCGGGCGAAGCTTTTCCCCGTGATCGGGTGCTTCAGCTCCGGTGCAATGTCGGCCAGGGGTTTGAGGACGTGGGCATATTTCAGGATCTCGTCGCGGGGCAGTTCCAGGCCGTCGAATTGGCCGACCTTGTTGCCGTGGAGCAGGATGTCGATGTCCAGGGAGCGGTCGGAAAATTTCGGCTGGCTGCGATCTCGGCCATGGCGGTTTTCCAGGTCGGTCAGCCAGGCTTTCAGTTTGCCCACGTCCCAGTCGGTGCGAATACAGGCCGCAGCATTCAGGAAATCCTCGCCGCTGAACCCGACTGCCGCCGAGCGGTACACGGGCGATACCTGCACGCTGCCAAAAGTCTCCTTCAGCTCGGCAATGCCCGAGGCCATGTTGCGCTCGGCATTCTGGTTGCTGCCCAGGCCCAGGTAGGCGTCAATCATCCGTTTCAGCTCTCACTTTCCTGTTTCGGTTGCTGGCCGTCAGTCCGATCCATCGGTTCGGCGGCCACGTTCGATCAGGATACCGACAGAACGCGATCCGCGCACGGCGCCGGGTTTGTCCAGGCGCAGACGCAGCCATTGAACCGGGAATTCGTCGAGAATGATGTCCGCGCAGCGCTCGGCCAGTGTTTCGACCAGGCCGAACTCGCTCTTTTCGACGAAACCGATAAGGCGCTTGGCCACGGACTTGTAGTCCAGTGCATCCTCGATGCGATCGGTAGCGGCCGCGCGACGCACGTCCGTGTTCATTTCTATGTTGAGCCTGACGGTCTGGCGAATCTCGCGCTCCCAGTCGTAAATGCCGATGACGGTGTCGATGTCGAGGTCGGTGATGAAGACAATGTCCATGGGGATAAACCAGGGTTGAAGGTGAAAGGTTAAAGGGAAAAGGGGATGGTCTTGGGTAATCCAGCCAGGTCCCGGCGGGAATTTTCCGACTACTGACTACCGACCTCCGACTTCTGATCGTCCGGGTGCGCGCAACTCTTCCAGGGGCCAGCGGGGACGGACAGCGATCTGGCCGTCGGTCTTGCCCTCATGTCTGCGGTGCCATCCGGCGTGGGCAATCATGGCGCCGTTATCGGTGCACAGCTCTGGACGCGGATAGTACACCTGGCCCGGCAGTGCGGTGTCGAGGGCCGCTCTCAGGCGCTGGTTGGCGCTGACGCCGCCGGCGATGACCAGTTGACCATAGCGAGTTTCACGCAGGGCGCGTCGGCACTTGATGACCAGGGTGTCGACGACCGCGCGCTCGAAGCCGGCGGCAATGTCGGCATGGTCAACCGGGCCGGTGCGGCCTACCAGCTGACGGGTATGGGTCTTGAGTCCGGAGAAACTGAAATCCAGGCCGGGGCGATTGACCATGGGACGGGGGAAATCGAACCGTTCCGGGTCACCATGCTCGGCCAGGCGGGCCACTTCCGGCCCGCCCGGGAAGCCCAGGCCAAGCAGGCGCGCGGTCTTGTCGAACGCCTCGCCGGCGGCATCATCGAGGGTTTCTCCCAGCAGGCGATAACGGCCGACCCCGCGCACGTCCACCAGCATGGTGTGGCCGCCCGAAACCAGCAGGGCAACAAACGGGAAGCGGGGCGGCCGCGCTTCCAGCAGCGGCGAGAGCAGGTGGCCTTCCATGTGATGAACGGCGATGGCAGGGAGCGAAGCCGCCCGGGCCAGGCCAACACCTACCGATGCGCCGACCAGCAGGGCCCCGGCCAGGCCCGGCCCGGCCGTGTACGCTACGCCGGAAAGCTCCCTGGCGCGCAGGCCGGCCTGCTCCAGGACCTCGCGAATCATTGCCGGCAGCTTGCGGACATGGTCGCGCGAAGCCAGTTCAGGGACGACCCCGCCGAAAGCCGCGTGATCGGCCTGGGTATAGACCAATTCGGCGACAATGCCGTGTCCCGGGCGGAATATGGCCACGCCGGTTTCGTCGCAAGAGGTTTCTATGCCAAGTAAGCTTTGCATGGGAGAAAGAATACGGTTTATAATGGGCGACTTTCCACTAAATAAATGGATCGGGAAATAATGCCCAGCGTCAAGGTCAAGGAAAACGAGCCGTTTGAGTACGCTCTGCGTCGCTTCAAACGCTCATGTGAAAAAGCCGGTGTCGTCGCCGAAGCTCGCCGTCGCGAGTTCTTCGAGAAGCCGACCCAGGAGCGCAAGCGCAAGAAGGCAGCTGCCGTCAAGCGCCACTTGCGCAAGATTTCTCGCGAGCGCGTCAACCGTCGCAGATTGTACTAGAAATTCGCCGCAAGACCCGCCCGCAGCGGGCGCGCTCTGTTCGCCCGCCGTTAGCTGCCAGTTGATTCCCAGCGCATCATGTCCCTGAAAGCACGGATTTCCGAAGACGTCAAACAGGCCATGCGGGCCGGCGACAAGCTGCGCCTGAAAACCCTGCGTATGGTCACGGCAGGGATCAAGCAGCGCGAGGTGGATGAGCGCATCGAACTTGACGATTCGGCCGTGCTGGCCATCGTTGAAAAGATGATCAAGCAGCGTCGGGAATCGGCCGAGCAGTACCGGTCCGGCCAGCGGCCGGATCTGGCCGAGGCCGAAGAGTCCGAAATCGACCTGCTGGCTGCCTATCTGCCCGAGCCCCTGAGCGCTGAGGAGCTCTCGGCGGTCATCGATGAGGCCGTGGCCGAAGTTGGTGCAACCGACATGGCAGCAATGGGAGCGGTGATGAGCCTGGTCAAGGCGCGCGTACAGGGTCGAGCGGACATGCGCGACGTGTCGGCTCGCGTGCGCAGCAGATTGTCGGCCTGATTGCGGCCGCCCCCGGATCCTGACCGTTGCCCGGTCGAATTCCCGATGATTTCATTGATAGCCTGCTCGAACGGATCGATATCGTTGAGGTAATCGGCGCGCGTGTCGATTTAAAGCCTGCCGGCCGGGGCGAGTTCAAGGCCCTTTGTCCATTCCATACTGAAAAAAGCCCTTCGTTCACGGTCAGTACCGACAAGCAGTTTTATCACTGCTTCGGTTGCCAGGCCCATGGCACGGCTGTGGGTTTTCTGATGGAATACGATGGCCTGGAGTTTCCGGCCGCGATCGAGGAGCTGGCGCGCCTGGCCGGGCTGGAAGTGCCGCGCGAGGCCGGGGCCACGGTTTCGCGCAAGCATGATCGTCTCTACGAGGCCCTGGCCGAGGCGCAGAGCTGGTTCCGCCGCCAGCTCGGTGCCAGCGAAGCGGCCCGCCGTTACCTCAAGGATCGCGGCTTCGACAAGGAAACGGTTGATGAATTCGGTATCGGCTTTGCGCCTGATGCCTGGCAAGGTCTGGCCGATCACCTGGGCAAGGCCGGTTTCGGCGCCAGCGAACTGGAGGAGGCCGGCCTGGTGACCCGGCGCGATAACCGGGTCACCGACAAGTTCCGGGCTCGGATCATGTTTCCCATTCACGATCGCCGTGGCCGGGTGATTGCCTTTGGCGGGCGGGTCACCGGCGATGGCCAGCCCAAGTACATGAACTCCCCGGAGACCCCCGTATTCCACAAGGGGCGCGAGTTGTATCGACTCTACCAGGTTCGCCGGGGCGGATTGCCGGCCCGCATCCTCGTGGTGGAAGGCTACATGGATGCCGCTGCCCTGCACCAGTTCGGCTTCACCGACTGCGTGGCCACGCTGGGAACCTCGGTAACATCAGATCATCTCGACGCACTGTTCAAGGCCACCCCCCTGGTGCTGTTTTGTTTCGACGGCGACCGGGCCGGGCGCCAGGCGGCCTGGCGCGGCCTGGAAGCGGCCTTGCCGCTGATGCAGGACAATCGCGAGATCCGCTTTCTTTTTCTGCCCGAGGGGGAAGACCCGGACAGCCTGGTGCGCGAGCGCGGCGCCGAGGCCTTGAGCGACTTGATGAGCGCGGCGCCGACCTTGTCGACGTTCTTTTTCGATCATCTGCAGCGCCAGGTCGATATGGAAACCCTGGATGGCCGGGCCCGGTTGGTGGCGCTGGCCGAACCCTATCTGGGTCGTTTGCCGGCAGGCCCATTCGCCGACCTGATGCGCTCGGAGCTCAAGCGCCGCGCGGGTCATGCCGGGTCGAGCCGGCAGCAGCCTGCACAGCCCCGGAAACGCCAGCAGAACACTAGTCTGGCGGATCGACCCCTGACACCTGTACAATACGCGGTCGCCTTGCTGGTGCAGCGCCCTGAACTGGGAGCCGATCCGGCGGTCTGTGTATCCGAGGTGTCTGGAGAGGTCAAGGGTCTGGCGTTCCTGAAGGAGCTCATTGACTTTTGCCGCAACAGGCCCCAACTATCCACGGCTAAGCTTCTTGAATTCTGGCGAGATCGCCCGGAGGCGCCCTGGCTGGGCCAGTTGGCGACACGGGAATTGATCGACAATGCCGAGGCCATGCCTGCGGCTTTGGCGCAAACCCTGGCCAGAATTCGTGGATTACAGATACAGGCCCGGGTTCGGGAACTGCAACAGGCCCAGATGAATGAAGGGGGGCTGGATCAGGACCGCGCCACCGAGTTGCGCCGGCTGCTGAGCCAGCGTAATGAACACCGAGACCACTAACGTTACCAGCAGCATCCTATGGAAAACGCACCGCGACCCTCCCAGCTCAAGCAACTGATCGAAAAAGGCCGTGAACAAGGCCAATGGCTGACCTATGCCCAGGTCAACGATCACCTGCCCGATGACATCGTCGATCCCGAGCAGATCGAAGACATCATCAACATGATCAATGACATGGGCATCAAGGTCTTCGAGGAGGCTCCCGAGGATGCCGATTCGCTGATCCTGAATGACTCGGCCAGCTCCGATGCCGACGATGAAACGGCCCAGCAGGAAGCCGAAGCCGCCCTGGCCGCTGTCGAGTCAGAGCTGGGTCGAACTACCGACCCGGTGCGCATGTACATGCGCGAGATGGGTTCGGTGGACCTGCTGACGCGTGAGGGCGAGATCTCGATCGCCAAGCGTATCGAGGATGGCCTCAACCAGGTCAATATGGCGCTGTCGCGCTTCCCGGGGACGGTTACCGAGCTGCTTGAGGAAGCCGAATCATGGAAAGCCGGCAACCAGCGTCTGAACGAACTGGTCAGCGGCTTCATCGACCCGACCCTGCTGGCCGAGATGGACCTGATTTCCGAGGACACCATGGAAGCGGCCGTTGCCGAAGAGGCCGAGTTCCAGGACGACGAAGTCGAGGATGACGACAAGCCGGCACCGACCGTCAACACCGGGCCGGATCCGGAGCAGGTCACCCAGTACTTTGACGAACTCAAGCGCCTGCAAGAGCATTTCGTCAAGCTCTATGATCGCTACGGGGCGAATGGCAAGAAGACCAATGAGCTGAAGGATCAGATTTCAGAGCAGTTCATGCGTCTGAAACTGCCGCCGCGCATGTTTGATCATCTGATCGACCGCATGCGTTTTCATGTTGCCCTGATTCGCGGTATCGAACGCAAGATCATGCTGCTGTGCGTAGAACGGGCCGGCATGCCGCGCAAGGAATTCATCAAGTCGTTCCAGGACAACGAGGCTGATCCGGAGTGGCTGGCCGGCCTGCTCAAGCGTCAGACCAAGTGGGGTCGGGCGATGAATGAGCACGCCGACGAGATTGCCGACCTGCAGCAGCGTCTGAGCCGTTTTGAAAAGACGCAGCGGATCACCGTGGCCGAACTGCGCGAGCTCAACCGTGCCATGTCGATTGGCGAGGCCATGGCGCGCCGGGCCAAGAAGGAAATGGTCGAGGCCAACCTGCGCCTGGTCATTTCCATTGCCAAGAAATACACCAACCGTGGTCTGCAGTTTCTGGATCTTATCCAGGAGGGCAACATTGGATTGATGAAGGCGGTCGACAAGTTCGAGTACCGCCGCGGCTACAAGTTTTCGACCTACGCGACCTGGTGGATTCGCCAGGCCATCACCCGCTCGATCGCCGACCAGGCCCGCACCATCCGCATTCCGGTGCACATGATCGAGACCATCAACAAGCTCAACCGGG
>RECK01000307.1 GCA_007694055.1 Wenzhouxiangella sp.
CGACTACCAACCCCCGAAAATCTGGCAATGGGAGAAGGGCAACGGCGGCAAGTTCGCCAATATCAATCGACCCACTGCCGGCCCCACCCATGAGCGGGAACTGCCCTGCGGCGAGCATCCGCACCAGCTCTACTCGCTGGCCACGCCGAACGGCGTCAAGGTCAGCATCCTGCTCGAAGAGCTGCTGGCCCTGGGCCAGAAGGATGCCGAGTACGACGCCTGGCTGATACGCATCGGCGAAGGCGACCAGTTCGGCTCCGGTTTCGTGGCTGCCAACCCGAACTCCAAGATTCCCGCCCTGGTTGACCACAGCATGGACCCACCGCTGCGGGTGTTCGAATCCGGCGCCATCCTGCTCTACCTGGCCGAGAAGTTCGACGCCTTCATACCGAACGACTGGGTCAAGCGCACCGAGTGCCTGAACTGGCTGTTCTGGCAAATGGGGGCTGCTCCCTACCTGGGCGGCGGATTCGGCCACTTCTATGCCTATGCGCCGGTCAAGATCAAGTACGCCATAGACCGCTTCAGCATGGAGGCCAAGCGCCAGCTTGACGTGCTCGACCGGGAATTGGCCGACAAGGCCTTTCTCGCCGGTGATGACTACACCATCGCCGACATCGCCAACTGGCCATGGTACGGCCAGCTTGCCCTGGGTCGCCTGTACGAGGCCGGCGAATTCCTGCAGGTACAGGACTACAAGAACCTGCAGCGCTGGGCCCTGGCCATCAAGGACCGCCCGGCCGTGCGCCGCGGCTTGCTGGTCAACAAGGTCTGGGGCGACGAGGACAGGCAGCTGGCCGAGCGCCACGCCGCGGCCGACATCGACGCAGTGCTTGGAAAATGATCAGCCGTGCCGATAGCGTGCAACCCGGCTTGAGAACATATCCGTAAGCTATCGGACCAGTCGCCTGGTCAGCCAGTGCACCGGCCACAGCACCAGGAAAAGCCAGCCCAGGGTCAGCACAGGCAGGTAGAGCGCCGGCGCCAGCGGCGCTTCTGTCATGCCGAAAGGGGCCTGAACCCAGTTGATGTTGCGTTCCGGCTCGGTCAACCAGAACGACAATGCGACCATCAACGCGGTCAGCAAGCCTTGCCACCTCAGCGCACGGCGATCGTAGCCCAGCCGCCAGATCGCGAAACCGGCAACGATCGGCAACAGCAGGTGATAGAAGGACAGCCAGCGGGTCAGCTCGGGAAAATCGGGGTCGAACATGTAGGCGGTGCCGCCGAAGGGGTGCCAGCCGGTAAGCGCCGCGGTTGCCAGGTCCAGGCCCCACAGCAGTCCGATCAGGGCGACCGCCAGCCATTGCATGGAAAGCAGCAGGCGGTGATCTAGCCACAGCCCGACCAGGATCAGGAAATTGGCCAGGTTGCACAGCCAGAAGAAGTTTTGCGCACCGAGGATCATGGCGTAGGAAGTTGCCCAGAGCGCCACCCAGGCCGTGAACCCGAGCTTCAGTCCCAGCGGCAGCCTGCGCGCACTCATCCCAACTGCGCGGTCAGACGCTCGATCAGGGCTTGCCCTTCGTCCGGGTAAGGTTCCGGCTTGCCCACACCCCAGATCGGCGCCGGCCAGGCGGCATCATTCCGAAAACGTGCGATGACGTGGACATGCAGCTGCGCGACCTGGTTACCCAGGGCGGCAATATTGAGCTTGTCTGGCGCGCTGATTGCGCGCAGCGCCTCGGCCAGCAGACGAATCTCCGTCCACAAGCGTTCCTGGTCGGCATCATCCAGGTCCAGCACTTCCACACAGCCGGGACGGCGCGGTACCAGCAGCAGCCACGGAAAGCGACGGTCATTCATCAACCTGACCCGGCCCAGGGCCAGGTCGGTCACCGGCAGCGAGTCAGTAGCCAGGCGTTTATCAAGTTCGAAATCAACCATGGCAAGCTCCGGCTCAAGCAATCAGGCCGCCGCCTTCAGCGCCGTGATGGCCGGCAGTTCCTTGCCTTCGACATATTCAAGGAAAGCACCGCCGGCCGTCGAGATGTAATCAATGCGATCGGCGAGCTTGAACTTTTCTATGGCCGCAATCGTGTCACCACCGCCGGCCAGGGTGAAGCCCGCGCAGTCAGCCACGGCCTTTGAGATGGCCTGGGTACCGGCGCGGAAGTTCTCGAACTCGAAAACTCCGACCGGACCGTTCCAGATCACGGTGCCGGCGGTGCGAATGATCTCGGCGAGCTTGCCGGCGGTATCCGGACCGATATCGAGGATCATTTCATCGGCATGGACCCGTGAGACATCGCGCAGACTGGGGTGGGCATCCTGGTGGAAACTGCCGGCGGTAAGCACATCGGTGGGCAGCGGAATGCTGGCTCCCTTGGCTTCGGCCTTCTGCATCAGCTCGCGGGCTTTTTCAACCAGGTCAGGCTCGTGCAGCGAGGCGCCAATGCGATGTCCGGCGGCGGCCAGGAAGGTATTGGCAATGCCACCGCCCACGATAAGCTGGTCAACCTTGTCGATCAGGGCTTCCAGCACTTGCAGCTTGCCGGAGACCTTGGCCCCGCCGACGATCGCCACCAGCGGCCGGGCCGGATCAGCCAGGGCCTTGTCCAGGGCACCGACTTCGGCCGCCAGCAGCGGGCCTGCACAGGCCGCGACCGCATGGCGAATGACACCTTCGGTCGAGGCCTGGGCACGGTGGGCCGTTGCGAAGGCATCCATCACGAACAGGTCGCACAGGCTGGCCATTTTTTTCGCCAGCGCCTCGTCGTTGGCCTTTTCGCCCTTGAGGAAGCGCACGTTCTCCAGCAGCACCAGCTGGCCGGGCTGCACCTCGGCGCCATCGATCCAGTTTTCGATCAGCGTCACCGGCTGACCAAGCAGCTCGGTCAGCTTCTCGGCCACCGGCTTGAGCGAGAATTCGGCGGCCGGCTCGCCCTCGGTCGGTCGCCCCAGGTGCGACATCACCATGACCGCCGCGCCGGCGTCCAGGGCCTGGCGCATGGTCGGTAGCGAGGCCTGGATGCGGGCGTCGCTGGTCACCTGACCATCGCGAATCGGCACGTTGAGATCGGAGCGGATCAGCACCCGCTTGCCCTTGAGATCAAACTGGTCCAGCGTTTTCATGGCTAGCCTCTACTGTTGAAACCTGGTTTTCTGGCGGATGCAAAGAGAAAAGAACAAGCTCCTTCAAGTCTTTCCTCCGCGGCTCCGCGAAAGTATCGTTGTTCCAGACTCTGGTGAAAAATCATTCTCTCGCAGAGTCTCCAACCCCTTAAATCTGGGCTCGCTGTCGCACAGCGAACAGGGAGGAACCCTGGAAAGCCGAAACATCAAAGCCCAAAAGCCTGGAACCACCGAAATCACCGAAAAAGTCTCTTCAGGGAAAATTCGGTGTCTTCGGTGGTTCCCTTGTTTTCCTTCCAGTTTTCTGAAAAATGCTGCAAAAACAACAGGTTGCAATATGTTCTATGAAGAGGCGCAGAAAACAGAAAACCCTTCAACATCTTTCCTCTGCGATCTCTGCATCATTGCGCCTCTGCGCGATGCTTTTTTCCTTTCGTTTCGCGACATCGCGCCCGGTAACGGGCGCGCGGGCTCGGCGAGAGAAATCAGCGCATTCAGGCCTTGGCCAGGACGGTGGCGGTATCGAGCATGCGGTTGGAGAAACCCCACTCGTTGTCGTACCAGCTCAGCACCTTGACCAGGCGGCCACCGGAAACCTTGGTCAGCGAGGAATCGAAGACCGAGGACCGCGGGTCGTGGTTGAAGTCAATCGACACCAGCGGCTGGTCGTTGTAGCCCAGGATGCCCTTCAGCTCACCCTCGCTGGCCGCCTTGACCACGCGGTTGACCTCTTCGATCGTGGTGTCACGGCTGGCAACGAAGCACAAATCGACCACCGAGACGTTGATCGTGGGTACACGCATGGCGAAACCGTCCAGCTTGCCGTCGAGTTCCGGCAGCACCAGGCCGACAGCGGCGGCAGCGCCGGTCTTGGTCGGAATCTGGCTCATGGTGGCCGAACGGGCCCGACGCAGATCCTTGTGGAACACGTCGGTCAGCACCTGATCATTGGTGTAGGCATGAATGGTGGTCATCAGGCCCGATTCCAGGCCGATGGAGTCGTGAATCGGCTTGACCATCGGGGCCAGGCAGTTGGTGGTACAGGACGCGTTAGAGACCACGTGGTCGTCGGCCGTTATCACGTCGTGGTTGACCCCGTAGACCACGGTCGGCAAGTCCTTGCCGGCCGGCGCCGAGATCAGAACCTTGCGAGCACCAGCCTGGAGGTGAGCCGAAGCCTTTTCCTTGCTGTTGAAAAAGCCCGTGCACTCCATGACGATATCCACGCCCATCTCGCCCCAGGGCAGCTTGGACGGATCGCGCTGTGCCAGTACGCGAATGCGATCTCCGTTGATCACCAGATCATCGCCATCGACCTGGACATCAGCGTTGAACTTGCCGTGGGCGGTATCAAAACGGGTCAGGTGGGCGTTGGTCTCGGTGTCGCCCAGATCATTGACCGCGACGATCTGGAATTCATCGGTGCGACCGTACTCGTAGACCGCACGCAGGATATTGCGGCCGATACGACCATAACCGTTGATGGCAACTTTGATGGGCATGATGCAAACTCCAAGGAAAAAGATTCGTGTCAGACTGCTATTGTACTGGGTGACAAAGCCGGGAACCACCAAAGCGCACTGCAACTCAAAACACCAGTGAATAGCCTCTGCCAAACGCCCCAAAACCGAAGCTCGCGATTGATCCGGCTATCTCGCCTGGCTCGTTCTTGACAAGGTCGAATCAATGCCGAAGATAGCGCGTCTGACACCGGCCCGACGAGTGTTGCTTGACCGTCTGCTGGATCGCTGCCTGGATCTGGACGAGCCGGACCTTCGGACGGAAATGGCAGCACTGGCGAAGCGCTGTCCGCGCCTGCACGCCAGGCTTTCCCGCCTGGTCGCAGCCAGCACCAGCCCGACCTGCTTCCTGGACGATATGCAGGCGCAAATGCGCTCGCTGTCGGGGCAGGTTCTGGACGAACAGGTCGCAGAATTGCCGCCAGGTACCCGCCTGGGCCCGTGGCGCATCATCGAAACGGCCGGTAGCGGCGGCATGGGAACGGTCTACCGCGGCGAACGTGCCGACGGTGCTTTCGACATGCCAGTGGCCATCAAGCTGATCCGCATCAGCAGCAAGGCGCTGGATGAACGCCTCAAACTCGAAAGACGTCTGCTGGCCCGGCTGCGCCACGCCCATATCGCGCGCCTGCTTGATGGTGGCGCGACCGATGACGGCATGGCTTTCCTGGTCATGGAGTGGGTGACAGGAGCCGACCTGGGCGACTACTGCCTGGCCGAAGACCACCCCTTGAGCCGCAAGCTGGACCTGTTCAACCAGATTTGCGCAGCGGTCGCCCATGCCCACCAGCGCCTGGTCGTGCACGGCGACCTGAAGCCGGCCAACATTCGGGTCGGCGAGGACGGGCAGATTCGCCTGCTCGACTTTGGCGTGGCCCGCTTGCTGGCCGAGGAGGGTGCGGACGAAGAAAGCGAACACCCCAAGGCCCTGACCCCGGCCTACTCGGCACCTGAACAGCTCGCCGGCGAGCCACCGTCCACGCGTTCGGACGTCTGGGCGCTGGGCGCGATCCTTTGCTGGCTGCTGACCGGCAAGGCCTTCGATGACCGCCACACCGAGTCCGACCTCGGGACACTGTCCCGACAGCTGCCACGAGGTGCTGACCTGGCCGCCATCATTCGGCGGGCCTGCGCCAGCGATCCCGATGCGCGCTACCCCGGGCCGCTGGAGCTGGCCGCAGACCTGGCCCGCTACCGGGCCCGGCAGCCGATATCGGCCCGGGCCGGCAGTCGCCGCTACCGGCTGGCCCGTTTTATCGACCGCCGGCGCTACGCCGTGACGGCGGCCATGCTGGTTGCCGCTGTGCTGGTCGCCTCGGGTATCGCCATCGTTCACCAGTCCCGGGTGGCGGTGATCGAGCGGGACCTGGCCCGCGTCCAGGCCGAGCGCGCAATCCGGATCAGCGATTTCCTGGTCGAGCTGTTCGAGAGCGCCGACCCCGGCACCAGCCGCGGTGCCGACATCACCGCGCGCGAGATCATGGACCAGGGTTTGCGCCAGATCGACGCGCTGGATGACGATCCGGCCGTCCAGGCTGGACTGCTGGCCGTGCTGGCCCGCGTCCACTTAGGCCTCGGGCTGCCCGGCCAGGCCCTGGCCCTGAGCGAACGCGCCCTGACCCTGCACTCGCACGCCAGCCACGAATCGGACACGCGCACTGCCTTGCTGCTCGCCGCGCGCGCCGAGATCGACATGAAGGAATTTGCGGCAGCCGAAAACCGCCTGATGAAAGCCCTGCAGGCATTGCCCGAGCAGCCGACCGATCTTGATGACACCTTGTATGCAGCCGACCTGCTGTTCGAGCTGGCCCGGGGGCTGGACAGCCAGGGCGGCCGCCTCAACGAAGTCTGGCCCCTGCTGGATCGGGCCAGGACCTTGACCGAGAATGTCGAGGAGGCCGCGCTGCGGCGGGCCGAACAGCAACAGCTGGCCGGCCGCGCCCATTTTCACGGTGGTGATTACGGGAGTGCCCTGGAGCTGTTCCGGCAAGCCCATGCCGCACGCCTGGATTTGCTCGGAGAGGATCACCCGCGCACCCTTGACAGTGCCGGCACCGTTGGCCAGGCCCTGGCCGCACTGGGACGCTTCGACGAGGCACTGGAATGGGCCAGTCAGGTGGTGGAGAATCGTCGCCGGGTGCTGGGCGAGACCCATCCTCACACCATTTACCACGTCCATGCCGTGGGCTCGGTTTACTGGCAGATGGGGGACGTGGCGTCCGCCGAGCACTGGTGGCGCCAGGCCCTGGCCTTGTACGAGCAGGCACCGGGGGCAAACCCTGCGGAAGTGGCAACGACCCAGAATGCGCTGGCACTGGCCCTGATTCAAAGCGGCGAGTTCGAGCAGGCCGAAGCCCTGTTCAGGCAGGCCCTGGCGCGGCTTGAATCCATATACGGGCAGTCCAATCTGCGCGTGCCGATGGTGCTGGCCAATATGGCCATCATCCACAGCCGGCGGCAGGAATGGGACCAGGCCATCGAGCTGCACCTGGAAGCGCTGGCGATGCGACGCGCCATCGTCGGCGACGTGCACGACCACGTCGGCCACTCCCTGATCAACCTGGCCGGAATTCACTTGAACAACAACCAGCCCGACCTGGCCGCCGACTGGCTCGACCAGGCCGAAGCGGTGTTCCGCGAGGTATTCCCGGATCCGTCTCACCCCCAACGCCAGAGCCTGGATCAACTGCGCGAAAGAATCAGCGCAGCCCTGGAATGAGAGCGAATGAAAGGGGTGGCGGATGCACCCAAAACCCGCTCACGACCACCGGAAGACTACCAACCCCTGTCGAGGGGCTGGAAATGGACTCAAGTCTGGGCCGGGCTGCGCATGACGGCTCTCATCGGACGACCCGTTTCAGGCCGCTCTTACAACAGCGCGACCGGCATAGCGGGCCTCGGCGCCAAGCTGTTGCTGAATACGCAGCAGCTGGTTGTACTTGGCCACCCGGTCCGAGCGGCACAGCGAGCCGGTCTTGATCTGGCCGGCACCGGTGGCCACGGCCAGATCGGCAATGGTGACATCCTCGGTTTCTCCGGAACGGTGCGAGATCACGGTGGCAAAACCCGCTTCCTGGGCCATGCTGATCGCCTGCAGGGTCTCGGTCAACGTGCCGATCTGGTTGGGCTTGATCAGGATGGCGTTACCGATGTTCTCGTCGATGCCGCGCTTGAGGATATCGGTATTGGTCACGAACAAGTCGTCGCCCACCAGCTGGATACGCGCACCCAGGCGCTCGGTCTGGAGGCGCCAGCCGTCCCAGTCGCTTTCGTCCATGCCGTCTTCGATAGAAATAATGGGGTAACGGTCGGCCAGATCGGCAAGATAGTCGACGAAACCGGCGGCATCGAAGGACCGCCCCTCGGAATCGAGCACGTAGCTGCCGTTCTTGTAAAACTCGCTGGAAGCAACGTCCAGGGCCAGCGCGACTTGTTCGCCGGCCCGGTAGCCGGCCTCGGCAATGGCGGTCATCAAAAGCTCCAGCGCCTCTTCGTTGGAGCCCAGGTCGGGGGCAAAACCACCCTCGTCGCCAACCGCCGTGCTGAGCCCACGCTGGCGCAGAATGCCTTTCAGGGCATGGAAGATCTCGGTGCCGGCACGCAGCGCCTCGGGGAAGTCGGGCAAGCCCACCGGCATGACCATGAACTCCTGGATATCGACCCGGTTGTCGGCATGGGCGCCACCGTTGAGGATGTTCATCATCGGCACCGGCAGACTGGGCTGGCGGCCGGTCAGGTCCGCCAGGTGCCGCCACAGGGCCATACCCCGAACGTCCGCTGCGGCATGCGCCGCTGCCAGCGACACCCCGAGCAGGGCATTGGCACCAAGCCTTGACTTGTTGTCACTGCCATCAAGTTCGATCAGGCGCTGATCCAGCCCGGCCTGGTCACCCACGTCCAGGCCGCTCAGTGCCTTGGCGATATCGCCGTTGACGTTGGCCACCGCCTGCTGCACGCCCTTGCCCAGGTAGCGCGCATCACCGTCACGCAGCTCGACCGCCTCGCGGGTTCCGGTCGATGCGCCCGAAGGGACCGCGGCTCGGCCACGGCTGCCACTTTCTGTGCGGACTTCCACCTCGACGGTGGGGTTACCGCGCGAATCGAGTATTTCCAGGGCCTGGATATGGTTGATTTTGCTCATCGGAGTCTGGGAGTTGAAGGTTCAGGATTCAGGGTCAAGGGTTCGGGGTTTGACTGCACGGTCGATGGCCACCAGGGTTTCCAGCAACGCTTCCATGTCGGAAAGACGCATGGAGTTGGGACCATCGCACAGGGCTTTTTCCGGTTCGGGATGGGTTTCGCAGAAGATACCGGCGACGCCGACACCGACCGCAGCGCGGGCCAGGACCGGGATGAACTCGCGTGCCCCGCCCGAGGATTCGCCCTGCCCGCCCGGCAACTGCACCGAATGCGTGGCGTCGAACACCACCGGGCAACCCGTTTCGCGCATGATCGCCAGCGAGCGCATATCAGCCACCAGGTTGTTGTAACCGAACATGTAGCCGCGCTCGCAGACCATCAGCTGCTCATTGCCCACGGCGCGCGCTTTTTCCACCACCCGGGTCATTTCCCAGGGCGAGAGGAACTGGCCTTTCTTGATATTGACCGGCTTGCCCAGCCGCGCCACGTTCTGAATGAAATTGGTCTGGCGACACAGGAAGGCCGGCGTCTGGATCACGTCAACCACCTCGGCGACGGCCTCCAGCGGCGTGTCCTCGTGGACGTCGGTCAGCACCGGCACGCCGATTTCCTCGCGCACCCTGGCCAGCATGGCCAGGCCCTCATCCAGGCCCGGGCCGCGATAGCTCTTGACCGAGGTCCGGTTGGCCTTGTCGAACGAGCCCTTGAAGATGTAAAGCAGGCCCAGCCGATCGCAGATCTTTTTCAGATGCGCGGCCACCTCCAGGCACAGCGCCTCGGATTCCAGCGTGTCAGGGCCTGCGATCAGGAACATGCGCTGATCCAGCCCGATCTCGCGTCCGGCCAGCCTCATGCTTCGGCCGTCCTTGCCGGGATGCTGCGGCCTTCCGTCTGGCGCTTCAGCGCGGCCCGAATGAAACCGGTGAACAGCGGATGACCATCGCGCGGGGTCGAGGTGAACTCGGGGTGGAACTGGCAGGCCAGGAACCAGGGGTGTGAAGGCAACTCGATCATTTCCACCAGCGTACCGTCGACCGAGAAACCGGACAGGACCATGCCGTGCTCGACCAGCACATCCCGGTAGCCGTTGTTGAACTCGTAGCGATGGCGGTGGCGCTCCAGCACCTCGTCCTTGGCGTAGAGCTTGCGCGCCAGGGTGTTGGGCTGCAGATGGCAGCGCTGAGCGCCCAGGCGCATGCTACCGCCAAGATCGTCGCCTTCCTTGCGCAGCTCCCGCTGGCCCTTCTCGTCCAGCCACTCGGTAATCAATCCGATGACCGGATGCGGGGTGTCCGGATCCATTTCGGTGGAGTTGGCTTCAGCCAGGCCGCAGACGTTGCGGGCGAATTCAACCACGGCACACTGCAGGCCCAGGCAAATGCCCAGGTAGGGTATGCCCTGTTCACGGGCATGGCGAATGGCGGTGAGCTTGCCCTCGAACCCGCGCTCACCGAACCCGCCCGGTACCAGGATGGCATCGGCACCGTCAAGCACGCTGACGCCACTTTGCTCGATCTCCTCCGATTCCACCGGCTTGATGCGCACGGCCACGCGGTCCGACAGCCCGCCCGACAGCAAGGCCTCGTTGAGCGACTTGTAGGCGTCGGCATGTTCCACGTACTTGCCGACCATGGCCACGGTGACCTCGTGCTCGGGCCGGGAGCGACGCTCGACCACATCTTCCCAGTCCGACAGATCCGGCGCGTTGGACTTCAGTCCGAGTCGGTCGAGCACGATGCGGTCCAGGCCCTGGCGGTGATAGAAAAGCGGAATCTTGAAGATATTGTCCACATCGACCGCCGAAATGACGGCCTCGGAGGCCACGTTGGTGAACAGGGCGATCTTCTTGCGCTCATGGTCGGAGAGCATGCGCTCGCAGCGGCACAGCAGCACGTCAGGCTGGATACCGATGGAGCGCAGTTCCTTGACCGAGTGCTGGGTGGGCTTGGTCTTGATCTCGTTGGCCGCGCGCAGGTAAGGCACCAGGGTCAGGTGCATGAACAGCGCCTGCTTGCCGTATTCGAAACCCAGCTGGCGTATGGCCTCCAGGAACGGCAGTGACTCGATATCACCGACCGTACCGCCGATCTCCACCAGCGCCACGTCGTAGCCCTCGACGGCCTGGTTGACCGAGTCCTTGATTTCGTCGGTAATGTGCGGAATCACCTGCACTGTGGAGCCCAGGTAGTCACCGCGGCGTTCCTTGGCAATGACGTTGGCGTAGATGCGCCCGGTGGTGAAGTTATTGCGCTGGGTCATGCGCGTGCGCACAAAGCGCTCGTAGTGACCGAGATCAAGATCGGTCTCGGCGCCATCCTCGGTGACGAACACCTCACCATGCTGAAACGGGCTCATGGTGCCGGGGTCGACGTTGATGTAGGGGTCAAGCTTTAGCAGGGTGACGCGCAAGCCCCGGGCCTCCAGAATGGAGCCCAGAGAGGCGGCTGCGATGCCCTTGCCCAGCGACGAAACAACGCCGCCGGTGACGAAGATCAGAGAGGTCATGCCCGGAAGTCCATGATGGAATGAGTCCGGGACGACATTCTAACCCAAAACCATCCGCAACCCGCGCCCCACAACCCCTTGCCTCACTTTTCCATTCCCTCTACTCAATCCATACCAGCGTGGCCTGGCGGCCCGTGCGGCCCTGGTCACGCCGATACGAGAAGAACCGCTCCGAGTCCGTCGCCGTGCACAGACCGGAATCAAGGACGAGTCCGACCCCGCTCGCCCGCAGTTGCCATCGGGCCACTGCCTTGAGATCGGCCTGGAAGCGACCGGCCGCATTGCGGGCAAATGCCATCGCCAGTTCCGGATGCCGGGCCACCATCACGTCGCGAACCTCGGCCCCGACCTCGTAATGATCTGCCGAAATTCCGGGGCCTATCCAGGCCTGCAGACTGGCTGGCTCAGCCGGCAGGGCATCCACGGCCCTGGCGATGATGCCTGCTGCCAGGCCGCGCCAGCCGGCGTGAATGGCGGCCACCAGCCGATCGTGACGGCTGGCCAGCAGGATGGGCAGACAGTCGGCCGTGAGAATGGCCAGGACCTGGCCAGGACGATCGGTCCAGGCGGCATCGGCTTCGATATCCGGCTGCCACTGCTCCGGGCCAACCAGGTGCGATCCGTGCACCTGGCGAATCCAGCGCGGCGCGGCCGGCAGATGCATGGCCAGTCGGCGTCGATTTTCCGCTACCGCCTCAGGATCGTCGCCGCAGTGCAACCCCAGGTTGAAACTGGTCCAGCACCGCTGGCTGATGCCGCCGCGACGGGTAGTCTGCACGGCACCAACACCGGCAACCGCCGGCCAGTCAGGATCAATCAACATCATTCGGCCCCAGGCAGTCCAGCAAGGACTTCATATCATCAGGCAACGGGGCAAGCGCCTCGACTTCGCGCCGGCCATCGGGATGCGGCACGCCAATCTTGGCTGCATGCAGGGCCTGGCGTCCGAAGCCCAGCCAGGCCAGGCGCTGGGACTCACTCAGCCCGGACGGGCAGCCGCGTCGCCCGTAGACCGGGTCGCCCACGATCGGAAAATTGATCTGGGCCAGGTGAACCCGGATCTGATGCGTGCGACCGGTCTCCAGCACCACATCAAGCAAGGTGCTGCCGGACAGGCGCCTGGCGACCCGGTAATGGGTGACAGCCCGGCGTCCGTCCGGGCGCACCACCTGGCGGCGGCGATCCACCGGATGTCGCCCCAGCGGAGCATCCACGCTGCCACCGGCGATCACCTCACCCCAGACCAGGGCCAGGTAGTGGCGCTTGATCTCACGCCGCTTCATGGCCGCGACCAGGTGGCGATGGGCCGCCAGGGTGCGGGCGATGACCAGGCAGCCGCTGGTGTCCTTGTCCAGGCGATGAACAAGACCAGCCCGCGGCAACGGGGCCAGGGCCGGATCGTGGTGCAGGAGGGCGTTGACCAGGGTGCCATCCGGATTGCCCGAGCCCGGGTGCACAACCAGTCCCGGCGGCTTGTTGACGATCAGCAGCGCCTCGTCTTCAAACAGGACGTCCAGGGAAATGGCCTGGGGCTGGGGGTTGTCGGGGTGAGCCTCGAGCACTGCCTCCAGCGTGACCGACTCCCCGGCGCTGACGGCATGGCGAGGCTTGACCGAACGACCATCAACCTGGATCTGGCCATCCCGAATCCAGGCTGCCAGGCGCGAGCGGGAAAAATCCTGCCAGCGCTCGGCCAGAACCTGGTCGAGCCGGCGGCCGGCATCGACCGGATCGATAGCCAGCACGGCCTTTACCGGTTCATTCATGTGCGGATTAACGGACATTTACCGGCGCTTCTGGCATCATGTCTGGTCACGTTGGTTACCGATCTGGAACATGTCTCTGATTATGCAAGAAACACGGCACCGCTTGCCGCGCCTTTTGATGATGACCCTGGCCATCCTGGTTCTGGCCCTGGCCAGTGGCTGTGCCCGCGACCGCGCCGATGAAGACGATGGCCCCGAGGCCTTGTATGCCGAAGCGCAGCGCGCCCTGAACAACCGCCAGTACGACGCCGCCATCGACCTGTACCGGCGCCTGACTACGCGCTACCCGTTCGGCCGCCACGCCGAACAGGCCCAGCTCGACATGGCCTATGCCTTGCACCGGGCACGACGGCCGGAAGCAGCCATCACCACCCTGGATCGCTTCATCCGCACCTATCCGACCCACCCCAATGTCGACTATGCCTGGTATTTGAAAGGACTGGTCCACTACGATCAGGCCATGGGCATGCTCAGGCGGCTGTTTCCGGGCCAGATCGTTGATCGCGACCAGGAGAGCGCGCGCCGCGCCTTCATGGATTTCCAGGAACTGACCCAGCGCTTCCCGCAGAGTCGCTACGTGGCCGACGCACGCCAGCGCATGGTCTTCCTGCGCAACGTCATGGCCGAGTCGGAAGTGGTGATCGGTGAGTACTATTTCCGACGCGGTGCCTACGTCGCCGCGATCAATCGATCCCGCTACGTGATCGAGAACTTCCCCGGGGCCCCGGCCAACGCCGATGCCCTGGCCTTGATGAAGCGGGCCTTCGACCGCCTTGAGCTCGACGAACTGTCGGCCGATACGCGCGCGGTGCTGGAATACAATTTTGGCGATCTCGCAGACGACAGCGAGGGCCGAACCGGCCTGGGCCGGCTCTGGCCCTTCAACTGACGCCAGCCCGCCCCAAGGAAGGCAAGCAACTTGACCCGGTCAGTCGCCGCTGCGTCCGAATTCGCGCAGCGCAGTTCCGCCCTGGTTGAACACATTGAGCGATGCCTGGCTGATCAGCTCGGCGACCAGGACCAGCTCAGCCAGGCCATGCATTACAGCGTGTTCAACGGCGGCAAGCGCCTGCGGCCGCTGCTGGTCCACGCCAGCGGCGAGCTGTTGGGCGTGGATGCCGAGCTGCTCGACCCGGTCGCCTGCGCAGTCGAGCTGATCCACTGCTACTCACTGGTCCACGATGATCTGCCGGCCATGGACGACGATGCCCTGCGTCGCGGCCGCCCGACCACCCACCTGCAGTTCGACGAAGCCACCGCAATCCTGGCCGGAGACGCGCTACAGGCGCTGGCCTTCGAAATCCTGGCCAGCGACCAGGCGCTGGCCAGGCACCCGGCAGCCACCCTGGCCATGATCAAGATCCTGACCCAGGCCTGCGGTGCCCGCGGAATGGCCGGCGGCCAGGCCCTGGACCTGCACCTGGAAGGTTGCCGGCCTGGTCGTGACGCACTGGAAAACATGTTTCGACTGAAGACCGGCGCCCTGATCCGGGCCGCAGTCATGATGCCGACCGCGCTGGCCCGTAACCTGGACCCGCCAGCCCAAGCAGCCCTTGGCCGCTTTGCCGAACAGGTCGGACTGGCTTTTCAGATATGCGACGACCTGCTCGATATCGAGGGCGAAACGGCCGTGATCGGCAAGACCGTCGGCTCGGACGAGGCCCACGACAAGGCTACCTGGCCGGCCCTGTTTGGTGCCGACGCCGCACGCGAGCGAATCGCCGAACTGGCCAGCGAGGCCGTGGCCAGCCTGGAGCGGGTTGATGGCAGTGCTGACGGCCTGCTGTGGCTGACCGACCGGCTGCTCAACCGCGATCGGTGACGTAGCGGGTCGGATCCTCAATGCCCGCGTCGATGAAGCCCTGGCGACGCAATCGACAGGAGTCACAGCGACCACAGGCCCGGCCCTGCTCATCGGCCTGGTAGCACGATACCGTCAGACCGTAGTCCACGCCCAGGGCCACGCCGCGGCGAATGATCTCGGCCTTGCTCAGGTGAATCAGCGGAGTGTGCAGCGAAAAGCGCCCACCTTCCACGCCAACCTTGGTCGCCACCTGGCAAAGGGCCTCAAAGGCCGCAATGAACTGCGGCCTGCAGTCCGGATAGCCGGAATAGTCCACCGCATTGACCCCGATCCAGAGATCCAGCGCGTCCAGCACTTCCGCGTAACCCAGCGCAAGGCTCAGCATCAGCGTGTTGCGGGCCGGAACATAGGTGACCGGAATGCCCGGCCCCGGCTCGGTCGGCACATCGATATCATCGGTCAGTGCCGACCCGCCGATGGCGCGCAGGTCGACCTTGACCACCCGGTGCGAGCTGGCCCCAAGAACACGACTGACCCGCTCGGCCGCATCCAGCTCGGCGCGGTGGCGCTGACCATAATCCACCGCCAGGCTGTGACAGACATATCCGGCCTTGACCGCCTCGGCCAGAACCGTTGCCGAGTCGAGGCCGCCGGACAGCAGGACGACGGCCCGCGGTGAATGCTTCGCTGCGCTCATGTTCCAGGTTTTCTCCGTGCCGGATCCGGGCGACCGATTCGCCCCGCTTCATGATAATTCAAGCCGGTTTCGCCCGGGCCGGCCCTGGGGATATACTCGGGTCAAATAATCAGTCGACCAACTCGGGGTACCGAATAATGCACAACATTCGCCATATTCTTGATGACAAGGGCCACGACATCTTCTCCGTCGGTCCCGACGAGCTGGTCATTGACGCGGTAAAGCGCATGGCCGAGAAAGGCGTCGGCGCGGTGCTGGTCATGGACGGCGAGGAAGTCAAGGGCATGTTCTCCGAGCGCGACTATGCCCGCAAGGTCATCCTGGCCGGACGTGCCTCGCGCGAGACCCGGGTCGAGGAAGTCATGTCCTCGCCGGTGATCACGATATCTCCGCTGTGTACGGCCGCCGAGGGCCTGGAGACGATGACGCGCAAGCGTATTCGCCATCTCCCCGTGACGGACGAGGGCAAGCTGATCGGATTGGTATCCATCGGCGATCTGGTCAACGCCGTCATCGACGACCAGCGCCTGCTGATCGAACAGCTCAAAGCCTACGTCCGCGGCTGAGTCTGGCGCCCTCCGGGCGCGGCCACGGGGGGCGTGAACGCTGCCAAACCAGCAATAAAAACCAAGCTTCGATGAAAATCGCTGGCCTTGTGGCGCGATTTTTGGGAAAATGGTCGGCCTGGTATTCGCTTTCTGGTTAACTTGACACCATGATTCGCATTCGGAAGGGCATGGACCTCCCGCTCGCCGGCGCGCCCGAGCAGAAGATTTCCAGCGGTAACCCGGTTCGCCGGGTGGCACTGCTGGGCGGTGATTACCCGGGCATGCGGCCGACGCTTCATGTCGCAGAGGGTGATCGGGTCAAGCGCGGCCAACTCGTCTTTGACGACAAGAAGACCGAGGGCGTCCGCTACACGGCCCCGGCGGCCGGCCGCGTGGTCGCCATCAATCGTGGCGCCAAACGCTTCATGCAATCGGTGGTCATCGACATCACCGACGGCGATGGCGATCAAGCCTTCGAAGCCTGGCGTGAAGGCCTGGTCGCCAGCACCGACGGCGCACAGATCCGCAAGCTGCTGATTGAATCCGGCCAGTGGACCGCGATTCGCACCCGGCCCTTCGGAGAAGTGCCGGCCATCGACAGCGCACCCGAGGCCATTTTCGTCCCGGCCATGGATACGAATCCACTGGCCGCCAACCCCGATGTCATCATCGAGGCCGAGCGCGAGGCCTTTCGCAATGGCCTGCGCGGGCTGTCCTGCCTTACTGAAGGCCCGGTCTGGGTCTGCCGGGCAGCTGAGTCGGCGCTGGACAGCTTTGCCGAGGGCAACATCCGCGAAGAACGCTTCGCCGGACCCCATCCGGCTGGTAACCCGAGCACCCACGTTCACTTCCTGCACCCGGTCAGCCGGCAGCGCAAGGTCTGGGTTGTCGGCTACCAGGACGTCATTGCCATCGGCAAGCTGCTCGCTACCGGCAAGCTCTACACGGACCGTGTCGTCGCCCTGTGCGGGCCGCGCGTCAAGCAGCCGCGCCTGGTCAAGACCCGCCTGGGTGCCAGCGTCGACGACATCTGCCGGGATGAACTGGTTGGCGAAGCCGACGAAAACCGGATCGTTTCCGGATCGGTCTTCAACGGTCACCACGCACGTGGGCCACTGGGCTTCCTCAGCCGCCTGGCCAACCAGGTCACGGTCCTGCGCGAAGGCAGCGATCGGCGCATGTTCGGCTATCTGTCGCCGGGCCTCAAGCGCCATTCGATGATGAACATCTACCTGTCGAAGCTGTGGCCCAAAAAGCGCCTCGAGCTCGACACCAGCACCAACGGCAGCGAGCGCGCCATGGTGCCGCTGGGGCAGTACGAGAAGGTCATGCCGCTCGATATCCTGCCCACCCAGCTGCTGCGCTCGCTGATCGTCGGCGATATTGAAATGGCAGAGGCACTTGGGGCCCTGGAGCTGGTCGAAGAAGATCTGGCTCTGTGCACCTACGTCTGCGTCGGCAAGTACGAATACGGGCCGATTCTCCGTGACAACCTCGAACGCATACAGAAGGAAGGTTAAGTGGGACTCCGGGCATATATAGATCGGCGCGTCGCGCCGCACTTCGAAAAAGGTGGCAAGTACGAACGCTTTTACGTGTTCTACGAAATGTTCGACACCATGCTGTACAGTCCGTCGAGCACCACCCGGGCCACGGCACACGTTCGCGACGGGCTAGACCTGAAGCGGGTGATGATGACGGTGTGGTTCGCTGCCCTGCCGGCGCTGTTTTTCGGCATGTTCAACGTCGGCTACCAGGCCAACCTGCAAATCACCGAGTTCGGCTACACCCCGATTGAAGGCTGGCGCACTGACCTGGTGGCGATGCTGGCCGGCTTCGATCACACCAACTGGCTGCACAACTTTGTCCACGGTGCCGCTTACTATCTGCCGATCTTCATCGTCACCTATCTCGGCGGCTTCGTCTGGGAAGGGCTGTTCGCCTGGAAGCGCGGCCATGAGGTCAATGAAGGCTTCTTCGTCACCGGCATCCTGTTCACCCTGATCCTGCCACCGACCATCCCGCTATGGATGGTCTTCCTCGGCATCAGCTTTGGCGTGGTCCTGGGCAAGGAAGTGTTCGGCGGCACCGGCAAGAACTTCCTGAACCCGGCCCTGACCGGTCGCGCGTTCCTGTTTTTCGCTTATCCGGCCTATATGTCAGGTGATGCGATCTGGACCGCAGTCGACGGCTTCTCCGGCGCCACGCCGCTGGCCCTGGCCGCCTCGGGCGACCTGGATTTCAGCGTTGGCCTGACCGAGAACGCCGCCACCGCTCCGGAAGTGGACCTGACCTGGATGCAGACCGCCCTGGGCGGCATCCAGGGCTCGATCGGCGAAACCTCGACCCTGCTGATCGCGCTCGGTGCCCTGATCCTGCTGACCACCAAAATCGCGTCCTGGCGCATCATGCTCAGCGTCCTGCTCGGCATGGTTTTCATGAGCCTGGTTCTGAACCTGGCCGGCAGCGACACCAACCCGATGTTTGCCATGCCCTGGTACTGGCACCTGACCGTCGGCGGCTTCGCCTTCGGCCTGGTCTACATGGCCACCGACCCGGTATCGGCCTCGATGACCGATGTCGGCAAGTACATCTTCGGCGCCCTGATCGGCATCATGGCGGTGCTGATCCGGGTGGTCAATCCCGCCTTCCCCGAGGGCATGATGCTGGCCATTCTGTTCGCCAACCTGTGCGCCCCGCTGATTGACTACATGGTGATCAAGGCCAATATTGCCCGCCGCCGGAACCGCCTGCAGGAGGCTTTCAGTGAAGGATAAGAACAGCATTTCCAACACGATCAAGGTCGCCACCGCCGTCTGCCTGGTGGCCGCCATCATCGTGTCAACCGCCGCCGTTACCCTGCGCCCGCAACAAGAAGAAAACCGCAACGCCTTTCGCCAGCTCAACGTGCTGCAGGCCGCAGGCATGTACGAGCGTGGCATGGACGTGGCTGCCGCCTTCGAGCGCATCGAGCGGCGCTTCATCGAGTTCGAAAGCGGCGAGTACGCTGACCTGGACTCAAGCTTCGACCCGATCCGCGCCGCCCGCGACCCGGCCCGCAGCCGCAGCCTCGAGCAGGATCCGGCTGGCATCGGTCGCCAGCCCCTCCATGGCGAGGTCTTCCTGGCCCGCAACGAACAGGGTGAACTGACTCGCGTCATCCTGCCCGTGCATGGCTACGGCCTGTGGTCGACCATGTACGGCTTCATTGCGCTGGAGCCGGATCTGAACACCATTTCCGGCATCAGCTTCTTCGAACACGGTGAAACCCCGGGCCTGGGCGGCGAAATCGAGAACCCCAGCTGGCAGGACAACTGGGTCGGAACCCGCCTGCGCAACCCGGAAGGCGAACTGGTGTTCCGGGTCGACCGCGGCCGCACGCCGGAAGGTGTTCCGGATGCCGACTACCGCATCGACGGGCTCTCTGGCGCCACCATTACCGCCAACGGCGTACAGGCGATGGTCCGCTTCTGGTTCGGGGAGCAGGGCTACGGCCCCTACCTGCGCCGGCTAAGCCAGCAACTGAACAGTGACGAGGTGTTGATCTGATGTCCGAGCAAAAACCCCGCGAGGTGCTGCTGGCACCCATATTCGCCAACAACCCGATCGCGCTGCAGATCCTTGGTATCTGTTCGGCGCTGGCGATCACGACCAAGATGAGCACCACGGTGACCATGTGCATCGCGGTCATCTTCGTGCTGACCTTCTCCAATTTCTTCGTCTCCCTGATCCGCAACATCATCCCGTCGAACATCCGCATCATCGTGCAGATGACCATCATCACCGCGCTGGTGATCCTGGTCGACCAGGTGCTGCAGGCCTTCGCCTTTCAACTCTCGCGCGAACTGAGCGTTTTCGTCGGCCTGATCATTACCAACTGCATCGTCATGGGCCGGGCCGAGGCTTTTGCCATGCAGAACCCACCGGTCATCTCGGCCATCGACGGTTTCGGCAACGCCCTGGGTTACTCAATCGTGTTGCTGATCGTCGGTTTCTGTCGTGAACTGTTCGGATCGGGCAGCGTATTTGGCGTCCAGGTCATGCCGCTAAGCACGGAAGGCGGCTGGTACGTCGCCAATGGCCTCATGCTATTGCCACCAAGTGCTTTCTTCATCATCGCCGGATTCATCTGGGTGTTGCGCACTTTCCGTGTCGAGCAGCTGGAGAAGGAAGAATTCGAGATTGGCCCCAACACCCGCGTCAGTCCGGCATTCTGAGGACGGAGTAGAGCATGTTCGAACATTACTTAAGCCTGTTCATCCGGGCCGTCTTCGTCGAGAACCTGGCCCTGGCCTTCTTCCTGGGCATGTGTACCTTCCTGGCCATCTCCAAGAAGGTGGAAACCGCACTGGGCCTGGGCATTGCCGTGGTCGTGATCCTGACCCTGACGGTTCCGATCAACAATCTGGTCCTGCACAACTTCCTCGACGAGGGGGCCCTGGCCTGGACCGGCATCGCCGCACTGGAATCGGTTGACCTGCGCTTTCTCGGCCTGATGTGCTACATCGGCCTGATCGCGGCGGCAGTGCAGATCCTGGAGATGGTCCTCGACAAGTACGTGCCGGCCCTGTACAACGCGCTGGGCGTATTCCTGCCGCTGATCACGGTCAACTGCGCCATTCTCGGCGGCAGCCTGTTCATGGTCGAGCGCAACTACGATTTCGGCGAGTCCGTGGTGTTTGGTTTCGGCGGCGGCGTTGGCTGGGCACTGGCCATCGTGCTGCTGGCTGCCATTCGCGAAAAGCTCAAGTACAGTGACGTTCCACACGGCCTGCGCGGGCTGGGGATCGTCTTCCTGATTACCGGACTCATGTCACTGGGTTTCATGTCATTTGCCGGGGTACAACTGTAATGTTTGTAGAAATCACGGCCGGGGTCATCATGTTCACCGGCGCGGTACTGGTGATGGTCGCCCTGATTCTCGCTGCCCGCTCACGCCTGGTCAGCACGGGTGAAGTCACTATCGACATCAACAACGATCCGGAAAAGGCGATCAAGACGCCCGCCGGCAGCAAGCTGCTGGGCACCCTGGCCGATGGCGGCATCTTCCTGTCCTCGGCCTGCGGCGGCGGTGGCACCTGCGGCCAGTGCATCTGCAAGGTGATCGAAGGCGGCGGCGAAGCCCTGCCCACCGAGCGGGAAAAGCTCACCCGCGGCGAGATCCGCGAAGGCCTGCGCCTGTCCTGCCAGGTCGCGGTCAAGCAGGACATGAAGATCGAAGTGCCCGAGGAGTTCTTCGGGGTCAAGAAGATCGAGTGCGAGGTCATCTCCAACGACAACGTCGCCACTTTCATCAAGGAACTGGTGCTGCGCCTGCCCGAGAACCTCGACGTGGAATTCCGCGCCGGCGGTTTCATGCAGTTCGCCATTCCCGGTTTCGACGCCCAGTTCGAGAATTTCGAGATCCCCAAGGAATACCGCGACGATTGGGAACACTTCAATCTGTTCGACCTGAAGCTGAAAAACACGGCCGAAGAGACGGTACGCGCCTACTCCATGGCCAACTATCCGGAAGAAAAGGGCGTGCTGAAATTCAACATCCGCATTGCCACCCCTCCCCCGGGCAAATCGGACCTGCCGCCGGGTATTGCCTCGACCTTCCTGTTCAACCTCAAGCCCGGTGACAAGGTCACCGTGTTCGGCCCGTTCGGCGAGTTCTTCGCCAAGGACACCGAAAACGAGATGGTATTCATTGGCGGCGGTGCCGGCATGGCCCCGCTGCGCTCGCACATCTTCGACCAGCTGCTGCGCCTGAACTCCGAGCGCAAGATCACCTTCTGGTATGGGGCGCGCTCGCTGCGCGAGGCCTTCTACGTCGAGGAATTCAACGAGTTGGCCGAGAAGTTCGACAATTTCACCTGGCATCTGGCTCTGTCCGACCCGCTGCCCGAAGACAACTGGGAAGGCTATACCGGCTTCATCCACCAGGTTGCTCTTGATAACTACCTTCGAGACCATCCGGCTCCTGAAGACTGCGAATACTACCTGTGCGGGCCGCCGATGATGAACTCGGCCGTGCTCAAGATGCTCGACGACCTCGGCGTGGAACCGGAAAACATCCTGCTCGACGACTTCGGCGGCTGATCATGCGCCTCCGCGCCGCACTGCCGGTGCTCATCCTGCTGCTGGCCACAGGCTGCAGCAGGGTGCCCCAGGACCCCGTCGTACTCAACGGCCAGACCATGGGCACAAGCTGGGCTGTGCGCCTGGCCGCGCCGCCGGACCAGCACTCGGTGGCCGAGCTTCGCTCCGAAATCGAGGAACTGCTGGAGCAGGTCAACGATGAAATGAGTACCTGGCGCGAGGACTCCGATATCAGTCGTTTCAACCGTCTGCCTGCCGGCGGCGAACTGATCGTACCCGAAGGCTTTGCCCAGGTCCTCGACATGGCGCTTCAGGTTGCCGAACTCACCGATGGCGCCTATGACCCGACGGTGGGTCCGCTGGTCAACCTGTGGGGATTCGGCCCGCCGCATCGAGGCCAAGGCGTGCCCGAAGCCGAGGCCATCTCCGAAGCTCTCGAACGGGTCGGCTTCCAGCGGGTGGTATTCGATGCAGATCAACGCCGCCTGGTCCAGCCCGGCGGTCTCTACCTGGATTTCTCATCCATCGCCAAGGGCTGGGGGGTGGATGTAGTCAGCGAACACCTGCTGGCCCACGGCATCCAGGACTTTCTGGTCGATATCGGCGGCGACATTCGCAGCCACGGCCAGCGCCTGGACGGCCCCTGGCGGATCGCCATCGAGCGCCCGGTACCCGGTACCCGTGAAATCCATCAGGTCATCGAGCCCGGCACCGCCGCCATCGTTACCTCCGGCACGTATCGCCAGTTCTTCGAGTCCGGCGGCCAGCGTTTCTCTCACACCATCGATCCACGCACCGGGTATCCGGTGGATCATCATGCCGTCTCGATCACCGTTATCGCCGATAATGCTACCTGGGCCGACGCCTGGGCTACCGCCCTCGGCGTTCCGGAGCCGGAACGCGCTTACGAAATAGCGGTCGAAAACAATATCGCTGCGCTGTGGATCCTGGAAATCGAAGACGAACTGGTCGAGCGCTACACGCAGGCCTTCGCGCCCTATTTATCGCCTAACCAATCGCGGGAACTGAATTGACATGCTGATGACCTTCATCCTGACTGCCCTGCTCATGCTTTTCCTGGTCGGTGCCATGGCCATCGGCGTCATCATGGGCCGCAAGCCCATCTCCGGCTCCTGCGGTGGACTCGGCAGCAAGGCCGGCTGTCCCTGCGGCCGCAAACCCGGCGACCCCTGCAGCAAGAGCTAAAAAACATGGCAACCACCGGAGGCACCGAATACACCGAAAAGGTCTGTTGACAAATTTCGGTGAATTCGGTGTTTTCGGTGGTTCCAGGGTTTTGGTTTTTTCGCGAGCAAGTCTTCTCTCAACTGCCGGCCAGTTCGAAGCGCCTGAATCACGCGAACAAAGCACGTTAACCACGGAAGACACGGAAATAGCCCAGTACAACTTCCGTGTCTTCCGTGGTTCCAACAGTAATTTTGCAATACTCGCAGGCTTGACTCAGTCGGTTGCCAGGGCGCGGTCGATGATGGCCTTGCAGTCCAGGCCGCGTGGCAGTGCGCCGTAGTTGTGTGTTCCGGAGCTTTCCAGGCGGCTGGCGCAGAAGGCATCGGCCACGAATGACGGGGCGTGTCGGACCAGCAAGGCAGCCTGCATTGCCAGGGCCATGCGGTCAGCCAGCTCACGGGCCCGGTAATCCATCGCTTCGCGGTCGCTCAGATCGCGCTTGAGCGCAGCAACATGCCTGTCAAGCGCCGCATTGCCGCCAGCCGAACGGGATAGCTCGGAAAACCAGGCCTCGACCACCGCCGGCTCACGACCCATGGCTCGCAACATGTCCAGGCACTGGACGTTGCCACTGCCTTCCCAGATCGCGTTGACCGGTGACTCCCTGAACAGTCGCGCCATGACGTGCGTTTCCATCACCCCGGTGCCGCCAATCACCTCCATGGCCTCGTAGCTGTGGTTGGGTGTGCGCTTGCAGATCCAGTACTTGCCCACGGGCGTGGCCAGGCGGGCCAGCAGCCGTTCATGCTCATCGTCCTGGTGATCGAGGGCATCGGATACCCGCAAGGCCAGGGTCATGGCCGCCTCGCTTTCCAGGGCCAGATCGGCCAACAGGTTCTGCATCAGCGGCTGGTCGACCAGGTACGCGCCGAACGCTTGTCGATGGCGGCAATGATGAATGGCCTGGACCAGGGCCTGGCGCATGCCGGCGGCTGACCCAATCATGCAGTCGTAACGGGTGGCGGCCACCATTTCGATGATGGTGCGCACGCCGCGCCCTTCCTCGCCCACCATCCAGGCCAGGGCGCCGCGCAGCTCGGTCTCACACGAGGCGTTGGCCACGTTGCCCATCTTGCGCTTGAGCTGCTGAATCTGCAGCGGGTTCTTGCTGCCGTCCGGCCGCCAGCGTGGCAGCAGGAAACAGGACAGACCCGCCTCGGTCTGAGCCAGGACCAGGAACAGATCGCACATGGGTGCAGATACGAACCACTTGTGGCCTACAAGCTCATACGGCTGGCCCGGACCCGCCTGCCCCAGCGGATAGGCACGGGTGGTATTGCGGCGCACATCCGACCCGCCCTGCTTCTCGGTCATGGCCATGCCGATGGTCAGTCCCTTCTTGTCATGCTCGGGCACGTTGCGCGCATCGTAGACGGGCGCCATGATGCGATCGCCGTAACGCGCCAGCAAATCCGGCTGATGACGCAGCGCCGGAATCGCCGCGTAGGTCATGGTGACCGGACAGCCATGCGCCGCTTCAACCTGGGTGTGCAGGTAATAACGGGCGGCACGAGCAAGCTGTGCGCCCCTCCCCGGCGCAGACCAGGGGCTGGCATGCAGGCCGTTCTGAATAGCGTATTCCATGAGCTGGTGGTAGGCCGGATGAAACCTGACCTCGTCAACCCGATGGCCATGGCGATCATGGGTGTAGAGCTCCGGCGGGTTGGCGTTGGCCACGGCACCAAGCTCGATCATTTCAGCGCTGCCCGCCCGCCGGCCAAAGTCGTCCAGTGCACAGGCCTTGTCATCCACACCGGCCCGGGCCACCGCCGCGACGAGGGCGGGATCAGACCGGTAGGCGTTGTAATCCACCAGCGCAGGCGGCTGATTCTCGACCTTGTGCGTGGCAGCCAGGAAGGCTCCGGCCCGGGGATAGTCATTACTCATTTCACGGTCCTCATTGTTCCGGTCAACCCCTGCATGCAGAAGCGAACCACGGTATCAATCATGGATTCGAGCGCGATCGCTTGAACAGCGCCAGCTTGATGGTCAACATCGCGGCCCGGCGCCAGCGGCCCGGCCAGTGCTTCTGCCAGGGCGCCGACCACGGCATTGGCGCTCAACCCGGCCGGCTGGGGCGGAAACACGCTTTCGCCAATGCCACGTTCGATGGCGGTCTGAAACAGGCGCGCGTAACTCCGGCGGTAGACCAGCCGCGCCTGTTCCACGCGCGGATCCACGGGCTCGGCCATCAAGCTCCAGGCCAGAACCGGAGCGCGCATGGCGCGGCGGGCAAAAGTGCGCAACGCCGCTTCAACGCCGTCGGCAGCAGTGCCCGAGGTATCGGCCAACGCCTGGCGCACATGCTCGACCTCCAGCGCGGTGGCGCGCTGGAAAACGGCAGCGAAAAGCTCGCCGCGTGACCCGAAGTAGCGATAAACGGTACCGGTGGCCAGGCCGGCACGAGCCGCAACATCGACCATGCGTACCTGCTCGAAACCACGCTCGCCGACCAATTCCCAGACCGCGCGCAGCAACCGTTCGCGCCGGGCAGTCTTGCGTTCACGAACCTGACTGGTCTCACGGTAGGGCATGAATGCTGGCTCGCAGATCCAAAAAATGAATGATGATTCATTTGTTTGCCCAACGCAAGGAAGCGGTCACCGCGGCAACTATTTGGCCATCTCGGGCTTGCAAATACCGGCCAGATTGACCTAATCTCCTTATTTCTGCCAAAAACCGGCATCAATAGGGGCAATGCCATGACCGGCACGAGCAACACACAGCCGATCCGCCAGGCCAGCTCCCGCGCAGCAGCACGGATCGTGGTGACGTACGCGGTCTTCGCATTGCTTTGGATCCTGGTCTCGGACCAGGCCTTGATGCTGGTTTTCGATGATCCAGCCACGCTGGTGCAGGCCAGCATCATCAAGGGCTGGGCTTTTGTCCTGGTCACCGCCGCGTTGCTGTACTTTCTGGTTTCCCGGCTGGTCTACCGGATCGAACTTGCGGCGGAAAAGGATCGCATCAACCGGCGCCGCAAGGCCGCGCAATTTCGAGCCCACAGCGAGCAGGTCCATGCCCAGCTTGAGCAACGCGTCGCAGCACGCACCGTCGAACTGACCGCGGCCAATCGCGAACTCGACGCCTTTGCCTACGCCGTCTCCCATGATCTGCGCGCGCCATTGAGAGCCATGTCGGGTTTTTCCGAAGCACTGATCGAGGACCATGCCGACCAGTTGCATGACGAGGCTCGCCAGTACCTGGACCAGATCATTCTGGCCAGTCGGCGGATGAACGAACTCATCGATGGCATCCTGGTCTTGTCACGCAGCACGCGCGGCACACTGGAGTGCAGGGATATCAACCTGAGTGAGCTGGCTGAACGACAGATCGAACGTCTGCGCAAGTCCGATCCTGAACGCCGGGTAGCAGTGGAAATCGAACCGGATCTGGTCATGCATGCCGACCCCGCGACAATCGAGGTGGCGTTGAACAATCTGCTGGAAAATGCCTGGAAATACACCCGTCGCACCGACAATCCCCGGATACAGGTCAAGCCAACAGCACTGGGCAGTGATCCGGCCATCTGCATTGAAGACAATGGCGCCGGCTTTGACATGGCCCACGCCGACAAGCTGTTCAAGGCCTTTCAGCGCCTGCATCGCCAGGATGAGTTTCCGGGAACAGGTATCGGCTTGGCTACCGTGGAGCGGATCATTCACCGTCATGGCGGCCAGATAGAGGCCAGCGCCAACCCGGGAAAGGGAGCCCGCTTTGTTTTTTCCCTGCCGGCGAACCAGGCAAAGAAGGACCCTGAATGAGCGAGGCAACGATACTGCTGGTTGAAGACAACCCCCAGGATGAAATGCTCACCCTGAGGGCACTGCGCAAAGCCAATCTGGCCAACCAGATCGACGTGGTTCGCGATGGCCAGCAAGCCCTGGACTACCTGTTCCGGGAGGGCGAGTTCAGCGATCGGCCTCCCTCAAGCCTCCCGGTGGTGGTCCTGCTTGACATTGGCCTGCCGCGACTGTCCGGCCTGGAGGTACTGGAACGACTGCGCGCCGACGCAAGAACGCGTCTGCTGCCGATCGTGATTCTGACCTCTTCCGATGAAAGCACGGATCGCCTGCGCGCTTACGAATCCGGCGCCAACAGTTTTGTACGCAAGCCGGTGGAATTCATGGACTTCGCCGAAACCATCTCCCGCCTCGGCCTGTACTGGGTCGCCACCAACACGCCTCCCGACAATGCCTGAAACAACTGAAACCATACGAATCCTCGTCGTCGAGGACAGTGAAGCGGACTTTTTGCTGGTCAAACGTCGCCTGAGCCGGGATGGACTGGACTTCACCTGCGAGCGGGTCGACGAGCACGAGGCTTTGACCCGTGCCCTGCAAACGCCGCCTGATGTGATCCTCTATGATTTTGAAATTCCCGGAATGGAGTTCACCGAGACCCTGGCATTGATCAAGGCCCGCGCTCCGGAAGTCCCGATCATCCTGGTCTCCGGAACCGTTGGCGAAAACATGGCCGCCAGGCTGCTGCACGAAGGACTTGATGACTTCGTCCTCAAGGACAACCTGGTCAGATTGCCAAGCGCTGTCGAAAGAGCTCGACGCGAGCGCGCCGAACGCGCCGGCCGCCTGGCAGCCGAGGCGCAGCTGCGCAAACTGGCGATGGTAGTCGAGCAAAGCCCGGCCAGCATCATCATTTCCGACACCCGCCCGGCCATCGAGTACGTAAACGACGCCTTTGTCCGCTGCACCGGATATAGTCGCGACGACGTACTGGGGCAGAACCCGTCACTGCTCAACACGGGCAATACGCCAGCATCAACCTACCGCGAACTCTGGGCCACACTCGAACAAGGCAAGACCTGGCGCGGTGAATTCATCAACACACGCAAGGATGGCAGCATATTCATCGAGGCGGCCGTGGTCGCACCCGTTCGGCAGCCCGACGGACAGATCAGCCACTACCTGGCTATCAAGGACGACATCACGGCCCAGCGCCAGTCCGAAGAATTGATTGAACGCCTGGCTTTTTACGACCCGCTTACCGAGCTGGCCAATCGCTCGTTGTTACTAGAACAGCTCCAGCAGGCAATGACCACCTGCAGCGAGACGGGGTTGCATGGTGCCATTATCGTGCTCGATCTCGACAGCTTTCGCTTCATCAATGACGTCCATGGCTACGAAACCGGCGACAGACTGCTGCGCGAGGTTGGCAGGCGCTTGTGTGAGGCAGTCAGCGAGGTAGACACGGTCGCCCGCATCGGCGGTGACCAGTTTGCGATGGTTATCCGAGGCTTGAGCCCAGACGCCCCGCAATCGATCGAGCGGGCTCAGCATCTGGCCTGCCAGATCCACCAACGCCTTTACGAGCCGCACACGCTGCACAATGGCTCGGCTCAGATCAGACATGCATCCAGCATGGGGGCTTACGTCTTTGACGGAACGGAAGGCAGCGCTGAAAACGCCTTGAACCGGGCCGAACTTGCCCTGCAAAAGGCCAAGGACGATGGGGGCAATCTGGTCCGCCTGTTCAGCCCCGAGCTCAAGGCCCTGGTTGAGGAGCGGGCCAACACCGAAAGTCGCCTGCGCGGTGCCGTAGTCAACGGCGATCTTGAAGTCCACCTGCAGTCTCAATTCGATATTGATGGCGGTCTGATTGGCGCGGAAATGCTGCTGCGCTGGCCGCAGCCGGATGGCAGCTATATCTCGCCCATGATCTTCATTCCGCTGGCCGAAACAACCGGACTGATTCTGCCGATCGGGGAGCAGGTTCTCGACCAGGCCATGACGATTCTCCAGACCTGGCAAGCCGAACCAGACACGCGCGCGTTGAAGCTGTCGGTCAATGTCAGTGCCCGTCAGTTCCACCAGCCTGATTTTGTCGAGGCCCTGCGCTCGCACCTGCAGAAACATCCGATAAATCCTTCCCGACTGATGCTGGAACTGACCGAAAGCGTCGTACTCGACGACCTGGAAATCACCCGGGAGAAAATGCTCGCCATACGCGAGCTGGGCGTGGGCATCGCGCTGGATGACTTCGGCAAGGGCTACTCATCGCTGTCTTATCTCAAGCACCTGCCTTTCGACCTGCTGAAGATAGACCACTCGTTCGTGGCCGACATGCTGACCAGCGAAAGCAGCGAGGCCATCGTCCGTGCCATTCTGGCCATGGCAAGCGCGCTCAAACTGAGCGTCATTGCTGAAGGCGTAGAGACCGTGGCTCAGTGGGACCTACTGCGTCGCGAGCACTGCTCGGGCTGCCAGGGCTACCTGTTCGCGCGCCCTGCCAGAATGGATCTTTGGCGACCGGGCGACTTTGAAGGCGCTTCAACGCCGAACCCGGCG
>RECK01000048.1 GCA_007694055.1 Wenzhouxiangella sp.
ATGGTGGGCCCTGCAGGACTTGAACCTGCGACCTACCGATTATGAGTCGGCTGCTCTAACCAACTGAGCTAAGGGCCCTGCAAATCAGTTTGTGCTGTCTGAAGATGGAGCGTCGCCCTGGATTTCGGCAACTGGCCGCGGTTCCAGGCCTTGGGCTTCGAGCTCCTCTTTCTTGCGCTGCTGGATGTAAGCCAGATTTTTCTTGTACATGTCGGCAACGCGGTCAACCCCACCGGGCGCCAGGAAACCCTGGTTGCCGGCCGCGGTGAAGGTGGCATATACGCCCGAGGCGCCCATCAGGGCTGCTGAGACCAGTTTCATGTCGAATCCCTTGTCATTCACCAGCGTGTTGGCCAGCTGAATGAATTCTCCCATGGCCTGATTGTGCGCGTCGATTTGTTGCTGTTTATCAGTCATTCAAAGTCTCGGAATAGGTGACGAAGTGCGGTCTGGTCGCTGAATTTCAGCGGGCCATTAGTATACGTTAGCAGGCATGCGCTCCGCGCGGTCGTGCCTGCGTTGGCACATGATCGAGTCCCTGCTCCAGCTCACACAGGCAGGAAGCCGCTGGAACGGCGGCCTGTCCCACCATCGCTTGTTCTCACCGCGGTCCAGGTGGCACGTGGCGGTGCATGAATTCCTCCAGTCGCCGGAACGTGTAGCGAGCGTAGTGCTCGCTGGCCGCCCACCAGTGGCCGGAATCATGGACGATATCAAGCTCGAAGCGCTTGCCGAGCAGCTTGAGCTTTTCGGCCATCATCAGCGTGGTCTTGAGCGGGACGATGTCATCGTGCACGCCATGGATGATCAGCAAGGGATCTTCCAGTTTCTCGCCCAGGTCAAGCAAGCTGCCGTGGGCAAAGATTTCAGGGTGGGTGTCCGGGCGTCGGGTCAAGTGCTGGTCGAAGCCGGTGAAGTGCCAGATATCCACCGCGGGTGCCCCGGCCACGCCGGCGGCAAACAGGCCGGGCTTGGTCATCAGCGCACTCAGCACCAGCAAACCGCCGTAACTGTTGCCCCAGATGCCGATGCGGTCCGGGTCCACTTCATCCAGGCTCGCAAGATAGGTCACCGCACTGTGCAGATCCTCCAGGTCAGCGCCGCCCCAGTCCCCCTGAAAGGCCTCGCGGAAATCCACCCCGTAGCCGACGCTGCCGCGCACATCGACCAGCACGGTGATGTAGTCGCCCCTGAGCGCCATCTGCTGCTGCAGGAAGGACGTCGGCCGATCCGGATTCCACTGATTGAGCGCCGTATTGGAGTAGATGCTTCCGAACATCACCGGGTAGCGCTTGCCGGGTTGCATCTCCGGCGGCCGGATGATGCGGGCGTGGATGCGGTAATCGTCGATACGGCTGGGAAAGCTGACATATTCCGGTTCCAGCCAGTCCAGGGCTTCAAATTCCGGCAGCGGTGAGTGGGTCAGGCGCTGCTCGGTGGATTTGCCGTCCAGTTCCAGCCAGTACAGTTCAGTCGGTGCCGTGTCGCTGGAGCGGAGCACGGCCAGGCGGCGACCATCGGGCGACAGGGTGGGCTGGTGAACGCCCGGCAACGTCGTCAGGCGTTGGCTGGGTCCACCCGTCGACGGCAGGCGGTGCACATGGCGTTCGTGCGGGCTGTGTTCGGCTGAAACCAGCAACACATCGCCGCTGGTCGGATCAAGCGTGATCCAGGCCGCGCTCCAGTCGCCGGCAATATCGTAATCGCCGCTCAGCCGCTGCGCAGCGCCGCCCTCGGCCGGAAGCGCGTAGAGTCGGTAGTAGTCCTCATGGTCGCCGATGAAGTAAATGGCCTGACCGTCGGCACTCCAGAGCGCCCGAAAAATCGGATAAATCCGGCGCGAGCGCTGATCTTCCCAAACCGTCTCGACGGTGCCATCGTCCGGCCTAGCGACCAAAATCCAGCGCTGCTCGGCCACGTCCGCCCCCTGCATGATGAGCAGGCGCTCACCCCCAGGCGACCACTCCAGCTCCAGCACCAGGCGGCGATCGGGTGATTCCAGCGCCAGCCAGTCCAGGCTGCCGTCAAGATCGACCACACCCACTCGCCGCAGCAGGTCGGTATCGCCCGGATAAGGCCGACGCACCTCGTGCAGCAGCGGCTCATCATGCAGATAGCTGGGGAACGGCACCCGCCGAACCGCGCGCTGATCGACAAACTCGAATGCCAGACGCTGCCCGTCCGGTGACCATCGGTAGCGGCCGACGTAGGCGTCCGGTCGGACGTAGGCACCGATGGCAACCGTCCCGATCCCGGTCACGCCCAGCTCGGTCAATGGCTCGAATGTGCCGCTGGAAAGGTCCTTGACCCACAGATCACCGCCGCGAATCAGCGCCAGTCGCTTTCCATCCGGGGAAATCGACAGACTGCCACCGCCCGGACCAACCACGCGACTCTGGCCACCATCGACCGGAACAAACCGCAACTCACCGTCGAGCACGTAATAAATGCCGCTGCCATCCGGGTGCCAAACCAGGCCGGAGACCCCGCCATGCTGGCGCAGGCGCGCACGCTGTCGAAGTGCCTCAAGCGACAGGTCCTCGCCCGTACCCAGCACCTGCTCGGGCGCCGGCGCTCCCTGCGTGAGTCGAATCGGCGCGCCTCCCTCACTCACCAGCCACACATCGCGGTAGGGCATGCCGTGATCGTTCCACAGGAATGCCAGTGACTGGCTGTCCGGTGACCAGGTCGGCTGCGTCGGGGCGGTACCGTCGAGCTTGGGCAAGGTCACCAGGCGTTCAACGGAAGGCACCGGGGTGGCCAGTGCCTGCAGCGGCAACATCCCGACAATCCAGTAGCACAGCAAAAGCAGAACACAAAGGGCCGGATGCATCGACAACCTCCAGCGTGGATGGAAGACAGCCAACGAGTGTAGCGGATCGACGCCATGGCCCTTGCTGCAGCTGAACTGGACGTTTCACGTCCTGATTTGCGTCGGCATGCAAAAAGCAAGAAAGCGCGGGTGCCTCGCCCAGCCCGTTCAAGGCCGACTCGGTGCGCTATTTTTTCGGGTCTATCCGGATCTCTCAACGCCTCCTTCAAGGCGGCGGCCCCCACAGGGCCGGGCTGACAGCTCGCCCGTGCTATTTTTCCCAGCTGGAGGCGCGATCCGGCCATTGTTCGGGTTTTTCGCCCCACAAAGGCCCACAACTCAAAGCAACGAGTACCGCATCATGCACAAGCTGATCGACCATCCCTGCGTGCAGCACAAGCTGGCCATCATTCGCGATATCGAGACTGGCCACAAGCGCTTCCGGGAGCTGGCGACCGAGATCACGAAGTTCCTGTGCTACGAGGCGCTGCAGAACATCGCGACACAGGAGGTCACGGTCCAGACCCCGGTTGGCGAAGCCCGTGGCAGAAAGATTGCGACCGATATCGTGGTCGTACCCATCCTCAGGGCCGGCGTGGGCATGCTGGATGGCATTCTCGAGTTGGTGCCTACCGCCAGGGTCGGGTTCGTCGGGCTGTTTCGTGACGAGGCCACCAAGCAACCGATGACTTATTACGAGCGGTTCCCGCCGCAGATCAAGGGCGGGACCTGCTTCGTCATTGACCCGATGGTGGCAACCGGTGGCTCTACGGTTGCAGCACTCGACCTGCTCAAGGAAAACGGTGCCGACAACATCGTGGTCATTTGCATCGTGACGTGCCCGGAGGGACTGGCGGAGGTCAACAGAAAGCACCCGGACGTGCCCGTCTATACCGCTGCGATCGACGAAAGACTCGATGAACGTAAATACATCGTGCCGGGTCTTGGCGATGCTGGCGATCGCCTGTTCGGCACGCCGCACTGAGACTCAGGATACGGGCTGTGACTCGCAGTTTCGCTGAGGGCCGTGCCCTTCCGGAGGGGCTGACGCTGAGGAGTTAGGCGTCTGGCATATGAGATAGAAGTGCTTTATGAAAACGGTTATCCTCGGAACATGCTTGGGGCAATCATCGGTGACACTGCAGGGTCTGTTTACGAGTGGCAGAACGTCCGCCGGAAGGACTTCGGGCCGCTGTTTGACCCCAAGGCGTTCTATACCGACGATACCGTCTGCACCGTGGCCGTGGCCGATGCGCTGGTCAACGACCGCCATCCTGGTGAGGCGCTGAAGGACTGGGGTCGACGCTACTGGGAGAACGGCGGCTGGGGTGGGATGTTTGCCCGTTGGCTGATGTCGGACTCGCTCGAGCCTTACAACAGCTTCGGCAATGGCGCTGCCATGCGGGTGTCACCTGCCGGATTGCTGGCACACTCGGAAGAACACGCGATCGACCTGGCCCATCGGGTCACTGAAGTGACCCACAACCACCCCGAAGGACTAAAGGGTGCAGCGGCCACGGCGTTGGCTATTTATCTGGCCCGCACCGGACACAGCGCCGAGGCCATTCGCCTGAGCTTGACCGAGCGCTTCGGCTATGACCTAAGCCGTACCCCGGACGACATCCGCCCCACCTATCGCTTCAACGAAACCTGCCAGGAGACGGTGCCGCAGGCCCTGGTCTGTGCGCTGGTCGCCACCGACTTCGAAGACGCCATCCGCAACGCGATCTCCATCGGCGGCGACAGCGACACCGTGGCCGCCATTGCCGGCGGCGTGGCCGAGGGCCTGTTCGGCATTCCGGAAGCGATCGCGCGCAAGGGCTGGGACTATCTGCCCGACGATATGCGCGAAGTACTGCAAGCGCTCTACAAACAGGCTGGAATCGACATTCATGGCCACCAATAAACGAACAGCGCAACCGAAAACCGTGTTGCGCTTCAGGATCGATCTGGAAGATTGTCCCGTTGCCGTATGGCGTCTGATCGATGTGCCTGAAAAATACTCGTTCTGGGATCTCCACGTTGCCATCCAGGACAGCATGGGCTGGCTGGACTGCCATCTGCATGAGTTCAGCGCGCGGCGGCCCAAATTGAGACTGCGCCAGCCAGTCGGCTTGCCCCATGACGAAGACCTTCTGCCGCCCGTTCTGGCCGGGTGGGAGGTTCCTGTTTCCCGGTTTTTCCAGAAGCCCGGCGATGTCATGCAGTACCTCTACGACTTCGGCGATGGATGGCAGCATGCCATCACGCTGACCGGACTGCTGTTGGCCGAGCCGGATCAGTCTTATCCGGCCTGCATCGACGGCGCTGGCGCCTGCCCGCCGGAAGACTGCGGTGGCGTCTGGGGTTATGAAAGACTGCTGGCGGTCATCAATGACCCAGAGCACGAGGAGTATGCGGACCTGCGGAGTTGGCTGCGCGGAGCCCGACCGGACAACTGGCCGTTCGACCCCGCCCACTTTGATCGGGCCGCTGTTCGCTTCGACTCGCCGAAAAAGAGACTGAAAATGGCATTCGAGGACTAATGCGCGAGGTTACTGTAGACCGCACATTCCACTTCTGACCAAAACCGATGACAGACCCAATCCACCACTGCAATGCAATACCGAAGGGCATCCGTGTGGAACGCGAGAGTGGCTATCTGGACAATAGCGATGGATGGGTGCTGGTCGTAAGGAGACAACATGGCTCCGAATGAAACCTGGTTATCAGACTGGAAAATCGGGCTATCCCCGGAAACAGAAGCGCAGGCCTCGCGGGAATTACTGGAGCTGTTCCGGCGATTTTGGCAATGGGCCGAGTTAACCCACAATTCCAGGAGCACGCAGCAGAGGTACAGCGGCGCTTTGCATGCACTGGGCGGCTGGACACTTGAACAAGTCGTACAGAGTGCTGATCAGTCTTCCATCGAAAGTCAGCTGCGTAAGGCAACCAGCGCGGGCGATGGCCCATTGATTTACCAGGATCAACCCGAATGGCAACGCGAGTTGGACGTCACGTGCCGAAAGCTGCACAAGTTTTTGTGCTTGCAGCAATAGTGAGGCCCGCGATGCAGTCGGCATATCGAGCCTCGCGACCACATGGGTTGCCGCCTGACTCTGGTGAACATCGCCGGAAACTGAAATGATCGGCAACCTGGGCAACAAGGATCGGCGCGGTCGGCAGGCCCGCGTTGGTCATCACGGCAAAAACCTGCGCATCAGCCGCACCGGCGGGGTCTCGCTTCGCCATGCAGTCAAGGCTGGGCGTATTGGCCTGAGCGCCAACAGCAAGCACGGCTTGCGCCTGTCCAGCGCGCTGGGGCGCGGTACGCAGGTCGCTACCCAGAATGGGCGCTTCATCCTGCGCGGACGCTATGGCAAAGGCCCGGTCAAGTTCAACCTGTCCAAGTCCGGGGTATCAGCCTCGCTGGCCAGCGATGTCGGGCGGCTCAACCTGACCAACCCCGGTCGCTCCTCGGCGAAACTGTTTGGCGTGCAGGTGCGCGGGCGCAATGCGGCGTCCATCAACGCCGCGGTTCTGGCTGCCGCCGCCGTTGTCGCCATCATCAAGATGGCCGCGGTATTGTTTGTCGTCGGCGTCAAAGCCTTGGTCTGGCTGGTGGCAGCGCTCATGGAGGGTGCACAGACGCTGCTGGAGCGGTGGCAAGCCGCTCGATCGAACCAGGCTTTTCAGGCCCGGTTTGCCGAATTGGAAGAGTCCACGGCTGTTCTGGATCCGAGTCTGTTGCCCGACGATGCCAGCCGCATGCAACTGCTCGGGCATGTGCTGCTGTACAGCGGGAGCCTCAACGCGGATCAGCTTCAGGTCCGGCTGGAAGCCCTCGGCGGCAGTCTTCAAGCCATCGGACACCTCAGATGTAAAAGACCTCCGCAAAGGAGGTCTTTTTACATCTGGCGCGCCCGACAGGATTCGAACCTGTGACCCCTGCCTTCGGAGGGCAGTACTCTATCCAGCTGAGCTACGGGCGCTTGGGGCCCTATTGTATCAGACTGGCCCCGTTTTTCCTGCCGCGAAGAACCGCCCTAACCCATTGACTTTAATGCGAATGGCACTGATTTAAGCCGCCGCCCTTCGGGGTCGGCCATGCATCTTTATGTTTTCCCGTGCTTTTTCCCGCGTGGTCTGTAACCGTGGAAAAGGTTGCGGTCTTCGCTTGACGTGCCGGGGCTCAACTCTGCCAGGTCTGTTACCAACCCGGATCTGCGCAATCAGACCGAACAGGCCTGTGGTGTCTTCCGACGCATCAGAGATGAACTGCCGTTGACTCCAGGCCACCCAAACCTGGAGGGTATGTTTGAAGCTCAGCTGTCGCGGCAACACACCTGCTTGCATGGCAGCCTGCGCCATTAGCAACCGGATCAGGTTGTACGCCAGCATGTAGATCCAGGCCTCCTTTTCGCACATCTCCGGGGTCTTGCAACTCAAGGTTTCCATGCCGAGCGTGGTCTTGATGTGGCGCAGATCGACTTCCACATGCCAACGTTGAAGATAAAGCGACTCAAGCGCACCTTTGCAGACTTCGCGCGAGTTCAGAAACGATGTCACCAGC
>RECK01000161.1 GCA_007694055.1 Wenzhouxiangella sp.
TGGCAATTCCAAGAAAGGATCCGATGAAACCGCCGATGGAGCTACCTTCGCCACTGACCGGACCGGCAACGTAACATCTGGCGATGATGGAGTTCGATGACTGAACCCAGCCGATCAGCCCGCCCCTGATCGAGCCACCACTGACACCCGCCTGGCTGTAACAATCCGCGATCGATGCCCCATCGAGGTAGCCCACCAGTCCGCCCGCAGTGCCCCCGACGACATGGATCTGGCCCGCCGCATGGCTCTGGGCAACAAGCGTTGCCAGGCCTGTCATCCGACCAACCAGTCCGCCCACTTCGTTTTGCCCATGGACTTCTACCATCGCTCCACTTCGATGGACGGTGCCACCACCAAACTGGCCAACCACACCACCAATGCGACGACGTCCCTCGACCTGACCACTGATCACCACACCATCGATCAGACTGTTGCTGGACCTTCCGGAAAGCGCGCCAACATCATCCAGCCCGACCACATGAGCCGATGCCAGATCCAGGTTTCGAATGCTTGCATTTTCCAGAGACCCGAACAGACCCTGAAAGCCTGATCCCGGCCTGGCGACGGTCAGGTTCCGAATGACATGACCGTCACCGTCGACAGACCCGTGAAACCGCTGACCGGTCAAATTGCTGCCGATCGGCTGCCAGCCATCGGCCTCGCCGTATCCCCAAAGATCGATATCGGCAACCAGGATGAAGTGCTTGTCCGCATGCTCCGAACCAAGATAGTTGCGCAGCGCATCGAGCTCCGCGGGATTGCTGATCTGCCAGGGATCGTCAGCCGTGCCATTGCCCCCTGAAAAGGATGCCAGTGCGTCGAGGTTCAGAAAGGCCAGGATCACGAGCAGCAGCAGGGTGGGAATCCGGCGGGTCTTGCAGCATGAGTTCATGTTTTTCTCCCAAAGCCACTGACGAAACCTGACTCCTGCGCAGCTCAAACGAGTCAGATTGAAGGTAGTTGACCCCATTCTCCTCTAGGGACAGCGAAGAAGCGTTACCGGATAGTTGTTGAGCAGCGTGCGTTGCACCGTCGGGCCGCGCTTCATCACCATGCGGCCATCTTCGAAATTGGAAAAAACAAAGCGTGTTGAGCCCGAGCTTTTTTCGACATCGCCGTTGTCGGATATTCGTGACTCCAGACCATCAAAGCGATGAGCCACCTGCCCGGCCAGGTACAGGACGATGCTGTCGCGCTCCACAACCATTGTCGCCAGGTTACCCTGGCAGTCAAAGTAATCACCCATCAGCCCAGAGATCCAGCGCCCCTGGACTTCCTTGCCGGCTGGCTCGCAGGCGGCCAGTGCCAGAATCACTGGAACCAGGATCAGTCTCAAAATGTGTTTTTGTACCACCATGCTCAGCTCCTGGTGTTCCCGAAAAAAGGGTCAACGACAACGAACCAACATGCGATCCTGATCGATCGACAGGAGTTGATCAGGATAGTCAGCCAGGTAATTGAAGCCTAGAACCTGCTGACCGGCTGATGTATTGAATCGAAAAGCAAGAACCGAGTCGGTTTTCATCAGTTCCTCATAGACAGTGCCAGACTCGACCATTACCTTCTGGCCGTTCTGCCAGCCAGCGACGGAGTCCGGTTTCAGCTCGTATCCGGTTCGCGGTGAACAATGGGCGACGTCGACTGCCCAGAAGCCGTAAATGCGATCCTCCAGGTTGTCGCTGCCGCAGCCAGCAAGTGTTGCCAACAATCCCAATATTGTGATGAATCTGATATGCATGAGCCGATCCTCCTCTAAGTGCATTGGCAAAGTTCCTGCTTGCGCCAGTCAGGCATTGATTTAACACCCCGATTCGGGAATTGCGCTTCCCTTGCGAGCATGGGCAATTTTCCTTAGCAGCGTGTTGTGCCCCATGAGCCTTCCCGTCCCCTTAAAGAACGGAATCGAGCCCTAAAGGGGCTCATGGTCCGCAGACGCTGCGCACGGAAGAACGAAACCAGGGAGGATTTCGGGGATTGGGGCTAATGGAACTATCGTGCGAGGATCAACTGAGATGCGCCTAGAAAATCATCCATGGCCGACTGCTGGGCGCTCGGAATTGGAGCGGCACTGGCACTCATGACCGCTTGCAGGCGCTGAGCAATTTCCGCAGCCTCAGCGATCCGCCCCAGCGCCAGCAGGCACTGACCCACCTCGGCCTGCACGCCGGCGGTCATGAAGTGATCGGGTGAATAGATTGCTGCGGCCTGGCTGGCTGCGCCTTCGGCATGGACCAGGGCTTCTTCTGCCCGACCCAGGCCGCGCAGGCTGCGCGAGATGTTGTGACGGATGAACGTGGTCGGCACGCTGGGTTCCCCGGCCAGTTCGATGAACATGGGCAGCAGCCGCTCGTTGATTGCCAGTGCTTCGGCGTACTCGCCGCGGTGGATATGCACCTCTGCGAGCTGATTGTGGAAGGCACCCAGGTCCGGATGGAACGGGTCGCCGTGGATGATCTCACCCAGGCCGATGGCGCGCTGGAACCAGCCGATGGACTCCTCGACCTGGCCGATATCCTTCAGTGCAGTGCCGACGCTGCCCGTGGCTGCCATCAGCCGCGGATCATTGCCGGGCAAGCTTTCGACATAGTTGTCGTAAGCGGCACGGGCGTGATCCACCGCCTCGTCATGCCGACCCAGGCGGGCAACGGCGTGCGAATAGACATAGTGGATTTCGCCAACCCGGTGATCGTCGGCACCGTACAGCTGGGTGCGAAGCGCCAGGGCTTCGTCCAGCAGTGGCAGTGCTTCATCGCTGCGACCGGTATTGAGCAGGGCCACGGCCAGGCGCCACGCGGCCTCCGAAGTGTCGACGTGGGGCTCCTGGTGAATCTCGCGGTAAATTTCCAGGGCTTCGCCAGCATGGGCCTCGACGCCGGCCATGTCCATCCGGGCCAGGCCCACCGTGGCCAGGTCATTCAGGCCGTGGGCGCGCAGCAGGCGCTGATCCTCGGCCAGCATCGCCAGCGTCTCCCGGCCGTAGGCCTCGGCCTCGTCGAAGCGCGTCATGCGCTCCAGGGTCTGCAAGCGCCGGCGCCGGTTTTCGAACAGGATTTCCAGCTTCAGACCGTCGGCAGCGGTCACGGCCTGGTCGGCAGCGGCCAGCGCTTCGTCGTACCGCGCCAGGTTACGCAAGGCGCCGGCCTGGAGGCCCAGCAGGCGGGCACGGGTCACCCCGTCGGGATTGGCCTGCAGGCCCAGTTCGGCGGCTTGCAGTGCCGGCTCGTGCTCACCCATGGCCAGACGGGTGCGCGCGATCTGCTCGAGCAGTGCGGCGCGCAGATGGGCGTCCGACGGCGGATTGAGCGCCAGACGCTCGACCGTTGATTCCATCAGTTCGGACAATCCCGCTCCGGCCTCGGACAGGGTTTGCGGGCTGACTGCGCCGATCGAATCGACCAGGAAGCGGGTGACTTCCTCGGCGCGTTCGCGTTCGGTTTCGGCCAGGTCCCTCTGACTTCGCAGATCTCCGGACTGCAGCCATAACACCGCCAGCAGCACCATGATCGCGATCGACGCCAGCGCAGTACCCGGAATCGTGATCGGATGCCGCTGCAGCGCCTTGCGCATGCGGTAACCCAGGCTGGCCGGCAGCGCCCGGACCGGCCGGTTCTCGCGCACCGCCGCGATGTCGGCGGCAAACGATTCAGCCGACCCGTAACGCCGCTCCGGCTCGGGATGCAGGGCCTTGCGGCAGACCGCATCCAGATCACGCGGCAGGGCGCGATTGAGCCGGCTGGGCGGCACCGGACCGCGCTCGATCAGGTCGATCGACTCGGCCGGCGAGGCCTGGTCGAAATCGAACGGTCGCCTGTCGGTGATCAGTTCATAGAGCATGACCCCCATCATGTAGATGTCCGAGGCCACCGAGCCGGGCTTTCCGGCGATCAGTTCCGGGCTGGCGTAACCGGGGGTCAGCCAGCGCGGCACGGTCGTCTCGGCCCCGGCGATGTTGTCGGCAACCACCTGGGCAATACCGAAATCCAGCACCACCGGCTGGCCGTGCTGGTTGATCAGGACATTGCCCGGTTTCAGGTCGAGGTGCACCACCAGGTTGCTGTGCGCATAGGCCACCGCGCTTGCCACCTGCTCCATCAGCTCCAGACGCGCCGCCAGCGAGATCCCGCGCTGCCGGCACCAGGCGTCGATCATCTCGCCCTGCACCAGCTCCAGCGCCAGGAACGGCCAGCCCTGCTCGGTGCGGCCCCAGTCCAGCAGTCGGGCAATGGCCGGATGATCCAGGCGGGCGAGAATGCCCGCCTCGTTCATGAAGCGCAGCGCCGTGCGCTCGTCGACCACGGGCAAGGCAAGCACCTTCAGGGCCACCGTCCGCTCGACGCCCTCGAAACGCCGTACGGCCCGATAAACGGCGCTCATGCCGCCCTGCCCGACCAATTCCCTGAGCCGGTAGTCGCCGATGGACGAACCGACCAGAGCCCGGGCATCGAAGGCCTTGAGCATCGCCGCCCAGCGTTGCAGGGCCTTGTCATCCAGCAAGGCGTCGGGCCTGCGATGGGCCTCCAGCAACAGGCTCAGGCGCTTGGCCAGCTCGGGGTCGTCACGTTCCAGCTTCTGCAAGGCGCGGGCCTGTTCGTCCGGCTCCAGGTCACACAAGTCCTGGAACCTGCGCTCCAGGCCGCCCGGATCATTCACGTCCGTCAGCCTTTAGTTGGGCCAGCAGCCAGGCACGGGCGAATTTCCAGTCCCGCTTGGCGGTCGCCCGACTGGTACCGTTGAGCTCGGCAATCTCGACCAGGGAGAGGCCACCGAAACAGTGCAACAGCGCCAATTCGGCGTGGCGAGCATGGGACACCTCCAGCGCCGCCAGGGCCCGGTTCAGATCCAGCACCTCGGGCTCGATCCGCGCGTCATCGAATCCGACCCGCTCGAGCGTAACGCGGCAGAAGTCCGCGCCGCGCTTGGCCGCCTGACGCTGGCGGGCAAGGTCGACCAGCAGCTGGCGCATGCACAGGGCGGCCAGCCGGAAAAAGTGGTAGCGATCGTTGAAGTCGGCCTTGCTGGCGTCCAGCCGCAGCCAGGCTTCGTGTACCAGTTCGGTCGGAGAAACCGGGGCCCCGTCCGTGTCGCTGAGGCGACGCGCGGCCATCGCCCGCAGATCATCATAAACAAGCCGCGCAAGGGCTTCGGCGACGGAGGCATCCTCCGGGCGCTCGCGCCAATCGGTCAGCAGTTCAGTGAGCTGTTGCGGCTTCAGGTCCTTCACCCCTCGATCAGGTTCCCTGCACGAGCAGTATAGGGTGGCCGCCGGCCAGGTGCCACCGGCTGCGGCAACGGGGATGAGCCCCTGGCGAACCGGAATCCGTTCTTCCTTAAAGGCACTCGTCCATCTCGACGGTGAGAGCCAGCCTGAACACGCTACGGGGAAAGGCCCATGCAGCATCCAACAATGTCGACGATTTCGCCGAGACACGGGCGCGAGCGCTGCCCGCGCGGACTCATAGCCGTCATCCAGGCTCTCGTAATGCTGGCATGCGCCCTGGGCGCGAGCCTCGCGCTAGCGCTCGAGCGAGTCGATGCGCTGGAACTGCCGGGCGAGGCCGATCTGACATCGGCGGTGATCGACCCGGCCGGGCAGTTCGCCTATTTCGGAACGTTCAGCGCCCCGGGGCGGGTGGTCAAGGTCGATCTCTCCAGCTTTGCGCTGGTCGACGTACTGACACTCGAGAACGGCGAGGACAATCTGCGCTCGGCGGTCATCGATCCAGCCGGAGAGTTCGCCTACTTCGGGACGGTCACGGCGCCAGCCCGGGTGGTCAAGGTCGATCTGTCCAGCTTCGAGCGGGTCGGATCGATCACGCTGCAAGCTTTCGAAGACCTGGTCGTTTCCGCCGTTATGGATCCGGCCGGAGCGTTCGCCTATTTCGGGACCAACACCATGCCGGGTCGGGTCGTCAAGATCAATCTGTCCAGTTTCGAGCGGGCCGACGGCCTGACGCTGCAGAGCGGAGAGGACACTCTTGCCTCGGCAGTGATCGATCCGGCCGGGGACTACGCCTACTTTGGTACCTTCACCTTCCCGGGCCGGGTGGTCAAGATCAACCTGGCCAGCTTCGAGCGCGTGGACAGTCTCTTGCTCGGCGCCCAGGAGGATATGCTGTTCGCCGCGACAATCGACACGACTGGCGAGCTGGCCTACTTCGGCTCGACCACCGCGCCGGGCCGGGTGGTAAAAGTCCACCTGCCCAGTCTCGCCCGGGTCGACAGTCTGACCCTGCAGGGCGGCGAAAACGATCTCAGTTCAGCCGTGCTCGACCCGTCCGGAGATTTCGCCTATTTCGGAACAGCCACCGGACCCGGCCGGGTGATCAAGACCCGGCTGTCAGACCTTCAGCGCGTCGACGCAGTCACCCTGGACAGCGGAGAGAACGTGCTCAGTTCGGCCGTGATCGACCCGGCCGGAAGATACGCCTACTTCGGCACCGCCGGCCCGCCGGTCCGTGTCGTTCGGATCAGCCTTGAAGAGGACCAGATCTTTCGGGACTCGTTCGGGGTACCAGCATCGACTCCGGCAGGATCATCGGGTCAGCTCAATGACACGGGTATTGACTGGTGCAGCAACGACAGCACCAACTTTCTGCATTGTCCGGCCCCGGGCTTCCCTTCCCAGGACGGTTAGCGCGGTCGGGATGCACTGGCCCGTGAAATGTCCAGAGGCTATGTGGCCACAATGATTGGCGCTTGCCCAGTCGCGTGGAAATCCAATCTCTGACACACTTGGGCAGAGTGAATCCCACCATCGATCTGGACTACTTCCCGGATGCAGGCTCTGCCCTCTATAGAACCGCAGCTTCCAACGCGGCAGATCCGCGCTACGCGTGGAGCGTCGCCCAGGGCAGCGGTGAGGACAATCGTCCAACACGGAATATTACCCTTCGGTTCCGGCTTGTGCGCGACAAGAAATGATGCAAGGCGTTGGCAGTTTCTGCACATTGGTTTGGTTTGAGAGCGCCAGCAAGCCAGATTCACCGGTGACCAGCCAGTCTGCATTGGCCGGGGGGTTGCCCGCCTCGCGCGCTACTTCGGCGATGACGCCCGGTCCTGGCTCAACCTCCAGGTCAGCCACGACCTCCGCCAGGCCGAACTCGCCAACGCAGAGCGGATCCAACGGAAAGTGGCGAGGGCCTGAGTCGACGCTGACCGCAGCCTGTCGCTAGCGGAGAATTCTGACTCTACCTCAGCGTCTGGATCGCCCTGACCGGCGGCGAACACTGGCGGGGGATTTCAGATCATGCCTGTCCTGGTTTTCCCGTGTCCTGGTTTTCCCGCCCGTCTTCGTTGACCCGTTCCGGCGGCACCAGAAATCGGCACCTGGCCGC
>RECK01000256.1 GCA_007694055.1 Wenzhouxiangella sp.
GATATCTGGAACACCATGGGCTACCACAGCATCACCCCGAACCAGGGTGGATCGGTCGGCTATACCTTCAATCCCCTCGGCCCCTTTACCCAGGGGCCCCCGCTGAACCAGTGGGTGGCTGAAGACAGCATCGATCCGTTGAGCGAGCACCACGTGATCCAGGTGCCGTCTCTCACCCCGCGCGATCCTTATCCGTTCAACATGCCCCAGGGCCATTTGCGTGTGCTGGTCCGTGCCGAGGACCTGGGGAATGGTGACTACCTGTATCGCTACGCGGTGATGAATTTCGATCTTGATCGGGGCATAGACAGCTTCCGCATCCCGGTGGCCGGGGCCGAGGTAAGTGATGTCTGGATGGGTGGTCCGCCGGATGTGCTGGATTCGCCCTGGAGCCACAGCCTGGTCAATGGAAGACTTGTCTTCGAGGCACCTGAAGGCGAAATCCTGCCCTGGTTCACGCTCTACAACTTCGAGTTTGTTGCCAACGTGCCGCCCGTTGCTTCCAACCTGGTGCTCAACATGGCCGGCGATACGGGCGATGACCCGGAGATCAGCGTCCAGATTCTGGGCCCGAACAGCATCGACAGCTTCGTGATGAGTGCCGAGCCTGCAGCCAATGCGGTTTGTGGCAATGATGGTGCCGAATTCGCCATCTCGGTCACGCCCGATGGTGACTTCGTCGACCCAGTCACGTTGACTGTGAGCTCCGGCCTGCCCGGCGGCATGGATGCGGCATTCGACACCAACCCGGTTTCGCCGGGTGAGCAGTCGATACTGAGCCTGACCACCGGCGGCGTCGACGGCGGCAACTACGCAATCACGATCCTCGGCAGTGACGGCTTGGACACGACCGATGAAGTCAGCGTGACCCTGCAGCTTTCGGAAGAACAGCCGGATCTGCCCGAGCTGATCACCCCGCAAGCCGATGGCGAGGCGATCAGCCCGTCGACCCCGTTTACCTGGTCGGCCGGTGACCTGGCCCTGGACTATCGGCTGCAGGTGACGGTCGACGGCAACTTTGACGCCCCCCTGATTGATGAATCCCTGACCGACAGTACTTTCGTTCCTGACCCAGCGCTGGCCCCCTGGACGGTTTACCAGTGGCGCGTCAGTGCTTCCAACCACTGCGGTGACACCGGTTTTTCTCAGGCCGGCAGCTTTTTCACCGGTAGCGATGGAGACCATCCTGTGCCCACGCTGCAAGGCATTGATCCGGACAACGCGGTAGAGAGCAGTGATGGCTTTGTGCTGACGCTCAGCGGAGCGCAGTTCCATCCGGATGCCGAGGTCATGTGGGGTGATGTGGCCCTGGAGTCCGACTGGATCGATGTGACCTCGATGACTGCCCAAGTGCCGGCCAGCCTGCTTGAATTCAATGCCAAATTGCCCATTACCGTGGTCAATCCCGAGCCGGGCGGTGGCGCTTCGAATGCGGTGATCTTCAATCTCAGGCCGCTGGTGCTGTTCGAGGATCGCTTCGAAGATGATGCTGCCACGGACGGGGGTGGCTGATGATCTTGTTTGTTTGATAATGCAAATGATTCGCGTTACAATCCAGCTTCGATTTTGATCTGAAGGTTGGTATGAATCCCTCCAACAGGGTTGTTACGCTCTTGTTGCTAAGCCTATTGCTGGCCGCCTGCGGCCAGCAAGATCCCGATATGCCGAGTGCCGAGCCGGCCGCCGAGGCCAGGGTCGTGGTCTACACCTCGCGTCAGCCGCATCTGATCGAGCCGTTGTTCCAGCGCTACACGGCAGCAACCGGCGTACAGGTGGATTTCACCAGCGATAACGAAGCCTCTCTGATCGAGCGCCTGGCCGCCGAGGGCGCGCGCACCAGTGCCGATGTGTTCATTACCGTTGACGCCGGCAACCTCTGGCATGCGGCCGACCGCGGCCTGCTCCAGCCTCTGGACAGCGATGTGCTGCGCCAGGCCATTCCGAATGCCCTGCGCGATGAAGACGAGCAGTGGTACGGGCTGTCGCTACGCGCGCGCGTGATCGTGTTCCACCGTGATCGCGTCGATCCAGCCGAGCTGTCCACCTACGAAGACCTGGCCGACCCGCGCTGGCGCAGGCGGCTGTGCCTGAGGAGCTCGCGCAAGGTCTACAACCAGTCGCTGGTGGCGATGATGATCGAGCATCACGGCGAGCAGCGAACCGAAGAGATCGTGCGCGGCTGGGTTGCCAACCTGGCTACCAATCCGTATTCATCCGATACCCAGACCATCGAGGCGGTCGCCGCCGGCCAGTGCGATGTCGCCATCGTCAACAGCTACTACCTGGGCCGCTTGCTGGCCGATGACCCCGACTACCCGGTCGAGCTGTTCTGGGCCAACCAGGACACTACCGGCGTTCATGTCAACGTGTCGGGTGCCGGCGTGACTCGCCATGCGCCGCGCGCCGACCAGGGCCGGGCCCTGGTCGAATGGCTGGCCTCGGACCAGGCCCAGGCCGAGTTCGCCGAGCGCAATCTCGAGTTCCCGGCCAATCCCGCCGTGCCCGCGCGCGGCCTGGTTCGCGACTGGGGCGAGTTCCGCGCTGATGACACGCCGCTGGTGGTGGCCGGCCAGCGCCAGGCCCAGGCGGTGCGGTTGATGGATCGTGCCGGCTACCGCTGAATCCAGAGCCTTTCTGCCAGTCTTGAAGCGCCCGGGACGTCACTGGGCGCTTCTCCCTTTGCTCGCCCTGGTCGGGCTGCCGCTGCTGATGCTGGTAGCCAGCTGGCTCGATCCCCAGGCCGACATCTGGGCCCATCTGCGCGCCCACCTGATGCCCTTGCTGGTGCGCCATACCTTGTTGATGGTGGTGGTCGTTGGTCTGGGCGTCACCGTACTGGGCGTGGGTCTGGCCTGGCTGTCGGCCTGCTGCGAGTACCCCGGGCGTCGCTGGCTGGATCCCTTGCTGGTGTTGCCGTTGGCCTTTCCCACCTACGTGCTGGCGTTTATCTACCTGGGCGTGCTGGACTTCAGTGGCCCGCTGCAGTCGACCTGGCGCGGCTGGTTCGGCAGCAGCCCGTGGCTGCTTGAAGCCATGAGCCGACCGGGCGGTGTCCTGTTCATTCTCACCCTTGCTTTCTATCCCTACGTCTACCTGCTGGCCCGGGCCTCGTTCATCAGCGGCGGTCTGGCCGCTTTCGAGGCCGGTCGCAGTCTAGGTGCGGGCCCATTTCAGACCTTCCTGCGCGTTGCCCTGCCGATGGCCCGGCCGGCCGTGGTTGCCGGTCTGACCCTGGCATTGATGGAGACGCTGGCCGATTTCGGTGCCGTGTCGATCTACGGCTACGAGACCTTCACCACCGCGGTTTACCGGACCTGGTTCGGCATGTTCAACCTCACCGCGGCGGTGCAGCTGGCTTCCATCCTGATGCTGTTCATCCTGGTGCTGCTGCTGGCCGAACGCTACAGTCGTGACCAGCGCCCGCGCCAGGCCGACAAGCGTCCCAGCGGCCATCGCATACGCCTGCGCGGCCGGCAGGCCTGGCTGGCGACCGGATCGCAGGCCCTGGTCGTGCTGGTGGCCGTGCTTGTACCCCTGGTGCAATTGCTGGCCTGGGCCTGGCCCAACCTCGGACAGATCACCGGCGGCACCATGCCGCGGGTGATCGGCAACACCATGCTGCTTGGCCTGGTCGGGGCAGTGACCGTGCTCGCCGGTGGCCTGCTCATGCTCGTGGCCACGCATAAAGTGAGGCGCCGTTACCTGGTGCTGGGCGAGCTGGCCGCACTGGGTTACGCCATCCCCGGCACGGTCCTGGCCGTGGCCATCATGCTTGCCTTCATCCGTTTCGACCAGGCCCTGGGCACCGCGCTGGCCGGGGGCTTGCTGGCCCTGGTCCTGGCTTACCTGATCCGCTTTGTGCGCGTGGCCTGGGGGCCGCTGGACAGCGTGGCCGGTCGCATCCGGCCGGAGTACGTCGAAGTCGCCCGCAGCCTGGGCGTGTCGCGCTGGTACCGGCTGTGGCGGGTCAACCTGCCGCTGCTGTGGCCTGGCCTGGTCACCGCCTTCCTGCTCGCCCTGGTCGAAGTCGCCAAGGAATTGCCTGCCACCCTCATGCTCAGACCCTTTGGCTGGGAGACCCTGGCCGTGCGCATCTACGACCTGACCGTGGAAGGCCAATGGCAAATGGCGGCCTTGCCATCGCTGGTGCTGGTGATCCTGGGCGCAATCCCGGTGGTGGTGCTGATCCGGCGGGCAACTTTGGTCAGGTGAAAAAAGGGTTCAGGTTTCAGGGTTCAGGTTTCAGGAAAGGCTTCGATTCGGTATTCCCTGAAACCTGAAACCTGAACCCTGAAACCTTTAAAATCTTTTTTTTCTCCGAGTTTCCCATGTCCAACAAAACCCCCCTATTCAACGCCCATACCGCCGCCGGCGGCAAGCTGGTGGAATTTGCCGGCTGGTCGCTGCCGATCAACTACGGTTCGCAAATGGACGAGCATCACGCCGTGCGCAAGGCAGCCGGCATGTTCGATGTTTCGCACATGACCGTGGTCGATATCCAGGGCAACGATGCCGGGCCTTACCTGCGCCGCCTGCTGGCCAACGATGTGGCCCGCCTCAAGGACCCGGGTCAGGCCCTCTACGGCTGCATGCTCAACGAGCAGGGCGGGGTGATCGATGACCTGATCACTTACTTTCTGGAGCCGACCTTCTATCGCACCGTGGTCAACGCGGCCACCCGCGAGGTCGACCTGGACTGGATGCGTCGCCAGGCGCAGGGCTTTTCGGTCGATATCGTCGAGCGTGACGACCTGGCCATGATTGCCGTGCAAGGTCCGAATGCCCGTGCAACGGTCATCGAGCTGCTTGGTGCCAACGTTGCCGAGTCACTCAAGCCGTTTCGCGCCATTTCCCACGGCGACTACTTCATCGCCCGCACGGGTTATACCGGCGAAGACGGCTTTGAAGTCCTGCTGCCGGCCGCCCAGGCCGAAGCCTTCTGGCAAGGCCTGGTCGAGGCCGGCGTCCAGCCCTGCGGCCTGGGCGCGCGCGACAGCCTGCGCCTGGAGGCCGGGCTGAACCTGTACGGACAGGATATGGACACCGCAACCACCCCGCTGGAGTCCAACCTGGCCTGGACCGTGGCCTTCGACCCGCCCGAGCGTGACTTCATCGGCCGCAAGGCCCTGGAAGCGCAGAAGGCAGCCGGTGTGTCCCGGCAGCTGGTCGGCCTGGTCCTCGACCGCGGCGCCATCCCGCGCAGCGGTGCCCCGGTCCACACAGCGGCCGGCGAAGGCGTGGTCACCAGCGGCATCTTCAGCCCCACCATCGGCCGCCCCATCGCCCTGGCCCGCATCCCGTCTGGCAGCGATACCGAGGTGGAAGTCGAACTACGCGGCCGCCGTTTGCCCGCCCAGGTGGTCAAGCCGCCGTTCGTCAGGAATGGGGAAGTGAAGGTGTTGTAAGGCGGGAAAATGGAAAGGGGGAGAAGGGGAGAAGGGCGCAAGACAACTGACTCGCGGGTGATGCGTTGTCGCCAATTTTCTGCCGTTTCGTTCTTGTTAGGGAGGCCGGGGTATCGAGCGACCGTCTGCCGACGGCTCGACCTCGCCACGTTGACGGAACATGACGAGGAGAAAGATCGATGCGACTGCGAATTCCTGTGCTGCTGGGGATGCTTGCCCTGGCCTGGTCGGCCCATGCCGATGAGTTCATCAGCTACCAGGGCCACCTGGAACTTCAGGGCCAGCCGTTCAGCGGCCAGGCCGACATCAGCTTCGACTTCTTCGACAGTCCCGAGGGCGGCAGCCTGCTGATAGGCAGCTTCATTCCCGGCGTTGAGGTCAATGACGGTCTGTTCCAGGTCGAGCTGCCGGCCCAGTCTCTGGGTCAGTCCGGTGAAGTGTGGCTACAGATCACGGTCGATGGCGATGCGCTGGCCGATCGCCAGCGCTTGCGGCCGGTGCCGCAGGCGCTCTACTCGGGCCGGGTTGATACCGGCTACACCGACCAGTTCTACTGGCGCCGCGGCGGCAATGCCGGCACTGATCCCGCCCAGGACTATATCGGCACCGTTGACGACACACCATTTCATATTCGAACCGATGGCCAGACGGTTCTCCGCCTGGAGGCAGCCGGCAGTTTGGTTATCGACGGGGTCGGCAGTCGCGGCGCCACCTTCAGCCTTTTCAACCTGATTGGCGGGCATCCTGACAACCAGATCTTTCAGGATGGCGCCGGCTCGGTGATTTCCGGCGGTGGTGGGCCCGCGCCGGATTTTCACAACGAGGCAGGAGGTGCGCTGGTCACTATCGGTGGCGGAATGGACAACCGGGTTTCGGTAGGCCTGGGTACGATCGGTGGTGGCCTTGGCAATCGGGTTCACGGCGAGTCCGGGACGATTGCGGGAGGACAGGGCAACCGGGTTCTGATTGAGGGTGGGACAGTCTCCGGTGGTGTCGGGAATTTTGCCGAGTCTTTTTCATCCACGGTGGCGGGCGGTGGAAGCAACGTCGCCGCCGGCTCGGGCAGTGTCGTCAGCGGCGGACAACAGAACCAGGCCCAGGGTCAACATTCGGTTGTTGCGGGAGGCCACGACAATCTCGCCGCAGGCAATCGGTCGACAGTGTCCGGAGGACAAGGCAATGCGGCCTCCGGCAATGACAGCGCCATTGCGGGCGGTCAGAGTGCCACGGCCTCTGGCACCGCTTCGTTCGTTGGCGGCGGCACGAACAACCGCGCCGAGGGCGTCAATTCCGTCGTTCTGGGCGGCTGGGGCAACCTGGCCGAGGCCGGCTTCAGCGTTGCTGCCGGTCGTCTTGCGCAAGCCGTTCATCCCTTCAGTTTCGTTTGGTCGGACGGCCTGGGCGGGGCTTTTCAATCCGAGGTCGACCGCGAGTTCGCGGTTCGGGCTGCCGGTGGCGTGCGAAAGGAAGTGGGGCATTCGCGCTTTCATTTCACGCCGGGTGGTGACGATAATATCGGTCGAGAAGCAGGCGGCAACGTGATCCTTGGTCACGCGCTCAACGCGGTCTCTGAGGGCATTTTCGGCGCGGTCATCTCCGGCGGCGGTTCAGAGCAGGGCACGACCGACCAGGGCAACCGGGTCGAAGCTCACTTTGGTACCGTCGGCGGTGGTCGAGCCAACGTGATCAGCGACCAAGGCGGCACGATCGGTGGCGGCTCGGGCAACCTGGCCTCAGGCCAGTTCGCGACCATTGCCGGAGGCAATAACTCCACCGCAGCCGGGGAATTCAGCAGTATTGGCGGCGGCGCACAGGTCATCGCGGCGGGCGACTGGGCGACGGTCGGCGGTGGCCGACAGGTGTCTGCCTCGGGCGACTACGCCAGCGTGGGCGGTGGCCACATGAACGTCGCCTCCGGTCGCGGCG
>RECK01000031.1 GCA_007694055.1 Wenzhouxiangella sp.
AGTTCGACGACTACATCACCAACCCCAAGGCCAACCTGTACCAGTCGCTGCACACGGCCGTGACCGGATCGAAAGGACGCGTGGTCGAAGTCCAGATCCGCACCCATGACATGCATCGTCATGCCGAGCTCGGCGTTGCCGCACACTGGCGCTACAAGGAGGGCGGGCCGCGCAATGCCAGCCTGGAAAAGCGTATCGGCGCGATGCGCAAGCTGCTGGAAGGCCTGGAGGCAGAAGACGACGACAACAGCCTGCTGGAGAGTTTCCAGAACGCCACCAGCGAAGATCGGGTTTACGTGCTTACCCCCAGGGGCGAAGTCAAGGACCTGGCCGCTGGCGCCACGCCGCTGGATTTTGCCTACCTGGTGCACACGGAGGTCGGGCACCGCTGTCGCGGCGCGCGCATCAACGGTCGCATCGTACCGCTGACCACGCCGCTTAAAAACGGCGACCGGGTCGAGATCCTCACCGCCAAGGAACCCCGGCCTTCGCGCGACTGGCTGAGCCCGCGCCTGGGCTACATCCGCACCGCCCGGGCCCGCTCCAAGGTGCGCCACTGGTTCAAGCAGGCCAACTACGAGGACAATCTGGCCGCCGGCCGCCAGGCCGTGGAAACGGAGTTCAGGCGACTGGACCTGGACCCGGCCGAGCTGGAAAGCATTCTTTCGGTATACAACTTCAGGCGTGTCGACGACTTGCTGGTCGCCGTTGGCAGCGGTGACCTGACCGTCGGCCAGTTGGCCGGCGCGGTCGAGCGCCTTCATGCCCAGGCCCAGGCGCCCACCACGCTGGCATTGCAAAAGCAGGCCCCGTCCTCCCGAGACGGCGATGATGTCAGGATCGAGGGCGTGGGCAACCTGCTCTACCAGCTGGCTCGCTGTTGTCAGCCGGTGCCCGGCGACCCCATAGGCGGCTACGTGACTCGAGGTCGTGGCATCAGCATTCACCGCCAGGACTGCCGCCAGTTCATCCACCTGGGCAACCAGCACCCGGAACGGATCCTGGAGGTGCGCTGGGCCGACCGCGCCAGCAGCCGCTACCCGGCCCGCATCATGATCGAGGCCTGGGACAGGCGGGAACTGATCCGCGATATCGGCCAGCTGCTGGCCGCTGAAAGCGTCAATGTCTCGGCCATGAACGCCGGCCACAGCGACCGCGACGAGCAGGTGCGAATCGAGCTGACCGTGCAGGTCAGTGACTTCGACCAACTGGCCAACCTGCTCAATCGCCTGCAGGCAATAGCCAGCGTGATCAGCGCGCGCCGGCTGAAATGACGATGGCCAAAGCAGAGATGGCCGAAGCAGAGATAGCCAAAGCAGACAAGGGTGTGAGCCTGATCATCCCGAACTGGAACGGTGCCCACCACCTGGTCGAGTGCCTGGATTCACTAAAACCCCAGTGTGGAGCGGAAGTCGAGGTCGTGGTGGTCGACAATGCCTCTTCGGACGATTCGATCCGCTTGCTGGAGGAACAATACCCCTGGGTACGCCTGATCAGGCTGGACGACAACCTCGGTTTTTCAGCGGCGGTCAACGCCGGCATCCGCGCAACCAGCGCGCCCCTGATCGTGCTGCTCAACAACGACACCCGGGCCGCCCCGGACTGGCTGGAGAAGCTGGTCAACGGGCTGCTGGCCCGGCCCGAGGCGTCTTTTGCCGCCTGCAAGATGCTGCTGTTCGACCCGCCCCACGCGATCGATTCTGCCGGTGATCGCTTTTCCCTGCTGACCGGCACCGGCATCAACATCGGCGCCGGCGAGCCCGCCGAGGCCTGTGCCGATCCGGCCTGGGTGTTCGGCGCCTGCGCCGGGGCGGCCATCTATCGTCGCAGCCTGTTCGACGACATCGGTCTGTTCGACGAGGATTTCTTCCTGGTCTTCGAGGACGTCGATCTGGACATGCGCGCCCAGGTCGCCGGACATCGCTGCCTGTACCTGCCCGATGCCGTGGTCTATCACAAGCGCGGCGCCTCCACCGACAACAGCAGCCGCCAGGTCGCGGCCCGGTCCTGGCGCAACCTGATCTGGGTGGCCGGCAAGAACCTGCCGCCGCTGTTGCTGACCTGGTGGAGCCTGGTGTTTACGGCCAAGCTGGTGCGCATGGTGCTGGTTTCGGTTGCGGCAAGACTTTGGCGCAGGCTTACCGGACGCATCGACAAACCGGATTCCGAGCGTGAGCAGCCGGCCGCTGCCCCGGCTCCAACCTGGCAACAAGGCGCCCTGGCTGCGCACTACTGGCCGGAATTTCGCCGCGGTTTGCGGCTATTGCCGGCCAAGCGCCGCCAGACCCGTCCCCTGCGGCGCCTGGGCAGCCTGGGCCTGCTGCCGGTGCTGCTCAAACCCGTGCGCCCACTGAAGTGAACGGCGCGCTGATCATCGCCTATCACCCGGAAGCCGGCCAGATCGAGCGGCTGACGGCGCGGATCACGCCCCAGGTCGATCGACTGCTTATTGTCGACAACAGTCAGCCGCCCGCCGGCATCAGTCCCGGCAACAGCGCCAGGGCGAGCGTAATCGAACCCGGTGCCAACCTCGGGGTGGCCGAGGCCATCAACCGCGGGGTCAGTGAACTGGCCGAACAGGGTTGCCAGCGTGTGCTGCTGCTGGATCAGGACAGCGTCCCGACCAGCACGCTGGTCGCGACCCTGGCCGAGGGCCTTGACCAGGCCAGCAAGCAGGGTCGGAAGGTGGCCGCGATAGGGCCCGTCATTCGCGATCAGGACAGCGCCGAAGATGCGCCTTTTGTCCGCTTTGCCCTGCCCTTCAACAAACACCTGCGCGGTCAGGATGGCGTCGTCAGCTGTGACTTCCTGATCACCTCCGGCACCTTGATCAACCTGGACTGCTGGGACGAAGTCGGGCCCATGCGGGACAACTGGTTTATCGACAGCATTGACCTGGAGTGGTGTTTCCGGGCGCGTCGCGCCGGCTTCGAGATCCTGGGTTGTTTCGACACCCGATTGGAACATGCCATCGGCCAACTTCAATACCTGATTCCAGGTCAACGCCTGGCCTACCGTCACCACGGCCCCGAGCGACTCTACACCATGATGCGCAACCGCCTGTTTCTCTACCGCAGCCAGGCCCCGGCGGCCTGGATCGTTCAGGATCTGCTGCGCGCGGCAGCCAAGTTCGCCTGGTTCAGCCTGCTGGTTCCGCCACGCTGGAAAAATACCCGCGCCATGCTGCGCGGCCTGCGCGAAGGTTTGTTCACCCGCCCGGTACCCTAACGCTCACCTGGTTAGCGTCGTCTCTCAATCCGAGGCCGACATCATCAGAAAAGCAAAAAAAGCGAGGCCGGCCTTGTGCGGGAGCATTCGCTGAAGGTCTCGCCACTGGGTCAAACCAAAGCGGATGCTCGTGCTCCCGGTCGGCTTCGAAGCCGGGACGGTCCGGGACTCTGAGAAACAACGCCAATCAGGAAAGCTCAAGGACAATCGCGGCCAGTGCCCGGCGCGCTGCCTCGCGCGAGAAGTGACGCTCCACGTTGGCCAGCCCGGCAGCCGAAAGACGGGCCCAGAGTTCGGGATCTTCGTGCAGGCGCACGATCTCGGCGGCCAATGCCTCGGCGCTGTCGGCCATCAAAACATCCTGATCATGGACCAGGAACATGCCCTCGGCAGCGCAGGTCGTGGCGACCACCGGCAAACCGTGGGCCATGGCCTGGTTGACCTTGCCCTTGACGCCGGCCCCGTAGCGCAGCGGTGCGACCGAAACCCGGCAGCCTGCCAGGTAGGGGTCCAGGTCCTCGACGAAGCCATGGACGATCACGCCTTCAGCGTCGAGCTCGCGAATCTCTGCCGGCATCCGGCTTCCAATCAGATGCAGTTCAACACCGGGTATATGTGCACGAACATGAGGGAAGATGTCTTCCACCAGCCAGCGCGCAGCATCGACGTTGGGCAGGTGCTGAAACCCTCCCACAAACAACAGGCCTTGCCGGTCGGCCCAGCTGCGGGCGCTGCCCCGCACACTGTGTATGTTGGAGACAATGCGCACATCGGCATCGGGCACAAGCTCGGTGAGCAGTTCCTGCTCGACCGGACTGACCACCAGGGTCAGGTCAGCCGCCTCGATCAGCGCCAGTTCCTCGCGGCGCGTGGCAGCGGCGCGCCCAGCAATCTGGGCTGAACCCGTAACTTCAGCCTCGCGCTCCTCGCGCAGGAAATGCAGGTCAACGGTGTCGAACACCAGTCGAGCCTGCGGTGCATGCTGGCGCAACAGCTCAAGCAGGGGTGCAAGCACGTAGTGACGGCTGACGATAACCAGGTCCAGATCAGCGCCATGCTGCTTCAGCCACGGTTCCAGCATGCTGACCTGCGGCGCACACAGCACCTCGATGCCAGCCTGCTGCAATCGCTCGCTGTAGCCGGCCACGCGCAGCCGGTTCTCCGGCATGAAGCTGACCTGGTAACCCATGTCATGCAACAGCTCCATCATCGCCACGATTCGCACCGAACCCGAGTCATGATCCGGCTGCGGGGTGACCGCATCGATCAGCAGCAGGCGGCGCGGAAAGCGTCGGTAACGCAGGTGGCGGACCGGGTCATCGCGCTCGAAGTCGGGCGTCGGCTCGGGGTGGGTAGCCAGCATGTCAGCCCAGCGTTCGCGGAACTTGTCACGGTTGATGGCCTGGTAGCGCTTGGCGCCGCTGGACTCATCGGTTCCTGAGGTTGCGCCCTCGTGATGGACGATGATTGCCGAGGGCTGGTAGATGACCTTGCGGCCACTCGCGCGCACCTGGAAACACAGGTCGGTATCTTCGTAATAGGCTGGCCGGTAGCGGGTGTCAAAACCGCCCAGGGTAGTGAATTCATCGCGGCGGATGGCCAGGCAGGCCCCGGAAACGTAATCGGCCTCGCTCAAGAAGTTGTACTGGGGCGCGTCGGGATCATCGCCGCGACCGTAGTTCCAGCCGCTGCCGTCGCTGAAGATCAGCCCGCCGGCTTCCTGCAGGCGACCGTCCGGATAGACCAGCCGGGCACCGACAATGCCGACCTCGGCATCCGTGGCAAACGGTGCCAGCAGCGCCTCGAGCCAGCCCGGGGTGACCGTGGTGTCATTGTTCAGAAAGACCACGAACTCGCCGCGCGCCTCGGCGGCACCGCGGTTGCAGGTATCGATGAAGCCCGAGTTTTCGGTGTTGCGCAGCACGGTCAGACCGCTGCAGGCAGCCAGGTAGTCCGCGGTGCCGTCACTGGAGCAGTCATCGACCACGATGACCTCGAAGTCGACCGTACCAGCCTCGCTCGCGATACTGTTCAGGCAGGCTGCAGTCAGCTCGACCTTGTTGTAAACCGGGATGACAATACTGGCCCGCGGCTTGTCGCTGTCCGGCAGCATCACAGGTTGCGGTGCCGATGCGAACTCATCGGCGGCCTCGGGTGCCTGGTCGGGCACGGAAACTGCAGGTGCTTCGACGCGAACCTGCCCGGGCAGTGGCTGGTGATGAACCCGGGCCAGGGTCGCCGCCAGTCCATGCTGGCGCAGACTGGTGACCAGTGCCGCAATCAGCAGCGGCCACCGCAGCGGGTTCCAGGCGCGCTGGTCACGCAGCTTGCGGGCCAGCCGTGCGCCGAATCGAATCGGCCGGGTCATTCGCCACGAACGACTGTTCAGGACCAGATCCAGGTGCAGCTGCAAGGCATCGGCGCGCTGCCGGGTCAGGTTGGTGTGATGGACCATGTCATCGTGCTCGCGCTGGAGACGCGCCAGTTCGGCCTCTCGCTGCTTCAAGCGCAGCTCTAAACTTTGCCGAAGCTGTTCCAGCTCGTCACCGAGAGCCTGCAACTGATTGGCACGTTCAGCGGCCAGGTCAGCCTGTTCATTACCCCATTGTTCGCGCTCGACCAGCGTCGCCCGGGTCTTTTCAAGGGCCTGGTTCAGGGCCAGGGCCCATTCGCTGCGCGCGTCAAATTCCGCCTGCAGCCGGGTCAGGGCAAGGCCGGTCTCTTGCAGCGAAACCTCAAGTGACTGCGCCCAGCCGGTACGTTCCTCGGCCAGGCGTTGCTGACGCCTGGCCCAGTCGGCGCGGCGGTCGAGCTCGGCCTGCATGGCGTCGATCTTGTCATTCAACTCGGTCATGCCCCGGACCCTTGCCGCCAGCTCATGCAGCGCGAAACCCAGCTGGGGCGAGCACGGCAACGGTCGCGGATCAACGGGTTCCCCGAAGGGAACGACCTCCCGGTAGCGCGTCATGCTCTCAACCAGCGTGGGATCGGGACGTGCCTGACCGGCGAAACCTGACAGCACGCCGGGCGCCTGGGCAAGCTCGCTGATGGTGCGAACCAGGTCATCCGGCGTGGGCTCGAACAGGATGCCGTCGCGGCCATGACGAATGCGCTCGACGAAGCTGCCAACACGGGTCGCGATCGGCACCAGGCCGAGCTGGCGAACCTCGCTCAGCACGTAGTTCCAGGTTTCCGGAACGGTCGAGAGGAACAGCACGGCGTGAGGTCGAATCGTGGCCAGCAACTCGGGCAGCTGCGAGGAACGGTAATCCATGATGATGTCCACACCAGGCTGGCCGAACAGCGCTTCGGCACGCTTGCCCGCTCCCAGCAAGGTCAACCTTGCGTGTCGGGCCAATTCGGGCAGGGCCTGTTTGAGCAGCTTCAGCCCCTTGCCTTCAGACAAACGCCCGATCACCACCAGCGAGAGTGCATCATCGGCCGACGGTGCGGGCACCGCTGCCTGCATTTCATGGTTTGACGGCGGCTGACCGTGGGCAATGACCTCGATCCGACCCTCCAGACTTCCGGGGAAAAGGTGAGACCAGCGTGCCGCCACGTGGCGAGTCGGCGCAATCAGTCGGGTCCCCTGCTCGATAACCGTCTCCAGCCAGCTTTCCCGAACATGCTGCCAGTGGGACACCGATCGGTTGGCGAACTGAAAGGAACGCCCAGCGCCGGACAGGGCAGCAGCGACGTCAAAGCCGACGCCCTCGTTCACGAAACGCTGCGGATCGATATCCAGCACCGGGGAGGCCGGATAAAAATCGTGCAGGACCTGGCCGGTGGGCAGCCCGGTGCGCAGGCAGTCCAGGCCATGGCCGATCAACGAGGAAACCAGCACGCGGCTGACCCGGTAGCGGCCAAGAACGGCATCGAGCAGCTCGGCGTAGTGAGCGTGACGGCTGGCAGTGTCGGCGATGGGTGGCTCCAGCACCCATTCAGCCAGCCGGGCGCGGCCGGGACCGCGTGCGTAGAGGCACAGGCGCTGTCCGTGCTCCTGGCCATCCGGTTCTCCGGCCGCCATCAGCACCAGGTGCAGCCCCTGCTCATCGTGCTCGCACTGATCGCGAATCCAGCGCGCGA
>RECK01000426.1 GCA_007694055.1 Wenzhouxiangella sp.
CTGCTGCCGTGGCTTGCCGGCCTCGCGCTGGCCACCGAGATGGTTCGTTTCGAGCGCATCTCGATGGACCAGGGCTTGTCGCAGTCCTCGATTCAGGCCATTGCCCAATGTCCGGACGGTTTTTTGTGGTTCGGAACCCAGTTCGGCCTGGATCGCTTCGATGGCTACCGTTTTGAAACCTGGCGCCACGATCCGTCGCGGCCCGACAGCTTGAGTGACAGCGCCATCACTGATCTGCTGCTGTCATCTGACGGTTCGTTGTGGGTGGCGACCGGGAACGGACTGAACCTTTTCGACACACGCAGCGGGCGGGCCGAACGTTTTTTGCTGCCGCCATCGCTGGCTGACCGTGCCGGTCGGGATCTGCGGGTCCTGCTCGAAGCAAAAGATGGCCGATTGTTCCTTGAAGGTTCCGATGCGATCCTGGTCTGGCGGCCTGACAGCCGTGTTCTGGTCGAGCTCCCGTTCGCCGAGCCGGTTGCGGAGGCCAGGATGTCACGGCGCTCGGCGGTTATGGATCAGGACGGCCGCTTCTGGTTGCTGAACGGCGCGGGTCTGTGGCGCAAGCGCCCCCACGAACAGGCTCTGCATCTTGTAGTCGAGCTGGAAGAGACGCCGGTCTATCCGTTCTACAACGCCCTGTCTGAAACGGCCAACGGTAGGCTTGCCGTTGCCTTCGACGGTGAGTTGGTGGTGCTTGATCCAGAAACCCTGGAGCAACAGCGCCGTCTCGGGCTGGATCGGCTCGGCGCTGACTACGAGCGTTTCAACTCCGTCTCACTAGCCTCTGACGGTTCGCTTTGGCTGGCCTTGTCCACGCGTGTCATTCAATACTGGCCTGCGGAAGATCGCTGGGTGGAGCGGTTCTCGGGCGGGCGCATCCGGGCCGACGAAAACACCCGCCAGCGGGTCAAGGCGATCGAGCACGGCAACGGTGACATCTGGTTTACCAGCCAGTATGGTGTTGCGCGCTGGTTTGCCGAAGGCGGTCAGATGCAGCTCTTTGGTCATGATCCGCGGGACTCTTTCAGTATTCCGCCGTCCACGCTGGGTGCCGGCTACACGGCTTTCATCGACAATGAGGGGTCGGTCTGGATTGGCAGCCGACTGGGTGGTCTGGCCCGCTACTCGCCGCACAAGCATCGATTCGCGCACATTGCCGACCGCAGCGGGCTGGGTGAAATACCTTTTGCGGGTCTGAATATCGTTCGTGGCATCGCCGAGCAGCACCTGGACGGGCGCGACTATCTCTGGCTGGCGCTTGACCATGGCGGTGTTCGACGCCTGGTGCGTCGGTCTGACCAGGCCTACGAATGGGCCGGTGCTTTCCATTTCCTCGGTGAGGAGGGGCAACGCCTGCCGACCGATGCGGTCTGGGCAATTGCATCCGATCCGGCCAGTGGAATGGTCTGGGTCCTGGAGCGAGACCATCTGCTGGGCATCGATGGGCGCAAGAATGCCGTGGTGGTCGAGTTGAAACTCGCCGACGGCGGCGATGGTGGCTGGGGCCGCAGCCTGGTCATGACGCCAGACGGTGACCGATTATGGCTTGCCGGCAGTCGTGGCCTGCGTGGATTCGAAATCGGCGCAGATCGCCGTTCGCTGACGCCTGTTGATGTCGGCGAGATCTGGCCGGAGCGGTCGTTGATCGGCCTGTTGCCGCTATCCGATGGTCGTCTGCTTGTTGGTGCCAGGGAAGGGGTCGGGATGTTTGACCCGGCCACGCTGACCGCCAGCTGGTTCGTCGATGCGACCACTGACTTCGCCCCGGGCAGCAGCGAAGTCTACGGTCTGGCCGAACATCACGAGTCGGGTTGGTGGATCGGTACCCGTGACCATGGACTGGCCCATCTGCGCATGGACCAGGATGGCCCTATCCTTCGCTGGTACGGCCTGGCCGATGGCCTGGTCGACACCACGATCTATGCCATTCTGCCGCAGGATGACGGGCAGCTCTGGATCAGCAGCAACAACGGCCTGATGCGCTGGGACCCCCGCACCCAGGCGGTCCGCCACTTCACCTCGCCAGATGGCATCCAGGCCCTGGAGTTCAACCACACGGTGGCTCACCTCGGCGCCCAGGGCCGTTTCTATTTTGGCGGCATCAACGGGGTCAATGCTTTTTTCCCGCACGAGATTGGCGAGCTGGTTCAGCCGCCCCGATTGCATCTGCAGGCGATCAATGTTCGCGGCAGCCCCTGGGACTGGCGCCTGGGCGAGTTGCCCGCGCTGAAGCTGGCTCATGATCAGAATGACCTGGAACTGATTTTCGTCGGCCTCAAGTTCAGTGACCCCGGTCGGGTTCGCTACGCCTACCGCCTGGAGGGCCTGGACGCCGACTGGATAGACGCCGGCAATCAGCGCCAGGTGCGATACGCTGGGTTGAGCCCCGGACGCTACCGTTTCTACGCCCGCGCGGGCAACAGCGACGGGGTCTGGTCGGAACAGCAGTTGCTGGCAACCGTCCATATCCGTCCGCCCCCGTGGTTGACCGGCTGGGCCTATGCGGTTTATGCCCTGCTGGCGTTTGCCGTCCTGGGCCTGGTCTGGGGGCTGCAGGTTCAGCGCCGGCGCGTCCTCCAGGAGCTGGTTGAACAGCGTACCGCCGAGCTGGTCGAACAGCAGGCGGTAACGCGTCGCCAGGCGCGTGAGCTGGAAAAGGCGCTGGAAGCCCGAACGCTGTTTTTTGCCAACGTCTCGCACGAGTTCCGTACGCCGCTGACCCTGATCCAGGCCAGCCTTGATCGACTGGCCAGCGATGGTGACGATCACGATGCCATCGCCAGCGGTCGCCGTTACCTGCGCCACCTGGTGCGCCTGGTCGATCAGCTGCTGGACTTGTCGCGCCTGCGACTGAATGCTGACGCCCTGGTCGATCGTCCCTGGGCGGTCGCTCCCATGGTCGAGGCAACGGTTGCGGCCTTCCGCTCGCTGGCCCATCAGCGCGGCCTGGCGCTGTCGTCACGGGTGGAGGCGAGCTGGACCACGCAGTGCAGTCAACGCCACGTTGAAAAGATCTTGTTGAACCTGATGACCAATGCAATCAAGTTCTCCAGCCGCGGTGGCGAGGTCGAGGTTGTGCTCGACGGTGAGGACGATATGCTTCGGCTGGCGGTGCGGGATACCGGCCCCGGCATTCCGGAGCACGAGCAGGCCCGGGTTTTCGAGCGCTTTCATCGGCTTGAGGCGGCCGAGCGGGAGGGCATTGCCGGTGCCGGGATTGGCCTGGCCCTGGTCCGCGAAGCAACCGTGGCCATGGGCGGTCGGATCGAGCTGGAGAGCCGGCCAGGTCAGGGCAGCACCTTCAGTATCCTGCTGCCGGCTTCGCGCAGTGTCTGTCCGGTTGAAGAGCTGCGCCTGGTCAACCTCGAATCCGTGGCCCGCGACAAGGCATTGCTGGCGCCGGCCATGTCTGCTGAGTCCGCTGCAACGGTGCGTGCGCCTTCATCTGCACCCCGGATTCTGCTGGTCGAGGACAACCGTGACCTGCGCGCCTACCTGAGGCGAATCCTGGCCGGAGAGTGGCGGGTGATCGAGGCCGCCGATGGGGAAACCGGCCTGGCCCTGGCCAGGCAGGAAATGCCCGACCTGATCTTGTCGGACATCATGATGCCGGGCATGGACGGCCTGGCCCTGCTGGCCCTGTTGCGCGACGACCTGGCGACCAGTCATATTCCCGTGCTTTTGCTCACGGCCCGCCAGGACCAGGAGACGCGACTCAAGGGCTTGAGTCTGAGCGCTGACGATTTCCTGGCCAAGCCCTTTGATGCCGTCGAGCTGGTGCTGCGCCTGCGGCGGATGGTAGACAACCGGGAGCGCATGCGAAGACGCCTCCAGGGTGCCGACGACGAGGCGGCGCCCGAGGTCAAGACAGCCAGCGCGCCTGACCTGGTCGCCGGCGACGTGAGCTTTCTCGACAAGATCCGCAGGCTCGTCGACCGGCAATGCAGCGATCCGGATTTCTCGGTCGAAGGCCTGGCCGACCAGGTCAACGTCGAGCGGCGAACGCTGCAGCGCAAGCTGAAAGCCATGACCGGACTGACCCCGGCTGCCTTCATTCGCCATCACCGGCTGCAGCGCGCCCTGGTCATGTTGAGCGATACCGATCTCAGCGTCCACGAGATCGCGCTGGACAGCGGGTTTTCCAGTCCCCAGCATTTCAGCCGCCTGTTCAGAAAACACTACGGCATGCCCCCCGATCAGTGGCGCCGGCAGCGTCGCACTGCCTGAGTTGCCGGGCCTGCGCGGACTGTCGCAACGCTTGTCGCAACAATCGTCGCAACAATTGTCGCAAATGGACAAGCGATAGTCGCACCTGGTCAATACCTTTCCCGCCCTGCCTGCGTACACTGGACACGCGTCCAAGGTTCTCAGGACATTGGAGTTGCAGAGGCAAGTGGGGCTTGTCGTTACTGTGGGGACCCCACCAGGGGCTGGGCCGGCTACCGGAAACGGAGCCGGCCCTTTTTTTCGCCGCAGCGCTTGCGCCCATCGACAGCCCTTGCGTCCGTTTCCCTGTTACGTCTTTAGCCCACGGCTTGAGTTAGAATAAATTTTTGACCCGGCCCTCGTTTGCACCAAAGCTGCACGGTCAACAGGACGGGTTGTCAGCCAAGGGAATGCGCGATGACTTCCAGTTCCCGCTCCGGTGAACAGACCGATCCATGCACGCTACTGCTGCCGGACAGCGGTATCGAAGAGACTAGCCGTCACGCTGCCTGCCTGGTGGTGATTCGGGGTGATCGCCTGGGCGCGCGGGTCGATCTCGGGGAAAAGCCGGTGGTAATCGGTCGCGGCAGTGATGCCGACTTCCAGATCGCATCGCGCAGCGTTTCCCGTTCACACTGCCGGATCTGGCTGCGTGACGGTCAGGTCTGGATCGAGGACCTGCGCTCGACCAACGCCACTTACGTCAACGACGAACGCATTGACCGCAAGCGCCTGGCCGACGGTGACCAGGTCCGCATCGGCAAGTCGGTGCTCAAATTTCTGGCTGCCGGCAACCTCGAGGTGAGCTATCTCAACGAGTTGCGCGATCATGCCATGCGTGATGAGCTGACCGACCTCTATAACCGGCGCCATTTCATGCAAACGCTGGCCGATACCCTTTCCGACTGCATCCGCCAACGCGATGCGCAGATGGTTCTGGCCATCATCGATATCGATTTCTTCAAGGAGATCAATGATCGCATCGGTCATCTGGCTGGTGATGCGGTGTTACGCCAGCTGGCCCGGGTCCTGGCCGAGCGCGTACGCGCAGACGATACGCTGGCTCGCATCGGTGGCGAGGAGTTCGCCGTATTGATGCCCAAAACACCCATCCACGCGGCACGCGAAGTGTGTGAGCGCCTGCGGGCGGCGGTCAGCGAGGCGAGCTTTGAACTGGATGACGGTCAGCGGGAAAAGGTGACGATCAGTATTGGTTTTTCCGATTTCGGTGCCGAAATGGACAGCATGTCGGAACTGCTCAAGCGGGCCGATGCCTATCTCTACGAGGCCAAAAGCGCCGGTCGTGACCAGGTCAGGGGTCCCGGCGTCTGACCCCAATCCGGCTGATCGGTATGCTGGCTTCCTCGCCCTGGCCCGTGCGCAACGGTTGGCCGTGCTCCGGTGCCCAGGCCGATGCATAAACAATCTCCCAGGTAGCCCTTATCGCGCCATCCGGGTCTGCCTGGCGGGCCAGCGCTGCCAGCACTGCTTTCAGGCGGTCGGGATGGGTCAGCCCGCGCGGTCGATCGGGCCCGGTATTGCCAAAGCCGCTGCGCCTGAGGGTTTCGAGCAAGTCGCGTGGGGATTCGCTGCGAGTGGTCAGCCAGTCTGTATCCAGCACCGGTTCGGCGAACCCGGCCCGGGTCAGTGCGCTTCCCAGCCGTTGCGCGTCGGTGAACGGCATCACCCGGGCCGACTCGGGCTCAACCTGATGCCAGGCCTGGCGCAGTTCGCGCAGGGTATCGAGGCCGGGCACCGACACCAGCAGCAGGCCGCCCGGTCGGAGCACGCGCCGCATGCTGGCCAGGGCCGAACTGATCGCTGTGCTGCCGTGCAGGCTCAGGTTGGCGTAAACCAGGTCGACCGAGTCTTCGCAAAGCGGCAGGGCTTCGATCTGTCCGTTGATCAGTTCGAAACGATGCTTCCACCAGCCCCGATGGCGTCGTGCCAGTCCAAGCATGGCCAGGCTGCAGTCCAGTGCCAGTACCTTTGCTTGGGGAAAGCGCTTGTGCAATGCCTGCGCCTGATGGCCCGTGGCGCAGCCCAGGTCAGCGATCACACCAGGTTCGAAGCGCAGGCCATCGAGACGCTCCAGCAGGCGCTGGCCAATTTCCCGGGCCAGGGCGGTTTCTTTGTCATAATCAAGCGCCCGTGACAAGGCTCGCCGTTGCGCAATCATCTGTTTCATGCTGTCGTTTCAATCAAACACGTCGATTTCAGTCATGTTGCCACGAACCGGGTTGGGCACAGGGTTGCGCGGGCGGGTGGAGAGCAGGTGAGCGACAGGTCGTGGCGCCAAAGGTTTCGATCCTGGCCGGCGCTGCTGTACCCGCCCGTGTGCCTGGTCTGCGGCCTGGCCGGGCGGGATTGGGTCGATTGCTGTGCCGGCTGCGAGTCCGAGCTGCGGCCGACGGGTGCGCACTGTGCCAGCTGTGGCCTTGAAACCGCGCGCCCGGTTGATCGCTGTGGTCGCTGCCTGGCACGTCCGCCTCATTTCGACGCCGCTTTCCCTGGTTTTGCCTGGCACGGAGAGGTCGAGCGCCTGGTGCATCGATTCAAGTTCAACCATGATCTCGCCGCCGGTCGCGTACTGGCGGCGCTACTGGCACGCCGCCTGATGCTGATGGGCGCACCGCGGCCGGACCTGATGGTGCCGGTGCCGCTGCATTACCGTCGTCGCCTGGTGCGCGGCTACAACCAGTCGGAAATGCTCTGCCGCGACTTGTCGGCGCACCTTAATGGATTGCCCTGGCTGGCGGCCCTGCGCCGACGTCGGCCTACCCACGCCCAGTCCGGCCTGCCTGCCGCGCGCCGCCGCGGCAACGTGCGCTCGGCCTTCACCCTGCGCCAGCTGCCGTCCGGCACCCGTCATATTGCGCTGATCGACGACGTCATGACCACCGGCGCCACCCTGGATGAGTGTGCCAGGGTGCTGAAGGCAGCCGGCGTCAAGCGGGTAGATGTCTGGGTGGTGGCGAGGGCTTGAAGGGGAAAAGAAAGGTTTCAGGGTTCAGGGTTCAGGTTTCAGGAAGAGCTAGATCGAAGCCCGCTCTGAACCTTGGTCCTTGGACCCTTTCTCTTTTCCGGAAACCGGAAACCG
>RECK01000455.1 GCA_007694055.1 Wenzhouxiangella sp.
CTCAGGCGCATCAATCCTTGATGACCAGGTCGGGAATGGTTTGAGATGACACCCCACATGAGCAATTAACCGCCCGTGCCCCGGCCCAGAACCCGAACCAAGTCTCGCAGCATGGGCACCGGCGGCACGCGCAGACGGCTGGAGAGACGGCGCTTCTTGCCTGCGGCTTGCCGCACTCTCCCTCCAACTCTTGCGGGAGTGGGGTTACGGGGTGGTGTAGGTTGTGAGGTTTTGGGGGTGTTGCTGGCGCAGGGTTTGCCATTCCATGCGAAACCAGGGGGCGACGGGCTGGTCCGGGTCGGCGACCAGGCTGTCGACTTCGGTCGCGGGCAGGAAGCGCCAGGCGGCGATTTCCTCAGGATTGGGTTGCACCTGTTCGGGGCGGGTATTTCCGAGGTAAACCCAGCACAGCTCATGCTCCGATCCCAGGTCCTTGTAGCGCGCCTGGTAGCGGAATTTGTAGATGAACTCAAGATCGGTAACCACGCCCAGCTCTTCTTCAACCCGGCGCGCGGTTGCCTCGGCCATGGTTTCGCCGGCGCGCGGGTGCGAGCAGCAGCTGTTGGCCCAGTAGCCGGGCCAGAGACGCTTGCCGGGGGCGCGCTGCTGGATCAGGAGACGCCCCTGGTCATCGAACAAAAAGACCGAGAAAGCCCGGTGCAGGATACCTTCGCCGTCATGACATTCGCCCTTGGACAGCACGCCCAGCTCCCGGTCGTGCTCGTCGACCAGGATCAGTGCTTCGGCGTCGGAAGAAACAACCCGTGCCGGACCGGCCTGTTCAGGACGCGCCAATGTTGACCTCCAGGGCATGGTAGCCGGCCGCACGGATGGCGCGAGCCACGCGCGCGCTGTCGTCGGGACACAGGGCAATGATGGAACCGCCGCCACCACCACCGGTCAGCTTGGCCCCAACCGCGCCGTTGGTACGGGCGATCTGGATCATTTCTTCCAGCTCCCAGCTCGACACCTGCAGACCGTTGAGCAGTCCCTGGCAGATATTCATCATCTCGCCAAGGCTTTCGTAATCGCCGGTCTGCAGCGCACTCAGGCCGTTGCCGACCAGCGTGTCGATTTCGTCGAAGATGCGCTCGTAGAGATCCGGGTTTTTCTGCCAGGCCTCGCGGACTCGCGCCACGGTGCGGGCAGTCAGGCTTTCGATCCCGCTCATGCCAATCACGATGGGCAGGGGTTGCTTGACTTCAATGACCTCGCGCAGCGGATTGTCACCGGCCCGGAACAGGGTGAACTGGCCAAAGGTAGCCAGCGTGTTGTCCAGCCCTGACGGCGTGCCGTGGGCGACCTTCTCGCACTCGAAGGCCAGCTCGTTGATGCGCTCGTCATCCAGCGCCAGCGAGAAATGCAGGTTCATGGCCCGGATCACGGCCACGGCCAGCGCGGCCGAACCGCCCAGGCCCATGGCGCGCGGCACGTTGGGGAAGATCTCGATGCGCATGCTGCGCCCCTCCAGGCCCAGGGCCTGGAGCAGACGCTCCAGCGAACGGGTGAAGGAAGGCGGCCGCTTGGCGTTGAAGTCCAGGCGCTGTTCCACGCCCCAGCGCGGAATGATCAGATCGATACCGTTGCGGGTGTCTTCGATGCGCGCCTGGATGGCCAGCGGTACGGGGGCTGCAATGGCGCGACGGCCATAAACCACGGAGTGTTCGCCGAGCAGGATGATCTTGCCGTGACCGGCGCCCAGCGCTTCGCCTTCCAGCGTTTCTGCCTCGCTGACGCGCTTGCCCGGCACGGTCTGCGCGCGCACGCTGGTCATGATTTCCTCGGCCTTCCAGATCTTGATCTCGCCGGAGGCAATCAGGCGCTCGACCACGGTGTCGAAAAGCTCCGGCGGCACGCCGGCGGCAGTAGCCACACTGCGTGCGTGCAGGGTCATATGGCCTTGCTGGATGCCCTCGGTCACCAGCGCACGCAGCGCCGAGAAAGTCTGGGCCAGTCCGACCGCGCCCATGACCTCGGCCAGCTCGCGCGCCGACTCGACACCCAAAAGACGCAGGTTCAAGGCAACGGTCGGGTTGGTCTGCAGCGGGCCGCCGACGATGCCCACCTTGATCGGAATTTCCAGTTCGCCGACCAGGTCGCCGTTATCGGCCGTGGCCCACTTGGTCAGCGAGGTGTAGCGGCCGCCCCGGGCGGCATAGGCGTGGGCGCCGGCCTCGATCGCTCGCCAGTCGTTGCCGGTGGCCAGGCAAACCGCGTCGATGCCGTTCATGATGCCCTTGTTGTGGGTCGCCGCCCGATAGGGGTCAACCCGGGCAAAATCATTGGCCACGATGATGCCGTCGCGCACCTGTTCGCCATCGAAACCCTTGCCGGTCAGCAGCGCGGTGGGAATCCGCACCCGGGCCCGGACCATGGCCCGGTCGGTGAGATTGGAGAGAATGCGCAGAAACACCCGGCCTTCGGCGATGGTTTCAACCAGGGAGGCGACCCCTTCGCACATGGTGTTGACCAGGTTGGCGCCCATGGCGTCGCAGGTATCGACCAGCAGGTGCAGCACCACCATGTCGCCACCCGGCCCCTGCGAGGGATGGATGAAGACCTCGATATCCTTGGCCCCGCCGCCGCGCGCGATCATTTTCGGATGCATGCTGTTGGCCAGGTTGAGAATTTCGGCCTTGCGCTGCAGCAACGCCGCACGGGCAGCGGCCGGGTTGGGAACATCGACGATCTGGACCTGCCCGATCAGGCGCGGTTCCTGCGATTCGACCTCGAAACCGCCGGACTGACGGGCCAGCTTGGCAGCCGAACCCAGCGCCGCCACGATGGACGGCTCCTCGACCACCAGGGGCACGACGTAATCCTTGCCGTTGATCAGGAAGTTAAGGCCCAGACCGACCGGCAGGCCCATGACACCGATGACATTCTCGATCATCTTGTCAGCGAGCTGAACCGACAGCGTGTGCCGTCCGGACTGCAGGTTCTGGTAGTCCTCGGGCCCAAGCAGGCCGCGGTCGCGCACGGTGCGTACCCGTTCAGGCACACTCATCTTGTAAAACTGCGGAATTCTTGATCGTTCCATCATGCCACTCGCATCGTTGAAGCGTTGCTCGATTCAGCTCGGTTCAGTTCGGTTCGCACCACTCGGCGCGCACGCCGATATCATCCAGGCCTGGCACGAAGGCGAACAGACCCTGTTCTTCCAGCCACAGTCGCAGTTCATGCAGGCGACCGGAGTGCGTGCTGGCCAGCAGCGCCAGGTCACCGCCGCCTGCGCCACTGGGTTTGCAGGCAATACCGAGGCCAGCGGCTTGCACCGCGATTTCAGCCAGCGTCGGCGTCACCACATCCGCGCCCATCAAACCGCCCATTGTACCCATTAGCCGGCCATAGGCGGAAAACTGCCCGACCAGCGCTTCGCCATCCCCCTGTTCCATGGCGCGCTGGCCGTGCAGACAACACTCGTGCATCTGCGTCAACAGCGAGTGAGCAGCCTCGGGCGAGTGCTCGCACCAGGCGTCGAAAGCCGCCAGCAGACGCGGGGTCGAGGCCGCTTGACCGGTCCAGACCAGCATCAGGGCCAGGTCGGAGGGCAGCGAGACACGCTTGACCTCTACCTCCTGCGCCTTGCGCTGGTAGCTGATCACGCCGCCGCACAGCGAGGTTGCCAGGTCGATGCCGCTGCCGCGCCCGTCCTGGTCGCGACGGTAAGGCCTGAGCAGGCGATCCAGCGCCTGCATGGAAAGCCCCGAACGACTGCTGCGGCTGCACAGGCAGCGCAGGGCGGCATCCAGGGCCACGGCTACCGCCGAACTTGACCCCAGGCCCAGCTTGATCTGATCCTGGCCATGACTGGCAAACAGTTCAGCGGTATCAATCTCGACGCGGTATGGGCCCGGGTCGCCGAAGCGTTCCACGGCCAGCTTGTGCAGCAGGCTCAACAGATTCGCCGTGCGCGCCACGGCCGCCCAGTCCGGATGGTCAACGTTCCAGACAATGTGCCCGGGCTGCTCGGCGGTGAATGCCAGGTTTGTCACCCCCAGCTGCGGCGCGGACAAGCCCCGCTCGTCGGGCTGACAAGGGACCAGGGATACACGGGCACGCCGATCCACGGCCAGCGACAGCGCCGGCGCGCCCCGGGTTACGGCGTATTCCCCCAGCAACACCGCCTTGCCCGGCGCCAGGGCCCGAACCTGTCTCACGCCTGCACCTCGGCACCCTGCCCCAGACCACTGCCGACGACCCGGGCCACGCCCGGAATCTCGGCCAGGCGGGCAGACACGACTGCGGCAGCCTCAGGCAGGCAGATGGCCTTGACCTGGGGCCCGGCATCGACGGTAAAGAAAGCACCCGTACCCGCCGCGCGCAGCTCGCGTATGGCCTGCATGCAGGCCAGCGTGGCCGGATTCCAGTAGATCAGCCCCGGTTGCGCGGCCAGGGCCGAGGCGTGCATTTTCAGCGCGCTGGACTCGCCAACCTCGGCCAGGCGTTCGAAATCACGATCGGCAATGGCCTGGCGGGCCGTGTCGAGATCGGCGGCCACCGATTCCACCCAGGCCGGGTAGTACGGCGACGTGCGCATGGTCAGATTCATGCCATCGGTGGACGACACTGCCTTCGGCCCGGTCTCGGTGATCGCCACGACCACCTCCAGCGGCCAGTCCTCGACGCTTGTCAGCGGCCTGGCAACGGCGTCACTGCCATCGGCGGCGTGGCCGGGCAGCATCTCGACGAAGCCGCCGAAAATTGAACGCGCAGCCGAGCCGGAGCCGCGCCGGGCCAGCTCGGACAGGCGGGATGGCGGCAAAGACAGGTTCAGCGCCCGGTCAGCGGCCACGACCAGCGCAGCGAAGGCCGACGCCGATGAAGCCAGTCCGGCACCGGTGGGAAAGTTGTTGCGGCTTTCAACGCGAAAAGCCGGCCCGCCACCGGCCAGTTGTCGCATCAGGTCAAGCACCGCGCTGACCCGCTCGGGCGCCGCCGGCTGTCCGTTGACGTAAAGCTCGTCAGCCAATGACGATGAAGGTGTCAACGCTCCGCCGCCGATCACATCGAGTCGGGTTTCGGTGACCAGGGCCGACAGGGTGACGGAGATGGAGCCTGCGGCCGGCAGGTTGAGCCGGGCGTCCCGCTTGCCCCAGTACTTGACCAGTGCGATATTGGCACCGGCACGGGCCGCGGCAGATTGAACGGTCATGCAGAAAAATCCAGGGCAGTGAGGCTCCGTTATGATAAAGCCTTGGGCTTTTCGGCGAAGGGCTGAAATTTCACCCGCGAGAACTCGACCCGAATTTCGGTACCGACACCCAGTTCGCTGTCTGCATGAAGCTCCCATTCGAAGCGGTTGCACAAGCGCCTGACGATGGCCAGGCCCAGCCCGTAACCCTCGTTGCTGCGGTCATGGCCCCGGTAAAACGGTTCAAACATGCGCTCGAGATCCGCCTCGCTCATGCCGCAGCCAGTGTCCTTGACCGATACGCCGCCACGGTCAATCAACACTTCTACCGTGCCCGCCTTGGTATAGGTCAGGGCATTGCGCAGCAGGTTGGTAAAAACAATGGCCAGTACGCGCTCGGGCGCGTCAACCTCGGCCAGACCCGTTGCCTTGATCGATGTTTTGACCTGTTCGCGCGGCACCGCGCGCTCTACCTGGTCGAGCAATTCAGCCAGCAGGTCATTGAGCACCACCGACGACCACGACAGCTTCGACTCGGTCTCACGCGCCAGGATAAGCAGTGTTTCTACCAGTGATTCCATGTCACGCACGGTACGACCCAGGCGTTCCTGGATTCGCGCTCGCCTTTCCGGGCTGTCGAAGCGTTCAAGCAGCTCCAGGTTGGCCTTGAGCACGGCCAGGGGCGTGCGCAGCTCGTGGCTGGCGTTGCGGGTGAAGTTGCGCTCGCGCTGGATGAACGACTCCATGCGCTCGATGAACTGGTTGAATGCATTGACCAGGGTGACGACCTCGGCGTCGCTGGGATCACCGACCTCGTCGACCGAAAAACGCTCGAAATCGCCGGAAGCGAGGTCGTAATCCCGAACCTGTTCAGCCAGCCGCACCACGGTCGATACGGCCCTGCGCGACATCAGGTATCCCAGCCAGGTCAGCAGGTAGATCAGCAGCAGTACGCCGGTAAGCGGGGCGATACCGAAATAGAAGGCCAGGCCCGAAACCTGGACTTCGTCGAAGACCAGGTAAAGGCGATTTCCGCCGTGATCGGACACATGGACCACGGGTTCGGACGCCGGCCCCTCGCGCACCCGGTGAAATCCCGGGGGCTGGTCACGCAGCCAATCGGGCACACCGGAAAAATCGCTGCGACGCGCCATGAAGCCGCGCAGGTTGTTGGTGTTGGGCAAGGGGAAGTCGCTGTCTTCGCGGTAGTTGGCCCAGAAATGCTCGGCCTCACCGTTGAGCGCTTCCTGAACCAGAACCCGCTCGACGATCAGGGCAGCGGCATAGACACCCAGTACCGTGGCCATGCTGATGGCCAGGACTTGGAGCACGAAGACGCGAACAAGCTTGCTGTTGAGCCCGCCTTTGAACAGGCGTCGGGTCAGGTCCATGCCAGTCTAGCGTCTGCGAAAGCGATAGTGGGCGACCAGCCAGGCGTTGCCGTCATCGTAGTCGAACAACTCTTCGCAGGCCATGAAGAACATGCGCCAGCGCTGGACCCAGATATCACCCTGGTCGGCATGCACTTCAGCCATGACTTGCCGGGCACTGCCGCCACGCCGATCCAGGTTGTCCAGCCAGGCTCGGGCAGTGCGCGCATAGTGTCGACCCGAATAGAGTCGCCGATTTTCCAGGACCACGTCATCCTGAAAGTGTAACAGCGTGTCGGCCGCCGGCATCAGACCGCCGGTAAAGAAATGGCGGCCCATCCAATTGCCTTCACCTTCCGTCTCGAAAGGATAGGCCAGGTAGCGATGGCAGAAGATATGAACAAACAGCTTGCCGTCTGGTTTGAGCCAGCCGCCAACGCGCTTGAGCAAGGCTCGATAGTTGCGCACATGCTCGAACATTTCCACCGAAACCACCCGGTCAAAGCGTTCATCCAGCTCCAGCTGGTTGACGTCGCAGGTTATGACGCGAAGGTTGTGAAGACCCAGGTCCAGGGCGCGGGATTCAATCCAGGCCCGCTGCGAGGCCGAGTTCGATACCGCAGTGATTTCACTCTCGGGGTAATGCGAGGCCATCCACAGGGTCAGGGAACCCCAGCCACAGCCCAGCTCCAGGATGCGCTGGCCGTTGCCAAGCTCGGCCTGTTCACAGGAAGCCTCGAGCATCGCTGCCTCGGCTTCGTCCAGGGTCCGGGTGTCCGGTCGCCACAGGGCGCTGGAATACTTCAAGTGCGAACCCAGGGCCAGCTGGTAAAAGGCAGCCGGCACTTCATAGTGCTGCTCATTGGCCGCGTCGGTTTCAATCGCGATGGCCGATTCGGCCAACTCGTCCATCAAGGCCTGGGTGCGCCGGGCACGCGCTTCCGGATCGCGATCGGCTTCATCGGCCAGGCGCCGTTTGAGAAGCTGGCGGATACCGGCGCGGATCAGGAAGTCGGGAACCAGGCCGCGCTCGGCCAGGTTGATCAAGCTCATGGATTCTGTGCTCCTGCAGATACGGGGGGCTGGACGGTAATCTGGTCGTGTCGCCGGGCCATCCAGAACAGCAGCGGCAGCACCAGGGCCCAGCTCAAACCGGTGGCCAGAACCACCTGCCAGGCCGGGGCCACCCACTCGACGGCGCCGAACCGTGAACCGGCGAAGTAAGACATGGGCGAACCGATGCCGCCGAGGACGCCGATCAGCAAAAGGCGATTCTTGAACAGGCCCATGGAGTGATTGACAACCAGCGCAAGGGCCAGCCACAGCAGCATGATCCAGACTGGCGCAACACCCGGCCACGGCCAGGGTGCGGCAAATTCAAGCAGGCCGAGCTGAATCCAGGCGGTATCGAGAACCAGACCCAGGCCCAGGCAGGTGGCCACCATGCGCAGATCGAGCGGATGCCGGTTGGCCGGGTGCAGCTGCCACATCGCCAGTGCGCCTACGATGACAAGTCCGCCCCATATCCAGCCGTAGGCGGCACCAATGACACAGGCCGGCCAGCTGAGCTGGAACAGGCCCTGGTTGATGAGAAATCCGGGATTGAGCATGATCAGGCCGTCAAGCCGGTGGCAGCACGGGGGCGATAATCCGGGCCGGCCAGCAGCAGGTGAATGTCGCTGATGGCGCGCTCGCGGAATCCGCCTTCGCAGTAGGCCAGGTAAAAGCGCCAGCGACGGCGAAAGGTATCGTCGAAACCCATTGGGGCGATGTCACTCCAGGCCGCATCGAAGCGCTCGCGCCAGGCCTTCAGGGTCAGGGCATAGCTGGCGCCGAAGTCGGCCAGTTCGATGACGCCCAGGCGGGTCGCTCTGGCCATGGCCGCGGTGATGGCGCTGACCGAGGGGATGAAGCTGCCCGGAAAGACGTAGCGCTTGATGAAATCGACGCTTTTCAGGGCCCGGGCGTAGCGGAAGTCTTCAATGGTGATCGCCTGCAGCAGGGCCAGGCCATCCGGCTTCAGCAGACCATCGATGCGACCAAGGTAGGTGTCGAGGTAGTGATGCCCTACCGCCTCGATCATTTCTACCGACACCAGCTTGTCGTACTGCCCGTCCAGGTCACGGTAGTCCTTGAGCAGCAATTCGATCCGGTCGTCCAGGCCCGCCTGTTTTACCTGCTCCCGCGCATACTCGTACTGCTCGCGGGAAATGGTGGTGGTGGTAACCCGGCAGCCGTAGTCTCGTGCCGCGTGGATGGCCAGACCACCCCAGCCGGTGCCGATCTCGAGCAGATGATCCGATGGACCAAGCTGCAGCTTGCGGCAGATCCGGTCAAGCTTGTTGACCTGGGCCTGCTCGAGACTTTCACCCTGGTTTTCGAACAGCGCGCTTGAGTACATCATGCGCTGATCGAGCCAGGTGGCAAAAAAATCATTGCCGAGGTCGTAGTGGGCGGCAATATTGCGCCGACTGCCCTTGAGGCTGTTGCGGTTGAATCCGTGCCAGAGCTTGAGCAACCAGCCCGCCAGCCTCGCTCCACCCTCGTCAACCCGGTTCAGGGCTTCGCGGTTGCGTGCCAGCACCTGGATCACGGCAACCAGGTCGGGACTGTCCCACAGGCCGGCCATGTAGGCTTCGGCTGCACCGACGCTGCCGCCGGTTGCAAGCAGACGCCAGAAGGCCAGGTCATGGGCTTCCACCCGGGCATTCGAATCCGATCCGCTGCCGAGAACATGCTCGCCGTCGGCGTCCTTGATCACGATCTGACCCTGGGTCAGGGCATCCATGCGCTTGAGCACCTGCCCTCGCAACCAACGATCCATACCGCCGCTGCGCCGGCGGTCGGAACGATTCAGCGTCTTGGTGGCGGAATTCATGCTCGTTCTTGCTCCTTGTCAGGATGTGAGTGAAAAGGTATCCGCTTGATCCACAGGCGCAAGGCTTGCCAGTAGATGCCGGCCAGCACCCTGATTGTCATGAGGGGGAAGACCAGCGGCATGCGACGCATGTTCGCTTTGGTCATCGGTTCCAGCGCCAGTTTCAAGCCGACCGTGAAGGAGTCTGTGTGGTCGGCGGTCACCATCATGTGAACAGATACCGCGTCTGCCTCGAAGCCAAAGCGCCAGTCGTAGTCCATGCGCATGGGCAGAAACGGTGAAACGTGAAAGACCTTGGGGAACTGAAATCGATACTCGGGTCCGGCCATGCGTCGGCAATCCAGCACGTAGGCATGACGTTCGCCCCAGGGCGTGTTGTGCACTTCGGCAACGATGAACGCGGGCCGGTCCTGCTCGAAGCAGATATAGAAGCTGACCGGGTTGAAGCAGACACCCCACTGGCGCAGGTGACTCAGCAGGACGATCCGGCCCTGTGGGCGCAGGCCGGTTTCGGCTTCCACCCGTGAGCGGACGGCCTCGGCCAGCGGCACATGCTCAGGCCCAAGATAGTCGCTGCGCCGGAAGCTGACCAGGTTGAAGCGCTCTATCGACCACAGCCGGGAGCGCGAGAATGTTTCTTCCAGGCGGTCCAGGTCGAGCAGGCTGTAATACAGTCGGTAGCGAAACGCGTGGGCGCGCGGGCCGTGCCGTCTGTGCCACACGGCGCCGCGGCCGAAGGTACCGGGGTCGGCGTTCAGCCAGCCGCCGGCACTCATGCCGCCTCAGCCTGCGTGGCCGAGCTCGAAGCGATGGCATCGACAACCCGGCGGGCACTGCGGGCGCCATCCTCGTGAAAGCCCCAACCCCACCAGGCACCGCAGTACCAGGTCCGCCGCACGCCGTTGATCTCATGCCAGCGCTGCTGGGCCGCCACGGCGGCCGGGGTGAAGACCGGGTGCTGGTAGCTGCGCTGAACCAGGATGCTGGCCGGGTCGAGCAGCTCGGTCTGGTTGAGCGATACGATGTAGTCCCGCTGCGTGGGCAGGTTCTGCAGCTTGTTCATGTAATACGACACCCGGCACTGCTGGCGATCGTGACGATCTCGCCGTACGTTCCAGCTGGCCCGCGCCCGGGGGTGTGCCGGCAACACGCGGCTATCGGTGTGCAGCACCGTTTCGTTGGGCTGGTACTCGATCGCCCCAAGTATGCTGCGCTCGGCCGGGTCAGGATCGGCGAGCAGGTGCAGCGCCTGGTCCGAATGGCAGGCCAGCACCACCGCATCGGCACGCAGGCGTCCCTGGTCAGTGACGATCTCGACCCGATCCGGATGGCGCTGTATCGACCGCACCCGGGTTCCGGTCAGGATTTGGCCGATGCCGCTTGCCGCGCGCTCAACGTAAGCGTGCGATCCGCCGCTTACCGTGCGCCAGGTGGGTCGATCTCCCAGCGTCAGCATGGCATGGTTGTCCATGAAGGCCAGCAGGTGGCGCATCGGAAACTCGCGCACCTGGTCCATCGGGGCCGACCACAGCGCCGATGCCATGGGCATCAGGTGCAGGTCGGCGAACGTGCTGCCCAGCCCGCTGGTGGCCAGCCATTCTGCCAGGGTGACCCTGTCGTCAATGCTGGCAAGCAGGTCGGGTGCCTTGCGGTAAAAGCTGACGAGGTCGGCAACCATCTTCAGAAACCGCGGCCGCAGCAGGTTGCGACGCTGGCAAAAGAGTCGGTCCAGGCTGGTGGCGTTGTACTCGATTCCGCTGACGGTATCGCTGACGGCAAAACTCATGTCCGAGTCCTGCCAGGCCACGCCCAGCAGCTTCAGCCACGACGAGAAATGCGGGTAATGATCCTCGTTGAACACGATGAAACCACTGTCGATGGCCAGGCTTTGGCCGTCTTCTTCGATCACGTGGGTGTCGGCATGACCGCCCAGTCGTGAATCGGCCTCGATCAGCGTCACATCATGCTCCTGGCCTAGATGCCAGGCCGCGTAAAGTCCGGAAATGCCGGCACCCACCACGACGATCTTCATGCCGAAGAAACCCGGCGAGCGTTGCGAATGCCTTCGGGAACGGACTTCAGATCACTGACCAGCCCGACCCAGGACATGAGCTTCAAGACGTAGAAGCTCAGGTCGATTTCCCACCAGAAAAAGCCCTGGCGAGCCGAGCCCGGGAAATGATGGTGGTTGTTATGCCAGCCCTCGCCCAGGGTCAGCACGGCCAGAAAGGCGTTGTTGCGGCTGTCATCGCGGGTGGCGTAACGACGCTTGCCCCAGACATGGGCCAACGAGTTGATGGTCAGGGTGACATGGATCAGGACCACGGTGCTGACAAAGTAACCCCAGACCAGCAGTTGCCAGCCGTTTGTGCCCAGGCCTGGTGCGAATCGCTCCAGCAACGCACCCAGCGCGAACAGCAGCACCGCGTAAACGACCGGTATGGCAAGGTCGTATCGGTCCAGCCAGCGCAGCTCCGGATATTTGACCAGATCGGGAATCTGCGCATGGTCGGTACCGAAATGACGGCGACTCAGGAACCAGCCCATGTGACTCCACAAGAAGCCGTGGCGCGGCGCATGCGGATCGGCTTCCCGGTCGGCCACCTTGTGATGATGACGATGATGGGCTGCCCACCACAGCGGACCACGCTGGGTCGCACTGGCCCCGATCAGGGCGAAGATGAACTGAACGGTTCGCGACGTGCGAAAGCTGCGATGGGAAAAGTAGCGGTGGTAAAAGGCAGTGATGGCGAACATGCGAACCAGGTAACTGGCCGCAAAAATGGCAATGGCCGTCCATGACCAGCCGACCAGGAAAATGCCCAGGCAGGCCAGGTGCAGACCGATGAAGGGAACGATTCGCAGCCAGTCGACCTGGCGCTCTTCATTCAAATCGGTCTCGCCATTGAGGTGCCCGGAACCCAGTCCGGTGTCGGTTCTGAACCAGGAAGCCAGGCTGCGCTTGGCCGTCATGTAAAACTCCAGTAGGTCATTGCGGCGTATTACACGCCGTGCCGGTGAATCGACCGTGAACCCCCATCGCAGGCTTGAACGCGCTTTTTTCCTGTCTGATCGCAGGATTTTTTCCGATGTCGCAGGACCGGGCTGGCGGAAACAATGACTACTCCACAACCAAGCGAAAGGAGGACAAGACATGCCCTGGAGTCGGAAAACCAATGAAGGCTGGACGCTGATCGAAGTGTTGCTGGCGCTGACCGTGCTTGCCACGCTGGGCCTGACCGGAGTACCTGCCATGCAACGATTCGTCGAGCAGCATCGGGTCGTGGCCGCATCCAACATGCTGGTCGCGCACTTGAGCTTCGCGCGCAACGAGGCCATTACGCGAAGCACTTTCGTGTCGGCCTGCCCCAGCGTTGACCTGGCGCAATGCAGTGGCAATCGCTGGGACCAGGGCTGGATCGTCTTCGTCGATGCCGATCGGGTCGGTCAGCCGGCCTCCGCTGACGACATTCTGCGCGTGGTCCACGGCGACGACCGCCTGCTGATGCATTCAGGCGGCAGGTTCCGGGTTCGCTTTCAGCCCATGGGTGGCGCGTACGGGACCAACCTGACCATTCGCGTCTGCGGTCGTTCCGGTCTCGCCACGCCCAGTGCCGTGGTCGTTTCCAACCCGGGGCGCCCGCGAGTGGAGCGTGAGGCTGCCGGCCTGGACTGCCTCTGAACCAGCGCGATCCGGGGCCCCGCCCGGCTTGCATTCGGTAGCGTATGGTCGTATGATTGAAACAGTTGTTTTAATCGTGCGTTTGAATTGACTGCAACCCCGGCAACCTGCGATCGAATACTGGATGCGGCCGAGCGTTTGTTCGCCGAAGAGGGTTTTTATGCCACTTCTCTCAGGCAGATCACGCAGGCGGCAGAAGCCAATCTTGCTGCGGTCAATTACCATTTCGGCTCCAAGCAGGCCCTGATTCTCGCGGTATTTCGACGCCGACTGGACGCGCTCAACAAGGCCCGCCTGGCCCGCCTCGACCAGGCCCAGGAAGGCAATGCCGCGCCGGAACTGGAAGATGTGCTCGAAGCGCTGATTGTCCCTGCCCTCGCCTTTACCCATGGCAGCGCAGACGACGGCCATCGCTTCATGCGCATCCTGATGCGCGCTTTTGCCGATCGCGACGATCAGTTGCACCGCGCGCTGAGCGCGGAATATGCCCATGTGATGCGCCGCTTTGCCAGTGCCATTGCGACCGCCCTGCCCGGCTTGAGCGAGCGACGGCTGCGGCGCCAGCTCGATTTCATTGTCGGCGCGCTGACCTACACCATGGCAGAGTCCACATCCAGTGATGCGCGCGAAATCGCCGATGACCTGGTCCAGTTTGCTGCTGCCGGTCTGCGCAGCGCTGTTTCCGTTCGACACCCTGACGGTGCGCCCCGCACCCTGGAGATCCACTCATGACCCTCGTACCTATCGCCATTCTAGTCCTCGGCCTGATCGCCATCGCCTGGTTCCGTGCCCCGCTGTGGTTGGCCACGGCCCTGGCGGCCGCGGTCACGGTGACCACCGCCCTGTGGTTGCCGGTGGCATGGCCGCTCGACATTCTGTTCATTGCGATCACGGCCGTATTGCTGTTCTTCACCTTGACGCCGCTGCGTCGGACGCTGCTGTCGCGGCCGCTGTTCAGCTGGTTCAAGGGTGTGCTGCCGGCCATGTCGGCCACCGAGAAGGAGGCGCTGGACGCCGGTACCGTCTGGTGGGATGCCGAACTGTTCAGCGGCAAACCCGACTGGAAGGTGCTGTTCGACCAGGACGCTCCTACCCTGAGCGCCGAAGAAAGAGCCTTCATCGACGGTCCGGTCGAAGAGCTGTGCCGCATGCTCGATGACTGGAAGATCAACCGCGAACTGAAGGACCTGCCACCGGAAGTGTGGAAGTTCATTCGCGAAAAGCGCTTCCTGAGCATGATCATCCCGAAGCAGTATGGCGGGCTGGAATTCACCGCCCAGGGCAACGCTGCCGCGGTGACCAAGATCTCCACCCGCAGCCTGACCGCAGCCGTCTCCGTGATGGTGCCCAACTCGCTCGGCCCGGGCGAGCTGCTGATGCACTTCGGTACCGAAGATCAGAAGGACCATTACCTGCCAAGACTGGCTCGCGGTGAGGAAATCCCCTGTTTCGCGCTGACCTCTCCCCAGGCCGGCTCGGATGCGGCTTCCATGCCTGACGAAGGCGTGGTCTGCAAGAAGACCATTGACGGCAAGGAAGTGCTGGGTCTGCGCGTGACCTGGGACAAGCGCTACATCACCCTGGCACCGGTTGCCACGGTGCTCGGACTGGCTTTCAAGACCCGCGACCCGGATGGTCTGCTGGGCGACAAGGAACACCTGGGCATCAGCTGCGCGCTGATTCCGACCTCTACACCCGGTGTGGAAATCGGCAATCGCCACCTGCCCGGCGGCTCGCTGTTCATGAACGGCCCGACCCGCGGCAAGGACGTGTTTGTGCCGATGGACTGGCTGATTGGTGGCCAGGAGCGCATTGGTCAGGGCTGGCGCATGCTGATGCATTGCCTGGCGGCCGGCCGCGCCATTTCCCTGCCTGCCCAGGGCGTTGCCGGTGGCAAGGCCTGCACCGCCATGACCGGAGCCTACGCCCGCATTCGCTACCAGTTCAAGCAGCCGATCGGTCACTTTGAAGGCATCGAGGAACCGCTGGCCCGGATCGGCGCCGAAGCCTACCGCATGGAAGCGGCTCACAAGCTGACCCTGGCCGCGCTCGACGCCGGTCACAAGCCGGTGGTGCTGTCAGCCATCCTCAAGGCTTACCTGACCGAGGCCAATCGTCGGGTGGTCAACGATGCCATGGACGTACACGGCGGCAAGGCCGTGGTCGAAGGTCCAGGCAATTACCTGTCGCTGGGCTACCAGGCCCTGCCGGTCTCGATCACCGTCGAAGGGGCCAATATCCTGACCCGCTCGATGATCGTGTTCGGCCAGGGTGCCATCCGCTGCCACCCCTACCTGCTCAAGGAAATGCTGGCAGCCCAGGATAACGACCTGAAGGCCTTCGACGCAGCACTCTGGGGCCATGTCGGCTTCCTGATCTCCAACGCCGTGCGCGCGCCGCTGCTGGGCTTGACCGGCGGCCGCCTGAGCCGCAGCCCGGTTTCCGGCCCCACCGCCCGCTACTACCGCCGCGTCAATCGCCTGAGCTCGGCGTTCACCCTGACCGCCGACCTGGCGCTGCTGATCCTGGGCGGCAAGTTCAAGTTCGCCGAGAAGCTGTCCGGCCGCTTTGCCGATGCCCTGGCCCACCTGTACATGGCCTCGAGCATCCTGCGCCGCTACGAGGATGATGGTCGTCCGGCCGAGGATCTGCCGCTGGTCAAGTTCGCCGTGGAGGACAGCCTGCACCAGGTCGAAGAGGCCCTGCACGGTGTCTTCCGCAATTTCCCGATCAGCGCACTGGGTGGCGTGCTGCGCCTCGTAGCCTTCCCGTGGGGCCGCGTGCACTCGGTCGCCGACGACCGCACCAGCCACAAGATTGCCCGCCTGCTGCTGGAGAAATCCGCGACCCGCGAGCGCCTGATCGACGGTTGCTTCATGTCGCAGGAAGAGGACGGCACCGGCATCGTGCTCAAGGCCTTCGATGCCGTGCTCAAGGCCGAGCCGGCCGAACACGCCATTCGCAATGCCCTCAAGGCCGTGCCCAGCCCGAGCAATGTCAAGGCGCTGACCCGCAAGGCGGTCGAAGCCGGCGTGATCACCGAAGAGCAGGCTGCCGACCTCATTCGCGCCCAGGAACTGAGTGCACGGGTCATTGCCGTCGACGAGTTCACCCCCGAGGAACTCGCCAACAGCAGCGAACCCCAGCGCCCGGTCCTGGCCGAGGCGAGCTGAGGGTTTTTCATTACTCGCGCGGCCAATAATGGCAGAGGTTGACATTGCAAACATTGAAACCGAAAACCGGGGAACCACCGAAGACACCGAAGACACCGAAAGTGTCCTGGAGAGTTTTTTCGGTGTTTTCGGTGCTTTCGGTGGTTTCAATGTTTTCAAGAGCAAGAAAAGAAAATATCGCGTTAAACCAATTAGACGGGAGTTACGCAGAATCTGTTTAACGAGCTGCCAAGGCACAGGGAATGACGCTGTTTCTCTCTGCGCCTCCGCGCCTCTGCGCGAGATAGTTATTTAACAGCTTGAAGATGTAGCGTTATCGAAAACGTTCGCCTGCAAGCTGCGTATTCACGAATCCAGACCAAAACCAAGGATGATTCATGACTGACCAGAAACTTCGTGTACGCCGGGCGGCAGTGCTCGGTTCCGGTGTGATGGGCGCGCAGATCGCGGCCCACTTGACCGCTGCCGGCATTCCCGTCGATCTTTACGACCTGCCCAGCGATGACAAGAACCGCAGCAAGATTGCCGCAGGCGGCATCCAGAACCTGCTCAAGCTCAAGCCGGCGCCGCTGGGCAACAAGGACCTGGCCCAGTTCATCACCGCCCGCAACTTCGACGATGATCTCGAGCAGCTGGCCCACTGTGACTTCATCATCGAAGCCATCGTCGAGCGCATGGATATCAAGAAGGGGCTGTATGAAAAGATCGGCCCGCATATTCATGACGATGCCTTCTTCGTCACCAACACCTCGGGGCTTTCGATCACCGAACTGGCCGGCGTCGTGCCTGAAGCCCTGCAAAGCCGCTTCTGCGGCGTGCATTTCTTCAATCCGCCGCGCTACATGCACCTGGTCGAGCTGATTCCGCACGACGGCACCGACCCGGCCGTGCTCGACCTGCTTGAGGAATTCCTGACCCGCAACCTGGGCAAGGGCGTGGTCCGCTGTCGCGACACCGCCAACTTCATCGCCAACCGCGTTGGTGTATTCACCATGTGGTCGACCATGCACCATGCCCAGCGCTTAGGCCTGGGCTTTGACACCGTTGACGCCCTGACCGGCCCGGCCATCGGGCGGCCGAAGTCGGCCACCTTCCGCCTGGCCGACGTGGTTGGCCTGGACACCATGGCCAATGTGATCAAGACCATGGATGCCAAGCTGGCCGACGACCCCTGGCACCACCTGTTCAAGGCGCCTGAGTGGCTGAGCAAGCTGGTCGAGGCCGGTGCACTGGGCCAGAAGGCCGGCGCCGGTGTGTTCCGCAAGGAAGGCCGCGACATCAAGGTCTTCGACCCCGAAACCGGGGAATACCGGACGACCGATTACAGCGTGCGCGACGAGGTCAAGGCCATCCTGGCAATCAAGGATCCCGGTGAAAAGCTGGCCGAGCTGGCCAAGTGCGAATACCCGGAAACCGAGTTCCTGTGGGCCATCCACCGCGACCTGTTCCACTACTGCGCCCACCACCTGGCCGCGATTGCCGAATCGGCACGCGAAATCGACCTGGCCATGCGCTGGGGCTACGGCTGGAAGCTGGGGCCGTTCGAGCAGTGGCAGGCCGCCGGGTGGCGCAAGGTTGCCTGCCTGATCGAAGACGATGTCGAGTCCGGCAAGGCCGAGGTCGACGTGGTGCTGCCGAAGTGGGTTGGCGATATCGAGGGCGTGCACGGCCCGGGCGGTTCCTATTCCGGGGCCACCAACGAAGTCAGCCCGCGTCCCGACCTGGATGTCTACCAGCGCCAGTACCAGCCGGTTCGCCTGCTCGGCGAGGCCAGCCACGATGGCCAGACCGTGCACGAGACCGATGCCATCCGCCTCTGGACCCTGCATGACGACGTCCTGATCGCCAGTCTAAAGACCAAGATGGGCGTCATCGAAAACGGCGTGGTCGACGGTCTCAACGCCGCCCTGGACAAGGCCGAGGCCGAGTTCGACGGCCTGGTGATCTGGCAGCCGCAAGGACCGTTCTCGGCAGGCGCCAACCTGAAGGCCGCTGCCGAAGCCATTCAGCGCGGCGACTATGACAGCGTCCGCACCCTGGTCGCCGGTTTCCAGGACGTCAACCTGCGCCTGCGCTACGCCGCGGTGCCGTCCGTGGCAGCGGTACGCGGCCTTGCCTTGGGCGGCGGCCTGGAACTGGCCATGCACGCCAGCCGCCGGGTCGCTCACCTGGAAAGCTACATGGGCCTGGTCGAGGCCGGTGTCGGCCTGCTGCCCGGCGGCGGCGGCCTGGCCACCCTGGCCATGCAAATCAATGCCGATACGGCAGCCGGCGATACCTACCCGCTGCTGGAGAAACGCTACAAGCAGGTCGCCATGGGCCAGGTCGCCGGCTCGGCCCTGGAAGCGAAGGAAATGGGCTACCTGCGTCCGGAAGACCTGGTGGTCATGCATGAGCATGAACTGCTGCACGCCGCCCACGGCGTGGTGCGCGCACTGACCGCAGCAGGCTACCGTCCGGATCTTGCCGGCCGCACCATCCCGGCCGCCGGCGATGTCGGCGTGGCTACGCTGAAGATGTTGCTGGTCAACATGCTCGAAGGCCACTTTATCTCCGAGCATGACTTCGAAATCGGCAGCCGCATCGCCACCGTCATCTGCGGCGGCCAGATCGACCGCGGCACCCCGGTCAACGAAGATTGGCTGCACCACCTGGAACGAGAGCACTTCCTGGAGCTGTGCGCCCTGCCGAAGACGCAGGAGCGCATCGCCCACATGTTGAAGACGGGCAAGCCGCTCAGGAACTGAACCGCGGAGAGAAGGGCAGAGGGTTAGAGGGGTAGAAGGAAACCCGTCCCAACCCTCTTCCCCTCTACCCTTCTAGTCCTCTTCCCAGACAAATCAATCGAAACCAAGGACTCCAAAATGAGTGACGCCTACATCGTTTCCGCCGTCCGAACCCCCGTCGCCCGGGCGTTCAAGGGCGGTTTCCGTAACTTTCGTCCCGACGATCTGCTCGCCCACGCCCTGAAAGCCGCGCTGGCCGAGGTGCCGGAGCTGGACCCGGCCCGGGTCGAGGACGTGATCGTCGGCTGCGCCATGCCCGAAGCCGAGCAAGGCATGAACGTGGCCCGCATCGGCCTGCTCCTGGCCGGCATGCCCGACAACGTGCCCGGCGTGACCGTCAACCGCTTCTGCTCTTCCGGACTGCAAACCATTGCCATGGCCGCTGACCGCATTCGCCTGGGCGAAGCCGATGTCATGATCGCCGCCGGCACCGAAACCATGACCATGGTGCCGATGATGGGCCACAAGGTGGCGATGAACCCCAGGGCCTTCAGCGACGAAAACGTTGCCATCGCTTACGGCATGGGTATTACCGCCGAGAAAGTGGCCAGCGAGTGGAACGTCAGTCGCGAAGACCAGGACCAGTTCGCCTATCGCTCGCACCAGAAGGCAGCTGCCGCCATTGATGCCGGCGAATTCACCGAGATCCGTCCGGTTACGGTAACCAGCCGCGTTCCTGACCCGCGCACCGGCCAGGTCCGCGAAGTCCAGACCGTGGTCGATACCGATGAAGGGCCGCGCCGCGACACCACGCCCGAAGCACTGGGCAAGCTGCGGACCGTATTCGACGCCAAGGGTACGGTGACCGCCGGCACCAGTTCACAGATGTCCGACGGCGCCGGGGCCCTGATCCTGGTCTCCGAGCGGGTCCTCAAGGAGCTGAACCTGAAGCCGCTGGCGGTATTTCGTGGCTTCTCGGTCGCCGGTGTTCGCCCGGAAGTCATGGGGATCGGCCCGATCGAAGCCATCCCGAAGGTTTGCAAGCAGACCGGCATCGGCACCGCCGATCTGGACTGGATCGAACTGAACGAAGCCTTCGCCGCCCAGGCGCTGGCCGTCATGCGCACGGTCGAGCTGGATCCGGACAAGGTCAACCCGCTCGGTGGCGCCATTGCCCTGGGTCACCCGCTGGGCGCGACCGGTGCCATCCTGGCCGCCAAGCTGATCCACGGCCTGCAGCGCCGTCAGCAGCGTTACGGCATGGTGACGATGTGCATTGGTACCGGGATGGGGGCTGCCGGGATATTCGAGCGGCTGTAAGCAGCCGCTCGGGGGAGAAGGGGAGAGGCAAACCTTTCCTCTTCCCCTCTTCCCCTCTTCCCCTCTTCCCCTCTTCCCCTCTTCACACCCTATGCATCATTGACGTCTCCGCCGCGTACAGCGCCTGGTTGGCCAGGGCAGCCGCGTCGTCCAGCGGCAGGAAGGGGACGCTGACGGTTCCCTGGGGAAGTATCAGGTTCAGGTTGGCAAGTTGATGGCGGCGCTGGTAGGGGCTTTGGACGACCTGGGCCTGCTGCACACGGTCGAGTTCGAACACGTCCAGGCTTTGCCCCAGCATCCCCTGGCGAACCCACAGCTGGCCCTTGTCCAGGGCCCAGCCCCAGCGCCGGTAGCGCAGGTGCGTGATCAGCGTGGTGATGGCCAGCCCCAATCCGACCAGCAGCACCACCGGATGCCCCTGCCCCAGCCAGATTGACAACATCAGCAGCGGAACCGAGAACAGGATCAGGCCCAGCAGCCAGTAGCGCCTGCGATAGCGAGCGCTGATCAATGCAAACTGCTCCGGCACCTGCCAGCCCGGCACCAGTTCACCGACCAGGCTGGTATCGTCGCGGCGCAGTCCGGGCACGATGAAACCCTGGCGCGCCCCGTTCATTTCATCCTGACCGCTGCGGGTCTGGCGGACCAGCAGGTACCAGCTTCCCCAGAGCCTGCCCAGCGCGGTCTGGCGCAGGGTCAGGCCGGTGATCTTGGCCCGGCGCACGGTTTGCTCACGCCGGTCGAGCAGGCCGCCAACGCCGACCAGGCGGCCGTCGCGATCGACCAGACTGAAGGCGTGGAAGCGAATCAACGACAGCAGGCCTGAAAGCATGAACAAGCCGACAGCAATGAAGACCAACAGTCCCAACCACAGCAACCAGCCCGTTGGCGCGGTCCGGGCGATGTCCTCAGCGACCGGGGTGTCGGCCAGGCGCCGGAGCACGCGCTCTGAGAAGGTGCCGAACAAGTAGGCGAAAGCGCCAACAAGCAGCCAGATCTGGTTGCTGCTCAAGCCATGCACGAACAGCCGCCAGGACCCGGCCGCAAACAGCGTCCGGTCGCTGTGGCCCTCGGCCCGGTCCGCCGCCGGCTCGTCCTGTTCGGTATCGACCGCAGCCAGTCCGGCAATGCGGTCGCGCATGCGTTCGGCCAGCGCCATTGGGATACCCGGCAATTCGACCTCCTTCTCGGTCGCTCCGGGCGTCTCCAGGCTGAACCGAACCAGGCCAAAAGGACGAAAGTAGAACGGCTGGCCCAGCTGTATATTCTGCACGCGGCCGAAACGAATTCTCAGCTCCTTGCGAACCAGCAAACCACGGCGCACGCGCACCGCATCGTCTTCCAGGCGAAAGCGGAAGCGGCGGTGGTAAATCATGGCACTGGCGACAATGATCAGGAACACGGCCAGCAAGCCCAGCAGCAGCTCGCGCGGACCCATCCAGTCGAGAAAGGCCGCGCCGGCACCGGCGCCGACAAACAGAAACAGGTTCTCGCGGACGAATTTCTGGGTGCCGGTCAGAACCAGAAAGACCAGGGCAAGCGGCGCCAGGCGCTGCCATTCGGATTCAGACATGGTCGTCGGCAGCCAGGTCGGTGGGTTGCGGCGAAGACTCTGGTTCTGCATCGTCGCGAATCTGCTCGAGCAGGAACTGGCGCACGCGCTGGGCCAGCGACTCGTCCAGCCCTTCCACACTCAGATCGGCCATCATGCCGCCGGCGGTAAAGCACTTGACCCGCATCAGTCCGAACCAGCGCTCGAGCGGGCCGCTGGCCGTTTCCACGTGCTGGATCCGGGCAAAGGGCACGATCACGGTCTTGCGCCAGATCACGCCCGAGCGATAGATCAGGTCATGCTCACGCAAGGCCCAGCCGCGGCGACGTACATCCAGCCAGGTCAGCACGGTGAACCAGACCGCCGGCACCAGCATCAGCGCCGGCCACCAGCCCAGGTCAAGACCAATGAACGGCAGGCGCGGCGCCACCAGCGCCACCGTTACCACCACGGCCCAGAATCCGCCGGTGGTCAGCAGCGCGTGCGGCAGGTAGGCAGCCACCACCGGTTGCAATGCCACATCACGATAGTCCGGCAGCTCGCCCGGATCCACCTCCCGATTGGAAAACACCACCTCACTGTTCGTCACAAATCCTCTCCACGAAAAACCCTGCAGAATCTTTAACTTACACCTATCGATTCAGCAAATCTGAAAGACCATTCTGGAACCACCGAAGACACCGAAATCACCGAAGTCACTTGATCAATTTTCGGTGTCTTCGGTGCTTTCGGTGGTTCCGATTTTTCTTTCTACTACTCGTAAACCGGATCAGCGTTGCCGGCGAATGATGCGACGGCAGCGCCAGAGCAGGTAGTTGACCGCGATCCAGAACTGCTTGAAGGCGGGGTTGCGGTTCTGACGATGATGGTAGCGGTAGTAGATCTGCTGCGCGATCACGGCCAGGCGGAACAGGCCGTAGACCTCGTAGAATGCCCAGTTATCCGGCTTCAAGCCCATGCGATCACAATAGTATTCAACCACTTCGGCGCGATTCATCATGCCGGGAATATGCGTTGGCTGGCGTCTGAATCCGCGGAAATAGCGATCATCATCGGCCTGCACCCAGTAGGCCATGGAGTTGCCCAGGTCCATCAGCGGGTCACCCAGCGTGGCCAGTTCCCAGTCCAGCACCCCGATGATCCGCATCGGATCGTCGGCATCCAGGACCAGGTTGTCGAAGCGGTAGTCGCCGTGGATGACGCGGATGGCAACCTCATCGGGGATATGGTCCGCCAGCCAGTCCATCACGTAACGACCCGGCAGCACGTTCCAGGTTCGGGCGCGGCGGTAGCGCTCTGACCAGCCCTCGATCTGGCGCCGGTTGTAGCCCTCTCCCTTGCCCAGCCCTTGCAGTCCTGCCGCATCGATATCCACCGAGTGCAGTTCGATCAGGCGATCAATCGCCGATCGGCACAGGGTCGCGGCCTGCTCCTTATCGAAGCTCAAGCCCGGTGGCAGGTTGGCCCGCAGGATGATGCCCTCGAGCCGCTCCATGACGTAGAAATCGCAGCCCATGACCGCATCATCGTTGCACAGGGCCAGCATCTCGGGCACGTAAGGATAGACAGCCTTGAGCGCCTTCTGGATGTCATGTTCGCGCACCATGTTGTGCGCCGACCTGGCCTTGGTTCCGGGCGGTGGCCGACGCAGGATCAGGTCACGCCCGGGATAGCGCAGCCGGTAGGTCAGGTTGGACGCACCCTTGGAGAACTGGGCCACTTCCGGCGTTCCTTCCAGCCCCTCGATGCGGGCCTTGAGCCAGGCATCAACAGCCGCGATTTCGAAACGGTCTTCCTCGCGCAGGTCGCGCGGCTGATCCAGCAGGTTCTGGTTTACCATCCTGTTTTCGCTTTCCATCGATCGGGACTAGTGGACTAGGGGGCTAGGGTTTGCGCGGCCATGGGTGAACGCTGCGCCAGCTCCGAGAATAGCGTAATCTGGGAATTAATTTATGCCCACATGTCTTCCCGGTTTTTTGTCCGCACCATGAGCGCTAACGATACGGCCCAGACCTACCGCAAAGCCAAGCAGATTGCCCTGGACGCATTGGACCAGCCGGTCGCGCAGCGCGCAGCTTTCCTGAGCCAGGCCTGCGGTAACGACAAGACCCTGCTGCAGGAAGCCCGCTGGCTGGTCGAGGCTGCCGAGGATGAAACCGACGATGACATGCCGGAGCAGTTCCAGGCAGCCGCGCAACAGATTCTTACCGAAGTCTCGCTGAAGGTTCCCTTGCCGCGCGATTACCGCCTGCTGGAACGTCTTAACGACGGCGGCATGAGCGTGGTTTACCTGGCCGAGCGCGCCGACGGTGACATGGGCCAGCGCGTGGCCCTGAAGCTGCTGCAGCTGACCGAAAAGCCCGATGACAGCCTGGGTCGGCGCTTCGCCAGCGAGCGCCAGATTCTGTCACGCCTGCACCACCCCAACATCGCACGCCTGATCGATGGCGGCCTGACGGCGGAAGGACGACCATTCCTGGCCACCGAGTTTGTCGAAGGCCTGCGCATTGATCAATGGTGCAGGAAGCATTGCGATGGCCCACGCGAAATCGTTCGGCTGTATCTCAAGGTATGCGACGCGGTGGAATACGCACACCGCCACATGGTCATCCATCGCGACCTCAAGCCCAGCAACATCATGGTCACCGACGAGGGCGAACCCAAGCTGCTCGATTTCGGCATCGCGCGCCTGCTGGCCAGCGAAGATGACCAGAGCACGCTGACCCGAACCCGCGACTCGGCCCTGACCCTGGCCTATGCCAGCCCCGAGCAGATCGAGAACCAGGACCTGACCACGGCCACCGATGTGTACTCGCTGGGCGTGGTGCTCTACGAGCTGCTCAGCGGCGCCCGCCCCTTCGATGACATCGAGAGCCCGCACCTGATGCCAGGCGCCATCCTGGCCGGCCGGATTACTCCGCCGTCGCGCCTGGCCCGGGAGCAGGGCCGGCGACCGGTTCCAGCCGACCTCGAGGCGATCGTGCTCAAGGCACTGCGCCGCGATGCCGATGAGCGTTATCCCTCGATAAGAGAGCTGGCCGAGGATCTGGAGCGGTTCCTGGACTTCAGGGCGGTTCATGCGCGCCGTGGCCATGCCCTGTACCGGGCTCGGCGTTTTGCCTGGCGCCACCGCTGGGCGGTCACCGCCGCCGTGCTGGCCAGCGTTGTGTTGCTCGGGTTCATGCTGGACCGCGAAGCGCAACTGCAGCGCATTGCCTGGGAGCGAGACCGGGCCGAGGCGGTCACTGAATTCATGAACGAACTGCTGGCCGGGGCCGACTCGCTGCCATCGCGCGGCAACGAGGTCACGGTCCGGGAAATTCTCGACCTGGGTACCCGCAAACTGGTCGATGAAAGCCAGGAGAATCCGGCGGTCATGGGGTCGATGTACCTGGCCCTGGGCCGGGCCTACAATGCCCTTGGGCTGGGGGAACAGGCGCTGCCGCTGCTGGAGGAGTCGCGACTGACCCTGACAGCCGCCAGCAGCCCGCGTGAGCTGGCCCTGATCCAGGCTGAAATCGGCGCCGCGCTGGACTCGGCCGGGCGCGCCTCGGAGGCCATCGCTGCCGACCGCCGCGCCATGCTGCTTTTCGACCAGGCCGAGCTGGCCGGCGGCCCCGACGCCCTGCGCACCCGGATCCGCCTGCTCAGGAACCAGGCCAATATGCTCGAGCAACCGCTGGAGCAAAGTATTGCCGGGCTGGAAAGCCTGGTTGCCGACCTGCAGGAAGCCGAAGATACGCTGGGACGCGAGCTGCTTTTCGAGGCCTTGGCCGCCCTGGTCGGCGCCCAGGTCTTCCAGGGCAGCAGTGATCAGGCCCTGGCCACGGCCGAGCGCGCGCAAGGACTGGCTGAAGCCATCTACGATCCCAGCGATCCGCGCCGGCTGCGCGGGCGCTATGTCTATGCCACGGCCCTGATGCCCAGCGACCCGGCCCAGGCCGTGATCCTTTACCAGGCCCTGATTGCCGACCACGAGCGCCTGATCGGGCCCAGTCAGCGCCTGGCCAACACCATCGGCAACCTGGGCGTGGCCCTGTCGCGAGTTGGCCGCAATGCCGACAGCATGACGGCCTTCAGCGAGGCTGCGGCCATGATCGAGGAGGTCGCCGGGCGCGACCACTACCTGTACCGACTGTCGGTGGCCAACCTGGCCGCCCTGCATCTGCGCATGGGCCAGCCGGATCGCGCCGAGGATCTGATTCGGGACATCCTGCCTGACCTGGAAAGTCGCGCCCTTCGCATCGGCGGCGTCGAATTGATGTACCTGGTTTCCGGGCTGGATATCCTGGCCAGCGCCATGGTCTTGCAGGGGGAACTGGCCGAAGCCGCCGCCTTTTACGGCCGCGCGCTTGATTTGCTGCAAACCGAAGAGGAGCTGACCCGGCCGGATCTCGAAGCCGTTATCGCCGGACGCCTGGCAGAGGTGGAGCGAGCCCTGGAAGCGCCCTGACGGGGGCTGCCCGACCCTACTTCAGTCGCCGCTTCAGCCAGGCCAGGGCCATCCGCCACTCCCGCACCACGGTGCGATCGGAGACATCCAGGGTTTCGGCGGTTTCATGAATACTCAAGCCCGCGAAATAGCGCAACTCCACGATCCGGGCCTGGCGCTCGTCGACTTCGGCAAGCTGTTCGAGCACCTGGTCCATGGCAATCAGGTCAGACCCGAAATCGCCACCCAGGTCTTCGGCCTCCATATCGATGCGGTGATGCGACTGGGGGCGCTTCTCCGCGTTCCGACTGCGTGCGTAGTCAACCAGTACGCGGCGCATGACGGTCGCAGCCACCAGCAGGAACTGGCGGCGATCCTCCCAGCTGTGATACTCCTGGTTGGCCAGGCGCAGATAGGCTTCGTTGATCAGGGCCGTCGCCTGCAGGGTATGATCGCGGCCCTGGCGGGCCAGCTGGCGGCCGGCCATCGCCCTGAGCTCCTGGTAAACCATGGGCAGCAGGTCGTAAAGGCCAGTCTCGTCCCCTTCCGAGAAACGCTGGAGCAGTTCGTTGACCTGGTTGAGCTTGTCGTCGGCCATGGTTCGGTCAGATTCGCAACATTCGATAAGGCGGGACTCCGATGTTACAACAGGCCTGCGTTTCACATTGGTCGCCGCAGGCACTACACTAGTGCCCTGATCTTGACCAGGACTGCCCCTGCCCAGATGCGCTCCGCCGCACTTACCTGCCTGATATCGCTGTTGCTCGCGATACTTTTACTCGTTTCGGCCAGCGCCGAAGCCGTTCAGCGCGGCGCCAACCGGCCGGCGCCAGAGCCCTTGCGCCCGCCTTCGCCGGCCAGTTGCCAACTCCAGGTCGATAGCGAACTAGCGGTTCTGGTCAGTACCGGACGCGGGTCAGAGCTGGGCGAACAGGTCCGTTGTGCCAGCGCCGGCGATGCCGTGCTGATGGCTGAACTGCCGCCCGGCCAGACTGCCCAGGCCTGGCTGCTGGTCGAAAACAGCGGCAGCGAAACCATCTCCGTTGCAGCCGTCCACACCCGCGCAAGCGGCAGCCGCATTGGACTGGACGGCGAGCGAATCGACATTGCGCCCGGCTCGTCGCTGCGACTGGACATCACCCTGGATATCGAGCCCGACACCGCTTTCGGCACCGCCTTCCTGCACCAGATCAACCTGATCCTGCACGGCAGCGACGGTAACGAGCACAGTCTCTCCCTGCCCGTTCGCCTCGAAGCCATCGATCCGGACGAACTGTTCCGCCAGCGCTTCGAAGTCGAGCCGGTACTGGGGCAGTTTCTCTAGCTGGACGGGCGCTGGTTTTACCGCCGATACCCTGTTCGGGTGACGGGATTCCTGTCGTCCTTGACCACCAAATCGTGAACGCGGATTGAACCGCTCGCTGGCCTTAATCCCGATAGCGAGCCAGCTCGAAGCGGGCGACCAGGCCGCGGTGGACCTCGTCAGGACCATCGGCCAAACGTAGCGCACGGGCTGCAGTCCAGGCGGCAGCCAGTGGAAAATCTTCGCTGAGTCCTGCGCCACCATGAAGCTGCATGGCCATATCCACCACGCTCTGGGCCATGGATGGCACGGCCACCTTGATTTGCGACACCTCGCTCATTGATCGAACAATGCCCCGCCGATCCAGGCTCCAGGCGGCCTTGAGGACCAGCAAGCGTGCCTGCTCGATCGCGATTCTGGCCTCTGCGATTCGTTCGGCATTACCACCCAGCTTGGCCAGCGGACGCCCGAAAGCCTGGCGCGCCAGGGCCCGCTTGCAGGCCAGTTCCAGCGCCTGTTCGGCCAGGCCGATCAGGCGCATGCAGTGGTGGATACGCCCCGGCCCCAGCCGCCCCTGGGCAATCTCGAAACCTCGACCTGGCCCGGCGATGATGGCAGAGGCCGGCAGCCTGACGTCCTCGAAAGAGACCTCGCCATGACCGTAGGGCGCATCCAGCATGCCCATGGCGGTCAGCATGCGCTCGACCTTGACGCCCGGCGTATCCAGCGGTACCAGGACCATGGAGTGGCGCTGGTGTCGATCGGCGTCGGAGTCAGTCAGACCCATGAAGATGGCAACCTTGCAGTCAGGATGCCCGATCCCGGTTGACCACCACTTGCGCCCGTTCAGCACGACCTGGTCTCCGTCCAGACTGGCGGTGGCCTGCATGTTGGTGGCGTCGGAAGAGGCCACGCCCGGCTCGGTCATGCAAAACGCTGATCGAATACGCCCTGCCAGCAGCGGCTCCAGCCACTCGGCCTTCTGGGCTTCGGATCCGTAGTGATACAGGACTTCCATGTTGCCGGTATCGGGCGCGTTGCAGTTGAAAATCTCGGACGCTATGAACGATCGGCCCATGCGTTCGGCCAGCGGCGCATAGTCCAGGTTCGACAGCCCCTGCCCCTTGTCCTCATCCGGCAGGAACAGGTTCCACAGTCCGGCGCTGCGCGCCTTCTGCTTGAGCTCGGAAATGATCGGCAGTACCTGCCAGGGATTGTCGAGGGCGGCCATCTGACGATGCCATTCCGGCTCGATCGGCTCGATTTCCTGGCGCATGAAGCGATCGAGTTTCCGGGCCAGATTCCGGGCTTTTTCAGACGGGGTAAAGTCCATGACATACCTTGGATGATGAGCAACCCATGCATGGTACCAGCGCCCGGGGTCAATTCAGATGTCGCGAACGCCGTAATTTTTGCGTATTTAATCAGTAACAACACATAACAGCGCCGACCAAGGCGCAAACCGAATGCTGGTGATGTACCCGGCAAAAAGCCCGCCGCCGACTTCCTGGAGTCGGCGGTTTTTTTGTCTATCCGAAGCTCGCAACAGACGGGGAGCGGAGCTTGACTCCACGCCTCGTAGCGAATAGTCGCGGCTTCAAGAAGAGGTTGGAGAGGTGCAGGCCGGGTGGCGATTGGCCGCTAGCGGGTTTGGGTTCATGCCCATACGCCTGGAGGCAATCCGAACATGGCCGCCGGGGACGTGGCCCCGGCCTACGCTGGCCAGGCAGGAGGAGGTTGGAAGATAAGGAAAACACTTCCGAAGCCCCGCCTTTCAGCCTCTTCCCCCCCCTTTCGCAACGGGTGGTATCTGGCCGATCAGGGCCTGGCCGGGTTGCGGAGTCCGGCA
>RECK01000282.1 GCA_007694055.1 Wenzhouxiangella sp.
AAAGGTAAAAGGACAGTTGGCCTGAGTAATGACGCGGCTCATCAAGCCGATCAGGCCCTGCCCGAACCTTGAGCCTTGAGCCCGGAAACCGGAACCCTGAAACCTGAAACCTGAAACCTGAAACCTGAAACCTGAAACCACCCTTTCATCCCCCCTTCACACCTTCCCTTCACAATTGTCAACATCACAAACGTGAAGGAAAGTGCCAATGTCTGATTTCGAAAGCAATGCGACCATTCTGCTGGTCGAAGACCATGACGACCTGGCCGCCAGTATCGGCGATTACCTGGAAGCCGAGGGCTTTGCCATGGACTACGCCGCCGATGGCGCCATTGCCCTCAACCTGCTCGAAGACAACCCCTACGACGTCATCATCCTCGACCTGATGCTGCCCAAGATCGACGGCATCCGGGTCTGCGAACGACTGCGCGATCGCGGTGACGGCACGCCCATCCTCATGCTGACCGCGCGCGACCAGATCGAAGACAAGGTCAACGGATTCAATGCCGGCGCAGACGATTACCTGGTCAAGCCGTTCAACATGGAAGAACTGTCGGCCAGAATCAAGGCACTGGTGCGTCGGGCGCGCGGTGAAATGTCCGATGGGGCGATGCGAGTAGGCGACCTGGTGTTCGATCCACGCACCATGCGGGTAGAGCGGGGCGGCCAACGGGTCAACCTGTCACCGACCTCGGCCAGGATCCTGAAAGTGCTGATGCGGGAATCCCCCCGCCTGGTCAGCCGTGAACAGCTGGAAAACGAACTCTGGGGCGATCTGCTTCCCGACTCCGACACCCTGCGCTCGCACATGTACAACCTGCGCAAAGGCATCGACCGCCCCTTCGAAACCAAGCTGCTCCACACCGTCCAGGGCATGGGCTTCAAACTGGCCACCCCCGAAGACGCCTGAAGACCTGACTCGCGCAGAGACGCAGAGGCGCTGAGGAAATGCCTTTCTTGCCTGGATTTCCTGGCGTCTCTGCGCCGCTCATCGAACAGATTTCAACCTGTTGTTTTTGCGGTATTTGTCAGGCCAACTGTAAGGAAAACAAGGGAACCACCGAAGACACCGAATACACCGAATTTTCCCTGAAGAGATTTTTCGGTGTTTTCGGTGTTTTCGGTGGTTCCAGGCTTTTGGGTTTTAATGTTTCGGCTTTCCAGGGTTCCCCCTTGTTTGCTGCGCGACAGCCCGTCTGGTAACGGGCCCGTCGGCTCTGCGCGAGATAACGCTTTGACTGACAACCCCTACTCCTTCGTCACCCGGTTCATCTCGATCAAGCTGATCTTCCCGGACTTCACCTTGTTCAAGGCTGCCCGGCGCAAATCCACGATACCTTCCCGGTCGGCTTGGCGAGCAATTTCCAGCGCGCCGCCACCGGCCAGGATGATTTCCTCCATGGACTCGGTGATCGGCATCACCTGGAACACCCCGGATCGACCCTTGTACCCCCCGGTACACTGGTCACAACCCTTGGCCGCATATAACTCCATGCCGGCCTCGATTTCCTCGTCGGAAAAGCCCGCCTTCTTCAATACCTCCGGTGGCACCTCCTCGCGCACCTTGCAGGTGTGCAATGTACGCGCCAGACGCTGGGCAAGAATCAGGTGAACGGTGGATACGATGTTGTAGGACGGCACACCCATGTTCGTCAACCGGGCCACGGTGGCGGGTGCGTCGTTGGTATGCAGGGTTGAAAGCACCAGGTGACCGGTCTGGGCGGCCTTGATCGCAATCTCGGCGGTTTCCAGGTCACGAATTTCCCCGACCATCACGATATCCGGATCCTGGCGCAGGAACGAGCGCAGGGCGGCGGCGAAGGTCAGCCCCTGCTTGGCATTCTGCTGGACCTGGTTGACCCCCGACATGCGGATTTCAACCGGATCCTCAACCGTGGAAATATTGCGCCCTTCGTCGTTGAGTATCCCCAGGGCCGTGTACAGGGTAACCGTCTTGCCCGAACCGGTCGGCCCGGTCACCAGCACCATGCCGTAAGGCTTGTTGATAGCGGCCAGGTAGTCTTCGTGCTGCTTCGGCTCGAAGCCCAGCTTCTCCGGCCCCAGGAAGGCACCGGAAGAATCGAGAATACGCAGCACGATCTTCTCGCCCCACAGGGTAGGGCAGCTGGAAACACGAAAGTCGAAAGCCTGCCCCTTGGAAATGTTGAGCTTGATACGGCCATCCTGCGGCACGCGGCGCTCGGCGATATCCAGGCTGGCCATGACCTTCAGGCGGGCTGACAGCCGCGGCGCCATCTTCTTCGGCGGCCGCACCTGGGTGACCAGCACGCCGTCGATCCGAAAGCGCACCCGGTATTCCTCCTCGTAGGGCTCGAAGTGGATGTCCGAGGCGCCCTTGCGGATGGCATCGACCAGCACCTTGTTGACAAAGCGCACCACCGGTGCCTCATCGGCACCCTCAACGCTGGCATCGGCCTTTTCCTCGGCCTGCTCACCGGCATCGAATTTCAGGTTCTCGAGATCGTCTTCCTGGTCGGTCAGCTCGCTGAAGGCCTGGGCCGTATTGGCCAGCGCCCGGTCGATCGCACCATCGATGGCGTTATACGGGGCCAGGATGGTTTCAACGATAAACCCGGTCGAAAAGGCGATCTCGTCCATGCCGGCCTTGTTGCCGGGATCGGCACAGGCCACATAAAGACGCTTGCCGCGCTGGGCCAGGGGGATGATCAGGTGCTTGCGCAGCAAGTCCTCCTTGACCACATCCAGCGGGGCATGCTTGAAATTCATCGCCGTCAGGTCGATCAGCGGCATGCCAAAATCCTGGGCGGCAAGATGGGCGAAGCCGGTCGCGTCGATCAGCTTCTCACGGACCAGGTGACTGGTAAAAGTTCGCCCCTTTTCGCCCGCCTTGGCCATGGCATCCATGGCCTGTTCCTCGGACATCAGTCCGTTTTCCACCAGCTTCCGAGCCAGGCTGGAAAGCCGGATGGCGGGGGTTGATTGTGCATACATGTTCGCGCTTACTCCTGTTGGCGCAACTTACTTTCATGCTATCTCGCAATAGCCTGATTTGCAAAGGTTAGATCAAGCCTGTGAAAGTGAGCCAAGTCCCGATCCGTACGGCAAAACCGGACCGGGCTCACCGCGATCAACCCAGCAGCCAGATATCGACGATGCGATCGCCCCAGATCATGGCAATCCAGCCCGCCGCGGCCAGGTAAGGCCCAAAGGCAATGGGGATATCGCGACGGTGCCGCAGCGCAACCATCAGCGACAATCCGACCACCGCCCCGACCAGCGAGGCCAGCAGAATGATCAGCGGCAGCATCTGCCAGCCCAGCCAGGCACCCAGGGCACCGAGCAGCTTGAAGTCGCCAAAGCCCATGCCTTCCTTGCCGGTGAAGATCCGGAAGGCATGGAAAATAGCCCACAGCACACCGTAACCGGCAATCGCGCCGATGACCGCATCTTCCAGGCTGGCAAACAGCCCAAACCAGAGATTCAGCGCCAGACCCAGCCAGAGCAGGGGCAGGGTGATCTGGTCCGGCAGCAAGTGGTGGTCGAAATCGATACCGGTGGCCGCCACCAGCGCCCAGGTCAACACCAGCGCCGCCGCACCCTCGGCCGTGGCCCCGAAATGCCAGATCACCACCGCAGAGAGCAGGGCCGTGGCCAGCTCCACCAGCGGATAACGCCAGGAAATCGAGGTGCCACAGTGCCGACACCGCGCCCGCAGAACCAGCCAGCTCAACACCGGAATATTGTCGTACCAGGCAATCGCCGTCCCGCACTTCGGGCAACGCGACCCCGGAAAAACCAGCCCAGGCGGTGATTCCTCCTTGCCCTCGATCTCCAGCAACTCCCGACACTGACAGCGCCAGTCATGAAACAGCCGCGCCGGCAACCGCAAGATCACCACGTTCAAGAAACTACCAACCAGCCCCCCCAGAACAAAAGCAAATCCGGCCAGAACGGCCGGATGCAAGGCAGCTAAAGATTCAAAAAAATCCAAAAGTTTCCCCTCAATTCGGGAGAGAAGTCATCGCGGCAAAGGTTCCGAAGCCCGGAACCCGTAAACCGTAAACCGATATTTAACCAACCACCTCCGCCATCTGGAAGATCGGCAAATACATCGCCACAACCATCCCCCCGACAAGAATCCCGATCACCACGATGATAATGGGCTCGAGCAGGCTGGACAACGCATCCACGGTATTGTTGACCTCTTCCTCGTAGACGTTGGCCACCTTCACCAGCATCGCGTCCAGCGAGCCGGCCTCCTCACCAATCGCCGTCATCTGGATCAGCATGGGCGGAAACAGCCCGGTCTGCTGCATGGAAAGCTGCAGCTGGTGTCCCGTAGACACATCCTCGCGCACCTTGTGCACCGCTTCCTCGTAGACGATATTGCCGGTAGCCCCGGCAACCGTCTTGAGCGCATCAACCAGGGGCACACCGGCGGCAAAGGTAATCGCCAGGGTGCTGGAGAAGCGCGCCAGCGCGGATTTTTCCAGAACCGGCCCGATGATTGGGATTTTCAGGGATATTCGATCGATACCTCGCTCAAACGCCCTGCTGCGCTTCTTGAGCTGAATAAACCCCATGACCAACAAGACGGCAGCGATTATGATTATCCACCCCTGGCTTTGCATGAAGTGCGAAATGCCTACCACGAAGCGGGTAAATGCCGGCAAATCGGCGCCAAAACCCTGGAACATGTCCTCAAACTGCGGGATGACCACGATCAGCAGCAAAGCGGTCACGGCCAGCGCGACGGCAACGACTGCCGCCGGGTAGAACATGGCTTTCTTGATCTTGCCCTTGATCGATTCGATGCGCTCCTGGTAGCTGGCAATGGAGTCCAGCACCGAATCAAGCACACCGGCGCTTTCCCCGGCTTCGACCAGGCTGACGTACAGATTATCGAAATAAACCGGATGCTTGCGCAGCGCCTCGCCAAACGTGGAGCCGGACTCGACGTCCTTGCGAATCGTATCCAGCAGCTTCTTCATGCGCGGATTCTCGGCCGCCGCAGCGATGATACTGAAAGACTGCACAAGCGGGATGCCCGAGGTCAGCATGGTGGCGAGCTGGCGCGATAAAGCCGCGATATCTCTTGGCTTGATTCGCTTGCCACTGGAGGCTCCGAAAAGCGCCTGTGGCTTCTTCCTTACTTTCGTCGGGGTAATTCCCTGCTGACGAAGCTCTGCTTTGACAATCGTCTCGCTTCGGCCTGATCGCTCCCCCTTGAGCACCTTGCCCCGTCGGTCCTTGCCGGACCACTGGAACGTGGTCATCTCGTCCTTGGTGACTGCCATTCGATACTGCTCCTGAGGTCAGCTTTTGATAGAACATTCATGCATCGATACGCAAGGTAATCGACTCGGCGAATAGTTCGATCCTTCGGTGTTGATTGTCGGCTTATTATCGCGCTTTTTCAAGTGGATACCGAAGTCAGTTAATGACTTCTGATCAACTCAGCCAAAACAAAAGCCATAATAGGCTAGTATTTGCGTAATCGTAACTTCTTGGTCCGAATGCTGCGGTCGGGTGTTCAAGCAAGAGTAAACTGAAGAAAAGCGAGCTTGCTGATGTCGAAGTTCTTCTGGGTCACTCGAATTCAACTCGCTAGCCTATGTGCGGAGTGAGTAAACTCAAACGAGAATCCAAGGCCTTGTTAACCGCCAGTCTTGAAGCCGAAAGCTTGAAGACGCGGAAAATGGGCGCCCTACGGGCTTGCATCGTGGTCGAGCCCCGTGGCTTAATTGGCATCTGTCTTTGCAGGGAGAAGATGTGAATAACTCAAGAAGTGTAGCCCAGCGTCCGATTGCCTGTGCGGCCGTTCTATCTCTTCTCTTGCTTGTCACGGCTGTTTACTGGCCTGGCCTATCAGGCGGTTTCATTTTTGACGATTCAAGCAATATCACCCAAAACCCGTCGATAACACAATTTGAGCCGAATTTGAAAGACTTGGGTGAAGCAGCCGTCGCATATGGGGACCGGCTACCGCACCGCCCCCTATCGACCATCAGCCTGGCCTTGGACCAATGGTTGTGGGACGGCGAGCCCCAAGGTTTCAAGCGTACAAACCTGATCATCCACCTAATTACAACCATGCTGGTCTTGCTTCTTGCTCGGACGCTGATTCAGCGTGTGCATGGTCACGAATCTCACGCATTCTGGCCAGCATTAGCGATAACTGCGGTCTGGGCCGTCCATCCGCTTCTGGTTTCCACAGTGCTCTATGTTGTTCAACGCATGGAGATGCTTGCTGCACTCTTCACTGTGCTTGCCGTTTTGGTTTATCTCAGTGGGCGGAAGCGGCTTGAGTCGGGAGAATCTGGCGGATGGATACGTATTTGTATTGCTGGGCTATGCAGTCTACTAGCACTTCTCAGCAAGGAAAACGGCGCGCTTGCGCCATTTTTAATACTGGCTGTTGAGCTGTTGCTTTTCCGTTTCGCCACAGCCCGGCCCGGTGCTGCGCAAATTCTAAAGATCGGATTCTCCACACTACTGGTGTTTGCAGCCGTCTTGTATTTATTCTGGTTGGCGCCGGGGGCAATCTCTGGAAATGCTTTTGTCAGGCGGGAATTTACATGGGACGAGAGACTCCTGACTCAGCTTCGTGTGCTGCCCATGTATATCGGATGGATACTTATTCCCATTACGGATCGTTACTTGTTCTACTACGACCATTTTGAACATTCCATCAGTATCTTGAAGCCGATGACGACTCTGTTCGGCGCAGTTTTCCTGAGCAGCCTTGCTGCAGCGGTCTGGTTGCTCAAGGATCGGGCGCCACTTGTTGCTTTAGGTATCGCTTGGTTCTTCATAGCCCATGCTCTGACCAGCAACCTTTTTTCACTTGAACTCGTTTTTGAACATCGTAACTATGTGGCGGCTTTCGGAATATTGCTTGCACTCGGGGCAGCGATCCATCAGGCTGGTTTCGTGGCAGCGGGGCGTTTCGCTATTACTGTCATCATGCTTTTGGTGGTCGGGTTGGCCGCGTTAACCAGTATTCGTTCGGCGACCTGGGGCGACCCCATGAATCTGGCGCTGCATCATGTGGAGATAAATCCGCAATCTGACCGAGCCGGTCTCGATCTAGCTGGGCTTTACCTGGGTAACGACGACTGGGATCCAGCAGCTACCCCCTTCCTGAACGCCGCACGCGAACAGCTTGAGCGGATAGCGGTTCTACCTAAATCTCGGACCGTTGCTGATCAGGCGCTGATCGTCCTGGCCGCGCGATTGGAAGAACCTACGCCTGAAATCGCTTGGCGGCGTTTGATTCACAAGGTGGAAAC
>RECK01000283.1 GCA_007694055.1 Wenzhouxiangella sp.
AGGGTTCAGGGGTAGGCGAAATGGCTTAATCGCAGGCGACCGGGCGGTTGGGCATGGTATCCAGGCGTTTGCGCCAGGTCTGGGGGTCGTCTTGTTCGGCGTGGGCTGCCAGTTCCAGGACCTGGCGGGACCAGTCGGGCAGGTCGGGGTGCAGTCGGTAGTAGACCCAGGCGCCGTGGCGTTCATCCAGGACAATGCCCTGGTCGCGCAGCTGGGCCAGGTGGCGGGAGACGCGCGGCTGCGGCAAATCCAGCACGTGGACCAGCTCGCACACGCACAGCGAACGCTCCTGCAACAGCAACTGCAGGCACGCCAGGCGGGTACGGTCGGCGAGCGCCCTGAAAAACTTTTCCGGCTGCATGGCAATATCTGGATATTCAGATATCCAAGTTTAACGCATCGGCGACGGGTCGAGCCGCTGTTTTTCGTATCCCGGCCAACCCTGCGCTATCATCGACGGCTAACCTTCCCACCCTGTTTATTTCATGCTCCGATTTTCGATACCGATACTCGCTCTTGCCCTTTCTGTGGCACTCCCGGTCACAGCCAGCGACAACTACCGCACGCTGCCGATGCTGGATGCGGCCCTGATCGCCAACGGGCAGTTCCACTACACCACCACCCTGGTACTCGGCGACACCGAGTTGGAAATCAAATCCAGCCGGCATATCGGGCGCGATGTCGACGAACAGGGTGAGAACATCCTGGTGGTCGAGACCGTAACCCGGACCGGTATGGGTGACACGCGCGAGCGCCTGGAACTGGACGGGACCAGCCTGCTGCCGAAAAAGCAGCAGGTTGACCAGGGCGACAGTACGCTCAGCGCGGACTACATTGGCGGCCAGGTCACCGGCCTGATCCGCTCGGCCGGACAGGTCGTGCCGATTGATCTGATGCTGGACCAGGACACCTACGCCGGTGAAGCAGCACTGGAAGCCGTGCTGACCGCGCTGCCGCTGGACGGCGGCTACCGGACCCGGCTGCGCGCCACCGAGATTGATGTCGAGCAGCTGGTGCGCACCTTCGCGGTGGTGGTCGAAGACACCGAAACCATCGAGGTACCGGCCGGCAGCTTCAACACCTGGCGCCTGCGCCTGGACGCACTCGACGGATTGGGCGGCAGCCAGGTGCTGTGGATTGGCGTCGATACGCCGCGTGTGTTGGTGCGGGCCAAGGGCTTCGTGCCGGAGGAAGTCGGGCAGGGCAGCCTGATCACCGAGCTGACGGCCTGGGAGCGCTGACAGGTCCGCAACCACCATGACCTCTGGCCCATGACGGGCCAGGGTTTCGGTTGTTACAGTGTTGCAATCGAAATTCCCCCGGGAATTTCCGCTTCGCGCGCACTGCCTACTACCTTCCAAGGAGACTTTCCATGCTCTCAAAACGATCAACCGCAAGATTGCTGACCGGCCTGCTGCTGTGCCTGCCGCTGGCGCTCAAGGCCGAATCGGTCGAGCCGCTGGCTTACCTGGACGAGCTGCCGCCGCTGCTGGATCGTGAGCTGTTTTTCGGCGATGCCGAGATTTCCGGTGCCCAGATCTCGCCCGATGGCCGCTACCTGGCCTTTATCCGCCCGCACCAGGGGGTGCGCAATATCTGGATCAAGGGCATAGAACAGTCCTTTGATGAAGCCCGGCCGATTACCGCCGACGACAAGCCCGTGCCCGGCTACTTCTGGAGCCAGGACAGCCGTTTCGTGCTGTACGTGCAAGACCGCGGTGGTGACGAGAATTTCCACGTCTGGGCGGTCGATCCGGCCGGCGAGCCGGACGCCGAAGGCGGCGTGCCGGGGGCCCGCAACCTGACCGACTTCGACGGTGTACGCGCGATGCTGATTGCCGTGCCGCGCAACACCCCCGACCGCATCCTGGTCGGTCTGAACGACCGCGATCCGGCCCTGCACGATGTTTACGCCGTGAGCATCAGCTCCGGTGAGCGCGAGCTGCTGATCCAGAACGACCTCAACATTGCCGGCTGGTCGGCCGACCTGGACGGCCAGGTGCGCCTGGCCCTGCGCCAGACCAGCGACGGCGGCACGGAAATCCTGGAAGTCACCGACGGTGCGCTCGGAGACGTCGTCTACGAATGCAACTGGCTGGAAAGCTGCAGTCCGATGCGCTTTCACCCGGACGGTGAATCAGTCTGGTTCATGTCCAACCGGGGCGACGACAACGACCTGATCGGCCTGTACACATTCAACCTGGAAACCCGCGAAAAGACCCTGTTCGAGCGTGACCCGGAAGGCGAAGTGGATTTCGGCGGCGCCGTTTTCCACCCGGTCGATGATCGCCTGCTGGCCACCGTCTATGTCGGCGACCGCCCGCGCATCTACCCGCACGACGAAGACTTCGCCGCCGACCTGGAGTTCCTGCGCAGCGAGCTGCCCGAGGGCGAGATCGGCATCAGCTCGCAGACCCGCGACGGCAGCGTTGCCCTGGTCAGCCTGTCACGCGATGTGGATCCCGGCACCATTTACCTGTTCAACCGCGAAGCACGCACGGTCGAGCAGCTCTATCGTTCCCGCCCCGAGATCCCGGTCGAGCACATGGCCGAGATGCGTCCGATCCGCTTTACCGCCCGCGATGGATTGGAGATCCCGGGCTACCTGAGCGTGCCGCACGGGGTTCCAGCCGAGAACCTGGCCGTGGTCGCCCTGATCCACGGTGGCCCCTGGGCCCGCGACACCTGGGGCTACCGCGCCCAGGTCCAGTTCCTGACCAACCGCGGCTACGCCGTATTCCAGCCCAACTTCCGCGCCTCCACCGGTTTTGGCAAAGCGTTCCTCAACGCCGGCAACCTGGAGTGGGGCGATGCCATGCAGGACGACATCACCGACGGGGTTCAGTACCTGATCGAGCAGGGCATTGCCGACCCGGAGCGAGTCTGCATCATGGGCGGCTCCTACGGCGGCTACGCCACCCTGGCCGGCATGGTCTTCACGCCCGAGCTATATGCCTGCGGAGTCAACATCGTCGGCGTTTCCAACCTGATCACGCTGATCAATTCCATTCCGGCCTACTGGGGCCCGATTCGGCAGCTGTTCGTGATGCGCATGGGGGATCCCGACACCGCCGAGGGCCGGGCCCGGCTCGAGCGCCAGTCGCCGATCAACCATGTCGATAATATCCAGCGTCCGCTGCTGGTCATCCACGGCGCCAACGATCCGCGCGTGCGCCAGGCCGAGGCCGACCAGATCGTGGTGGCCATGCGCGAAGCCGGACTGCCGGTGGAATACATCGTTGCCCCGGATGAAGGTCACGGCTTCCGCGGTCGTGAAAACCGCCTGGCCATGTACGCCCGCACCGAGCAGTTCCTGGCCAGCCACCTGGGCGGCCGCTACCAGACCGAGATGCCTGAGGAAATCGGCGAGCGCCTGGCCGCCATCACCGTCGATATCGACACGGTGGAAGTCGTCGACCTGGCCGACGAACTGGCCGCCGCCCGCACCCGGCCACTGCCCACCGTGGATGCCGATGCCGTCGCCGCCGGTCAGCTGGCCTACCGCACGCGCCTGGAAATGGGTGGCAGCGAAATGGTCATCGAGTCCGAGCGCAGCATCAGCCGCGTCGAAGAAGACGGGCGACCCTTGATGAGAATCGAATCATCCAGCTCCACGCCCATGGGTGCAGTTACCGACGAGTTCACCCTTGACGGACTGACCTTGAGACCCATCAAGCGCACCACGCGCCAGGGCCCGGCCACCGTCGAGATCGCGTTTGCCAGCCGCGAAGTCAGCGGACACATCGACGCCGGCGCCAACCAGATCCCGATCCAGATCGACCTGGATGCCCCGGTCTTCGGTGCCGATGCCGGCCTGGAAGTGGTGCTGACGGCGCTGCCCCTGGCCGAGGGCTACCGCTCGCCGATACGCATTGCCGAAGTGGCCATGCAGCAGCGCGTGCGCTTCTTCCAGATCGAGGTCGGTGCAATGGAGACCATCGAAGTGCCGGCCGGCGAATACGCCGCCTGGCCGATCAGCCTGGAACCGCTGGACGGCGAAGGCAATGCCCAGACCGTCTGGATCAGCGACCAGTCGCCCCGGGTACTGCTGCGCGCCCAGGGCCGCCTGCCGGCCGAAATGGGCGGTGCGGCCTTCACCACCGAACTGACCAGCTTCGAACAACCCTGACAATAGAAACCTTGGGAACCACCGAAGACCTCGAATTCACCGAAATGGCTCAAGCCCTCTTTCGGTGAATTCGGTGGTTTCCATGTTTTTATCGCCGCGGGGGCACAGAGTCCGCAGAGAAACTATCTGTTTTTCCTCTGCGACCTCTGCATCTTTGCGCCTTTGCGTGATGCTTTTTGGTTCGTTTCGCGACAGCGCGTCCGGTGACGGGCTCGTCGGCCCTGCGCGAGACCATTCTTTTTCAAGTCACCGCCAAGCGTCTGCAATTGGCAGCGGGGTCGTATACTCGTCAGCTGCTTAAAACAGGTTCTGCCGAGGTTTGATTGATGCCGTCTTTTCGCCGTCTGTTTGCGCGCCTGGGCGCGGGCCTGGTGCTGGGTAGTGGTCTGACCATGGCCCAGGCCGACTACCAGGAACTGGTTGCGCTGTTCAACGATTGGCGGGCCTTCGAGCACCCCGGTCTGCTGGACGGCGCGCCCGACTACACCGAGGCCAACCTGGCCGCTCAGCTCGACGGGCTGGCCGGTTTCCGGCAGCGGCTCGATGCCCTGAACCCGGACAGCTGGGAAGTTGATCAGCAAATCGATTACTACCTGGTCTGGGCCGAGATGAACGGCCTGGATTTCTACCTGCGCGTACTCAAACCCTGGGCCAACGATCCCGGCTTCTACGCCTCGGTACGCAGCTACCAGAGCGACACCCCGGCCGAAGAAGGGCCGACCATTCACAATGCCCTGCGCCTGTGGGAATACCCGGTCTGGCCACGCACGGCAATATCCGAACCACGTCCGCTCAACGCCGAAGAATCCGCCCGGCTGGGCGCCGAGCTGCGCGTCATCCCGCCGCTGCTGAAACAGGCCCGCAGCAACCTGACCGGCCAGGCCGGCGATCTGTGGTCGGCTGCCGTGGCCAGCTTTGATGGCCAGATCCAGGCCCTGGATCGGCTCAAGGACAGGCTTGGCGATGGGCTTGACGATGAGACCGGCGAAGCCCTGGCCGCCGCCCGCCATGCCAGCGTCGAGTTCCGCGACTGGATATCGGCCGAGGCACCGCAACGAACCGGCCGCGCGGGCGTTGGCCGCGATCACTACAGCTGGCACCTGCGCCACGTCCTGCTGGTCAATTCCAGCTTCGAGGACGAGTTCAGCATCTCCGAGCGCGAACTGGCCCGGGCCCATCGCTCGCTGCGCCTGGCCGAGCTGCGCCACCGCGACCTGCCCGAGCTTGCCGCTGCCGACTCGCCCGAGGCCTTTGCCGAACTGCAGGCCGAAGGCATTACCGCCTACATCGACTTCATGGATTCGGCCGGCGTGGTCACGATCCGGCCCTGGTACGACCGCGCCCTGCGCGAACGGGTATTCGATTACGTAGCGCCCGAAGATCGCCATTTCTTTTTCCGCATCCTGCACTACTCGCCGAAGCCGCTGTGGGCCCACTTCTACCATTACTGGGACCTGGAGCAGATGGTCGAAACCCCCCACCCCAGCCCGATTCGGCGCGGACCCTTGCTCTACAACGTCTGGATGAGCCGGGCCGAGGGCGTGGCCACCGGCATGGAAGAATGGACCATGGACGCGGGCCTGTATGCCGACAACCCGCGAGTCGAGGAGATCGTCTGGATCATGCTGGCCACCCGCGCCGCCCGCGGCCTGGCCTCGCTCAAGGTCCACGACCAGCGCTTCACCATGGCCGAAGCCAGCGACTTCCATGTCCGCCATACCCCGCGCGGCTGGATGCGCCGCGACAGCCTGCTCGGCTTCGAGCAGCAGCTCTACCTGCAACAACCCGGCTACGGCACCAGCTACGTCACCGGCGCGCGCATCATCGATGACCTGATAAGGCAGCGGGCCGAACAGCAAGGCGAAGCATTCACCATGCGCGAGTTCTTCGACGACATGAACGATGCCGGCATGATCCCGGTCTCGCTGTTGCGCTGGGCGCTCAACGACGACGACAGCGATCTGCGCGCCATTCTGGCCAGCTACACTCCGCTGGGCGCGTCCGGTCAATAGCACCAGCGCCAACGCAAGACTCAGCAAGCCACTGGTAGCCCGGCCCCACGCGCGGTCGGTTTCCGAGAAGGCGCTTCTTGCCTACGGCAACCCGCACCTGCCCTTCAACCTGCGCTGGACCGGGCTACAGGATCAAAGTCTTCGGCGCCCATTGAAGCTGGCGACATTTGCATGCCGGGCAAAGACCAACCTGAACACTCCCCAAGCTCCGGCATAATGCCTCCATGCCCGAGTTACCGGAAGTTGAAACCACCCGTCGCGGTCTGGCGCCCCTGGCCGAGGGCCGCGAGATCGCGGCCATAACCATTCGTCAGCCGATGCTGCGCTGGCCGATTGATCACGGGGTTCAGCAGGCCGTGGGCCAGCGCGTGGTCGCCATGCAGCGGCGCGCCAAGTGGCTTATCTGGCAGCTGGAGCAAGGTCACCTGCTCTGGCACCTGGGCATGTCCGGTTCCTTTCGTGGCTGGCAGACTGCACCGTCGCCCGGGCCCCATGACCATGTCGATGTGCAGATGGCCGGCGGCTACCTGATTCGCTACACCGACCCGCGCCGCTTCGGCGCGCTGCTGTGGTGCCCGGGCGACCCGCTTGACCATCCCCGCCTTTCCAACCTGGGACCGGAACCCTTCGACCCGGTCTTCAACGGCCGCTACCTGTGGCAGCTCAGTCGCGGCCGACGCGCGCCGGTCAAAACGTTCATCATGGACGGACACATCGTGGTCGGGGTCGGCAACATCTACGCCTGCGAGGCGCTGTTCGACGCCGGTATCCACCCCCACCGGCCGGCCGGACGCATCAGCCAGGCCCGCTACCAGCGCCTGAGCGAGGCCATCGTGCGCATCCTCGGCAAAGCCATCGAAGTCGGCGGCACCTCGCTCAGGGATTTCACCGTCGGCGACGGCACCCCCGGCTACTTCGGCCAGTCACTGAAAGTCTATGGCCGGGAAGGCCAACCCTGCCCGGGCGACTGCGGCGGCACCGTGCGCCGAATCATCATCGGCCAGCGCAGCACCTTCTATTGCCCCGCCTGCCAGCGCTAAGGAGTCTCCTGTCAAATCAACCGATAGACCTGCGCCCTGGAAGATCAAAAGCCATTAAACGCAAAGACGCAAAGACGC
>RECK01000284.1 GCA_007694055.1 Wenzhouxiangella sp.
ACGAACTGCGACGCTCGGGCGGTGGCCAGCAGGCATTTATCGAAATCCGCATTCTGGACCTGTCGATTCCTGCAAGCGTATGGTCAGACTGGTCCTTGCGCTACTGCAGCGCGCGCACTGGCAATTGTCAGACCAACGCGCTGGGCAGTGCGGTGGTTGATAGCAGCGGCTATCCGTGGTTGGTGCTGACCGAAGCGGGCATGATCAACACCAATGACATCAGCCTGGGCACCCCCGGTGGTGGCATCGAAGTGCGCCTGGATGATGCCGACGGCCGCCCCATCGATTACCTGTCCGTAGACGGTCACGAGGCCGGGCTCGCGGAGGCCTGCACCTACCCCTTTGATACAACCATGGCCGGCTCGAACGCCTTCGGCATCATGCGCTTGCCGGATGGCGTTGGCGACTGGATGACCGGCGGGCCAGGCAACAGTGGTGGTGACCCCACGCCTGGAGCGCCCAATGACGGCATTTTGCCGGCCCTGCCGGTGCTGGAAATCCTCATGGAACAGCCAGTCTGGTCGGGCACGCCGGGAGAAGTGCTGGACACCAGTGGCCGGGGTTTGCATGGCACCGCCGAAGGGTCCGCCAATACGGCCGTTACCAGCCCAGCCTTGCCCGGCAATCCAGGCACTTGTCGTTATGGCGAATTCGATGGTGTCGATAGCGGCATTGCCTTCGGATCCGCCGATCTCGAGTTGGCCGAAGAAATGACTGTCATGGCCTGGGTGCGCTGGGGTATTCCGCCAGATGATGGAGATAGCTGGGCCACGATAGTAACCCTGAACCAATCAGCAGACCGGGGGCAGTTCTGGTTACAGCACCGTCAGGACAACGCCCAATACGAATTTGCGATTGAAATTCAGGCAGAGGAGACTACCCGACCTTTCGTTCGATCGAGCGCTACGCCGCTTCAAGGCGAATGGCAACACGTTGCAGCAGTCTACGACGGCAATCAAATGCGAATTTATGTCAACGGAGATCTGAGTGGATCAAGGGACCAGACGGGTCTGCTTCGACAACGTAACAATCACGTCTTGAATATCGGTCGATGGCAACCAGCCGCGCGGCGATTCAATGGCAATATCGACGAGGTACGCGTATTCGATCGCGCCCTCAACCTCGAGCAAATCCGCGACTGGATGAACACCCGCCACCCTTGCGAGGAACAGCCGCTGAACCATATTCGCCTGGAGCATTCGGGTGCAGGCTTGACCTGCCAGGCCGAGACCATCACGGTGCGTGCCTGTGCCGATACCGACTGCAGCCAATTGTTTTCCGACCCGGTGACGGTGAATTTCACCAGCCCGGGCGGCAACTGGACGCCTTCTGCGTTGAATTTCACGGAGCAGGCCTCGGTCGGGCTGCAGGTAACCGAAGCGGGTAGCGTTTTGCTCAACGCCGCATCCGACCCGGCGGCACCCGTGCGCTGTTTCGTTGGTGGTTCCGAAACCTGCGCGATGGACTGGGCCGAGGCCGGTTTCGTGATCGACCTGCCCGACCATATTTCCGCCACGACGGCCGACGGTGTGATCCGCGCCGTGCGCGCCAGCGATGATGCCCAGGCCTGCGTACCGGCTTTCGCCGACGTTACCCGGCCGGTCAACCTGTGGAGTGAGTACCTCAATCCCGACAGTGGCCTGGCCGCTGTCTCGGTCAATAACACCGCCTTGCCGGGGAACGACCCCGGTACGACGTTCAACCTGGACTTTGACAGCGACGGCGCGGCCAGTCTTGCCGTGGTCTATCCTGACGCTGGCCGCATGCGCATTCAAGCGCGTTTCGAGGGCACGGGCGATGAGGCGGGTCTGGTCATGAACGGCCAGGGCCAGTTCGTCGCCCGGCCTGCACAGCTGGTCGTGGCCGTGGACGGCAACCCCGAAACCGACTCAGCGACCGGCACGGTTTTCCGCGCTGCTGGCGAGTCGTTTGACGTGCGGGTGCAAGCACTCAACGTCCTTGGCAACCTGACCGGCAACTTTGGCCGCGAGAGCGCGCCGGAAACTGCGACGGTTGGACTGGACCATGAGCTGGTCGCCCCCGCCGGAGGTCATCTGGCCGGTCTGGTCGGCAACCTGCATGCATTCGGCCAGGACTGCACCGGTCAGCCCGGTGGTATCGCCGGCCAGGCCTGCGGCCAGTTTCAGTGGCATGAAGTCGGCAGCTTAGGCCTGATTCCGTCCTTGATCAGTGGTCCTTACCTTGGCTTCGAAGTGATACCAGGTGCCAGCAGTGCAGCCGTTGGACGCTTCATTCCCAGTCGATTCAGCCTCGGTGGATCCAGTCTTACTGACCGGGTCGCCTTGACCGCTTGCAGCAGTGACTTCACCTACCTGGGCGAAGCGCTGGGCATCGAGTTCACTCTGATCGCACAGTCCACAGACGGCCTGACCACACGCAACTACGAGGGCGCCTACGCCCGCATGGACGCGAGTCAACTCAACCTGGGTGCCAGCCCGGCACCCGGCATCAGTGGCGCGGCGCTTGTCTGGCAGCAGGGCATGGGATCGGCCGGCGCGTCGCTGACGCCACCGCGCAACGGCCCGGACGGACCGCATGACCCCTACACGGTAACCACGGCCCCAGTCGACAGCGATGGGGTGGGCCTGGTAGGCAACAACGTCATCGGCTCCACCCGCCTGGTGTTCGGCCGGATGGTGATAGAGAATGCCATCGGCTCCGAATTGGGTCCGGTTGACCTGCCGTGGCGGATCGAATTCTGGAACGATCAGACCTGGCAAGCCAACAGTGCCGACAGCTGCACGGTCCTGGACCTGGACAACCATGTCAGCCTGCGCAATGGCCACGGTGATCAGGTCAGTGGCAGCGACGCCGTTGCCGTAACCGGGTCCGGCGCCGTGACTTCGATTGACCAGACCGCGAGCGAAATCAGCGCCGTCGCTGGCCGCGGCCACTTCCGGTTGTCAGCGCCGCTTGCCCCGGGCTGGGTCGATGTACTGCTGGGACTGGATAACGGCTGGCCATTTCTGCGCGACGATCTGAACGACGACGGCAACCATGACAATGAACCCGAGGCCCGCGCCACCTGGGGCCTGTTCGACGGCAGCCCCAACCGTATCCTGCTGCGCGAAGTGACGCCAAGGTAGGTTGAGCGGGTTCAAAGCCCGCTGTCAGTACCACCCAAATACCTGCCGCGCAGAGCCTGAAGCGTTTCCTTTAGCTCGATACTTGCCCTTTCGAGCCGCTCTTCCAGCCCAGGCCTGGACCTGGACCCGGCCACCAGCGCCTCTGCTGCTTCTCCCGCCAGACGATGGACATCGCGATGCTTGGCGACCAGGTCGAGAAACTCCGCTTTCTGGCCAAACAGGTGGCGACCCTCGTCGCGCAGCCACAGGCCCAGCGCACAGTGGTCATGGTCGGCTGCGTCGGTCACCTGCTCCGCGGCCCCGTCTTGCAATGCCTGACGCACGCGATTCAACCAGGTCAAATGGGTCTGGACGGCAATATCAAGCGTTGACTCGGCTGCGGAGACCCGGCGTAACTCGAGCTGTCGCCACAGCGCTGATTTCCGCCACTGCTCGAACCATCCCACGACAGCATCGGCCGGCATCGGTCGGGCAAAGCCATAGCCCTGACCCTGCCGGCAACCGAGCTGGAGCAAGGTCACCGCGTGGTCCGTGGTTTCCACGCCCTCCGCAATCACATCAAGACCAAATGCGTGGCCCAGGCCGATCACGCTCTTGACAATGCTGTAACTACTCAGGTCTGCCAGCATGTCGCGGACAAAGCTCTGGTCGATTTTCAGTACATCGACCGGCAGGCTGCGCAGGCGGCTCAGGGAAGAATAGCCGGTTCCGAAATCATCCAGCGCCACGCTCATGCCGAGCTCGCGACAGCGCTTGAGGGTCAGCACGGCCCGGTCAAGCTCGCCGACCGCGGCACTTTCAAGAATCTCCAGTTCAAGTTGCTCGGGCCGCACGGACGGGAAACGACCCAAAAGCGCAAGCAAATCATCAACGAAGGTTTCGCCGAGCAGGTGCGGTCCCGCAATGTTTACGCTGACGGTCCAATCCAGTCCGACCTCATTCCAGGCCGCCAGCTGGGCCAGGGTCGTGACAATGACATACTGGCCAAATACGCGTTCCAGCTCGGTGCCATCAAGGTAGTCGAGAAAGGCTGCCGGTGGCAGCAGACCACGGCTGGGATGTTGCCAGCGCACCAGCGCCTCCAGGCCAATCAGGCAGCCACTGGCCATGTCCACCTTGGGCTGGTAGAAGAGGACGAACTGTTTGTCGGCCAGGCCATTCTCGATTTCCACCAGCATCTGTCGTCGCTGTTCCAGGTCCTGTTCCAGCTGCGGGTCAAACAGGCTGAATCGATGGCGTCCTTTCCGCTTGGCTTCGAACATGGCTTGACTGGCATGGCGCAGCAAGGCTTCCGGATCGTTGGCATCCTGCGGATACAGGGTCACACCGATACTGGCCTTGGCTCGCACTTTCATGCCGTTGACCCGCATAGGCCGGGCGACACCTTCGAGCAGGAACTGCAGGCGTTCGTGGAGGGTTGCCTGTTCGGCCACGCCCTCGAGTAACAACACGAACTCGTCACCGCCCAGGCGTGCGACCACGTCGCTGCCGCGCACCAGGCGGCGCAGGCGCCGAGCCACGCCCACCAGCACCTGGTCACCGAGATCCATGCCATGCGCGTCGTTGATCGACTTGAATTGATCCAGGTCGAGGTAACAAAGGGCCAGCGCCGAGCCATTACGGTCAGCCCGCGCGCAAGCCTGGGTCATCAATTCCCCAAGCAGCGTGCGATTGGGAAGCCCGGTCAGACCGTCATAGTTGGTCGCCGTCAGCAATTCCTGCTCGTGCTGCTTGCGCTCGCTCAGGTCGATATCGAGGCAGAACAACTCCGGTTCCTGTCCGGGCGGCCGCAACACCGTGTGACTGGAATAGACTGAAATACGGCGGCCGTTCTTGTCGACCAGTTCCAACTCTCCGTTATCGATACCACCACCACGTGCCACCTGCGCCATGTTTTCCCTGACCGCTGGCCGCATTTCCTGCGGAATGATGAGGTCAAGCAGGTTACTGCCCAGCGCCTCTTCACGCGTGTAGCCATAGAGTTTTTCAGCCGCCCGGTTCCAGTAGTGAACCGAACCGTCCAGGCGATAGCCCTGCACGGCAACCTCATCAATATCATCCAGCAGGGTACGAAAGCGCGCTTCGCTTTCGCGCAGGCGCTTTTCTGCCAGACGCTGCTCGGTAATGTCGAGGCACAGGGCAATCACCTGCTCTTGCTCGGCGTAGCGGATCGGGGCCAGCGTGACACGATGCCAGATCGTGCTGCCGTCAGCTCGCTGCAACGGCCAGTCAAACTGGATCTGTTTACCATGCGCAACTTGCCCCAGTCGCAGCACCGCCTCTTCAAGGGTATATGGGGATTCTCTCGACCAAATCATGTCTTGTTTGGCGAGAAACTCATCCCGGTCCGCACACCTGTATTCATGCCAGGCCTGCGGATTGGCGTCGAGGATTTCACCAGTTTTCGGGTCATGAATCAGGATGGCAACCGGCGACTGTTCAAAGATCGCCTCGAATCGGGCGCTGGTCTGGCGGAGTTCGGTCACATCCATGATCGATCCGGACCAGACCAGTACGCCGTCAGGTCGGCGCAGCGGATTCGAGGCAACTTGCAGCCAGCGCCACTGGCCGTTGACCTTGAAGCGCACATCGATATCGAGTGGTGCGGAATCCGCAATCGCCTCACGGTTGGCCTGCATGAACAGATCCAGATCATCCGGATGCATGTTGCGGACGAAATCTTTCACGCTTGCGCCTTTACCGCCGGCGGGCAGGTCGATCAGTTCTTTCCCCCGATCGCTGAGATAAAGCAGCTCAGGTTCACCATCGGCGCCAACCCTGGCCTCCGTGAGGCCGACCTGCACACTGGCAACCAGGCGCTGCAGTGCCCCTGCGGTTTGCTTGATCCGCGCCCTGGCAAACCACAGCAACACGGAAAGCCCCATCAGCACGAAGATCAGGATTGCAATACCGGCGCTGATGCGCGGATGGCTGACCACAAACTCGCGCACACTCACCCGCGGAATCTCTTCATACGGCGGCAGGCGCAGGGCGCGCGCCAAATCGTCTACCGCGCTATAGTCCACGGCGACCGTAAAGCGCAGGCCAATGCTACTCGCAGCCGCTTCCTGCTGAAAATCCAGGGTCAGCAAGGCAGCAGTGATGCGATTGGCCTGTGTCACCGAAAGGCCTGGCATGGCCGCCAGCGCCCATTGAGGGTACAACCGCGTTGAGAGTGCCAGTGGAAAGCCGGGAATATCCTGGGCGTTGAGAATGCGGATCTCGGAAAGGTCAATGGTGCCGGCGGCCGCCATGTCTTCGAGGATGCCAGTGCGAACGAAACCCGCATCGACCTCTGCATTGAGCACGGCATCGACAACCTGGTCATGCGGCATATCGGTAAACCGCACCCTGGACAAGTCGGGCAGCGGCAATCCTTGTTGCTGTAACTCGAACAACTGCGCCCGGTAGCCACCCAGCGACTGAGGGTCAACAGCGCCGATGCGCACGCCATCCAGGTCGGCCAGCTCCGCCAGGTCGCTACGGTCGGCCCGTACCACGATTACGCCGCCAAACAGCGGCAGCAGCTGGCCCTGGACATCCTCGATGGTCGTTGCCAGGGCGCGCATGCCCGGCTGGCGGGCACGAAGCTGGATGAAGTGGTTGGGATTGGTCAGCACCAGTTCTACCGCGCCGGCTTCAACCAGGGCGTCAAGACGAGAGAAATCGCTGAGCAACAGCTCGAAGCGCCTACCTGGCAGGGCGTCTTCCAGCGCCGACTGCAAGGGTTGCCAGTAATCAAACGCCTCATCTAGAGGTCGATGGGAAAGAATGCCGATGCGTGTGACCGAATCCGGCGCCTCAGAGGGCACAACCTGGCCGGCAGTGTCCAGCGCGCCCAAAGCAGCCCCGAACAGGGCCGGCAGGCCCAGCCACGAGACCAGCATCAGTGCTTTCAAGTGACTGCGGATCATGATTTCAGAGGCTCTGCGCGGTGCTCAACTTGCCCCAAGCCTTCATCCCCCCTGTTACACGTCTAGCCGAATGATGCTTGACAACACCTTCGATAGCAAGTATTCACGTGCCCGATTCCCCATTGAACTTGATCGCCAGCGGGGTTTGGCGCACAATTGACATGGTGGCCGTGCAATTGGGCCACGGTTGGGATCTGTAGTCCGCATGGGCGGATACGGATCGGGGACAACTGC
>RECK01000210.1 GCA_007694055.1 Wenzhouxiangella sp.
CTTTCACCTTTCACCTTTCACCTTTCACCTTTCACCTTTCACCTTTCACCGCCCCTGAGCCAGCTCCCGCCCGATCAACATCCGCCGGATCTCATTCGTGCCCGCCCCAATGTCATACAACTTGGCGTCTCTTAGCAGTCGGCCGGTTGGGTATTCGTTGATGTAGCCGTTGCCGCCCAGGGCCTGGATGGCTTCCAGGGCGACCTTGACTGCGCTGGTGGAGGCGTGCAGCAGGCAGGCGGCGGCGTCGATACGCGACTTGTCACCGCGGTCATAATCGGCGCCGACCTGGTAGGCGAAGCCACGCGATGACTGCATCAGGGCGTACATGTCGCCGATCTTGGCCTGCATCAGACCGAAATCAGCCAGGACCCGGCCGAACTGCTTGCGTTCGCGGATGTAGGGCAGTGCCTGATCCATGGCGGCCTGCATGATGCCGATCGGTCCACCGGACAGCACCAACCGCTCCGAGTTGAGCCCGGACATGAGGATCTTCACCCCCTGGTTGACTTCGCCGAGCACGTTTTCGGTCGGAATCTCGCAGTTGTCGAAGACCAGTTCGCAGGTGTTGGAGCCGCGCATGCCCAGCTTGTCCAGTTTCTGGGCCTTGCTGAAGCCGGGCATGTCCTTCTCGATAATGAAGGCGGTCATGCAGCGGCTGCCGGCTTCCTTTCCGGCCGTTCGCATGTAGACCACGGCGACATCGCACTCCGGCCCGTTGGTGATCCACATCTTGGAGCCGTTGGCAACCCAGACATCACCGTGCAATTCGGCCCGGCAGGCCATGGAGCCGACCACATCGGAGCCGGCGCCGGGCTCGGACATGGCCAGGGCGCCTTTCCATTCTCCCGAGACCAGTTTCTCCACGTACTTCTGGCGCTGGGCCTCGTTGCCATTGCGGTACAGGTTGTCCAGGCACAGGTTGGAATGGGCGCCGTAGGACAGACCGATTGATGCCGAGGCGCGGGAAATCTCCTCCATGGCGACCAGGTGAGCCAGGTAACCCATATCAGCGCCACCATACTCGCCCGGAATGGTGATGCCGAGCAGGCCCATCTCGCCAAGCTGCGGCCACAGCTCCTGCGGAAACTCGTTGGCCTCATCAATCTCGGCCGCCCGCGGCGCAATGGCCTCTTCGGCAAAGCGCCGGACGCTGTCTCTGAGCAGTTCGATGTCTTCGGACAGTTTCATGGTTGGGTACGGTTTCCGGTTTACGGTTTACGGTTTCCGGTGGGTCTCCGATTTACATGGCAGCCGGCTTCAGCCGCAGAGCTGCCTGTGGGCCCTGTGACTGCAACCGGGCTGGCCGAAGCCTGCCCGTAAAGCGTAAACCGTAACCCGGAAACCGTTGTCATCAATGATTTCCGCGCTCACGTCCCGGGAAGCGGTGGGCCCGGCCCATGAACGGGAGCTTGAGCTTGCCGATGGTGGCGATGCGTTCCTCGGCCATGCGGTCGGCAGCCTTCCAGCTCGGGATGCCATCGCGCTCGGCGATCTGGAAGATCTTCGAGACGTTGTAGTAGATGGTCCGCATCATGCGCTTGGCGCGCTCGCGGTTGTAGCCTTCGAATTCGATCGAGACATTCATCAGGCCGCCGGCGTTGACCGCATAGTCGGGCGCATACAGGATGCCGCGGCGCTCCAGCTCGTTACCGCATTCTTCGGTGGCGAGCTGGTTGTTGGCTGCACCGCAAACAATCTTGAACTTGAAGCGCGGGATGGTCTGCTCATTGACAATGGCGCCCAGCGCGGTCGGGCAGAACACGTCGGCATCAACGTCGTAGATTTCGTCCAGTCCCACGGCCTCGCAGCCCAGGTCGACGGCCGTTTGCACCGCTTCCTCGTTGATGTCGGTGACAAATACCTTGGCGCCTTCGTTACGCAGCAGCTTGACCAGTTCGAAGCCGACATGGCCCACGCCCTGAACGGCGTAGCTGTAGGAGCCGAACTCTTCATCGTTGAACTTGTGCATCAGCGAGGCGCGGATGCCTTGCAGGGTGCCGAAGGCGGTAAACGGCGACGGGTCGCCCGAGCCGCCGTGCACCTGGTGTACGCCCACGCAGTTGTCGGTTTCCTGGAATACGTACTCCATGTCGTTGACATCGATGCCCACGTCTTCGGCGGTGATGTAGCGGCCATTGAGGGATTCGATAAAGCGACCAAAAGCGCGGAACAGGGCTTCGGACTTGTCCTTGCGCGGGTCGCCGATGATGACTGATTTGCCGCCGCCCAGGTTGAGGCCGGCAACCGCGGCCTTGTAGGACATGCCCCGCGACAGGCGCAGTACATCTTCAATGGCTTCCTGCTCGGTGGCGTAAGGCCACATCCGCAGACCACCCAGGGCCGGGCCCAGTGTCGTGTTGTGAATGGCGATGATGCCCTTGAGGCCAGCATCTTTGTTGTGACAGAAAACGACCTGCTCGTGCTCGGTCGAGTGGATGGTCTCAAACAGGTTCATTAGAAAGTCCTCCAGCGCCCGCCAGTTCGCACTCGCAGGCAATAGGGCCGAACCCCGAAGTATCGGCCAGCGATTTGTTGGTTTCGTGGGCCCGGCACAGACATCGCCCGGGCAGCGACCAACCGGACGGGCGATTCCCGTCCAGTCAGCCCGCTATTTTACCTAAATCGCGGAGGAGAGAGGGAAGAGCCGGTCAGTGGCTGAACAGGCGCGTGTCCGGGGCCATCATCCAGGCGGCCACATCCGCTGGATTGGCGACGCCAATACCCTCGCGCAGGTCGCTGGCATCGTGGTCGCTGTTGGGCAGGAAAATGGCGCAGACCTCGACCTTGGCGCCGTTGGCCATCAGGCGGTTGAGCAGGTCAACCGGCGTGATGTCGCGCGGGGCAAAGGTCTCGGCCTCATAGCCTGACAAGGCAAGGTGGCCGCCGGCACCGCACAGCAGCACCCTCACTTCCGCACCCTGGTCAAGCGCCTGGTTGGCCAGCACCAGTGGCATGGCGCGATCCTGAACGCTGGCACCGGTAACGGTGACGAACAGGCGTGGCTCGTCGGCCACCGCCTGGCCAGGCAGGCTGAACAGGATAAACAGCACGCCAGCGAGTATTGAAATCGAAATTTTCATGGCAAATTCCTATAGGTGAAAGTGAAATTGTTCAGGCCTGAAAGGCCGGGCCGGGCTTGCGGCCAAGGCGGGCCAGAATCTTGGCCAGCGGGCAGAAGCCGGTGAACGCAGCCTGCAGCATGTTGATGCCGACAAAGGCGGTCAGCAGCAGCCAGAAAGCGCTGTGCAGCTGTGACAGGGCCAGGCTGATCAGGATCATGACCCCGGCGAAGGCGAATACGATGCGGTCGATGTTCATGCGTTCAGCCTTATTGATTTAGATATACCTAATATAAGGAATGTCTCAATCAGAGTCAAGTCCCCGCTCATTCAGCCAGGCCGCAGCATCGGGTGCGCGTCCACGAAAAGACGCCCAGGAAGTCATCGGATCACGCCCATTGCCAGGAGCAAGTACTTCGGTGCGGAAGCGGTCGGCCAATTCTCTGTTGAAAAGCCCTTGCTCGCGGAACAGGGCAAAGGCATCGGCAGCCAATACATCGGCCCAGAGCAGCCGGTATTCCCGGCCACCGCGCTGGCCGGCATAAAAGCTGCGGTAAGCGTCGAAGCCGTGGTGGAGCGAAACAATGTCGGGCAGCGTCATGGTGCTGATGACGCGTGACTCCATCGTGTCTGGGTCCAGTTCCTCATCCGGGCCCACGGCATGCCAGGCCATGTCGATGCGAATGGCGGCAACTTGTTGCAGGGTTCGCAAGCCGGCCATCTGGCGCTGGCGCCCCTGCAAGGCTTCGATCATGCCTGTCTCCATCATGGCACCGGTCTGATGGTGAAAGGCGTACTGCCTCAGCAGCTCCGGTGCAAATGCCCAGCGTTCCAGCAGCAGCGCCGGGAATTCGATGAAGTCCTCTGCTACCGACGGGCCGGACAGCGAACGGTACCTGGCTGACGATAGCAGCGCGTGCAGCGCGTGTCCGAACTCGTGGAACAGGGTCTGGACTTCTTCCGGGGCCAGCAGTGCTTCGGTTTCCCCGTGAGCTTGCTGGAAGTTGGCTACGTTGGCCACCACCGCCGGCACCAGCGCGTCTCCGCTTTCGTGCCGGCTGCGGTATACCGACATCCAGGCACCGCCTGCCTTGCCGCTACGATGGACCAGGTCCAGGTAGATGACGCCTAGGGCTTGACCGACCTGGTCTTCAACTGCCCAGGCCTCGACTGACGGGTGCCAGCGAGGCAGGTCCGTGCGCTCGCGGAAACTGAGTCCAAACAGGCGATTGGCCATGGCAAAAGCGCCGTCACGGACCTGCGGCAGAGCAAACCAGGCGCGCAGGGTGTCATCGTCGAACTCGTTATCCGGTTCGCCCAGCCGGTGCTCGTAATACCACCAGTCCCAGGGCTGCGGTTCGTCGTCTATACCGTCGGCCACCATGGCTGCACGAATGGCCGCCAGTTCTGCTTCGGCCGCGGGTCGTGCCGCCGCCTCGACCTGATCGAGCAAGGTTTCCAGCGCTTCCAGTCCCTGGATGCTGCCTTTGGCCATGACAAGATCGAGGTGGTGATCGTAACCAAGCAGCTGTGCCCGTTCGCTCCTGAGCCGGGTCATGCGCTGCATCAATTCGCCGTTGTCCTCGGCCCGACCGTCCTGCCAGCTGCCGGCGCGACGTTGCCAGGCCTGGTAGATTTCGCGGCGCAGTTCGCGCTGGCTGCTGTGAGTCAGGAACGGGAACAGACTGTGCGCGTGCAGGGTAAATGCCCAGCCGCTGTCGTGGCCACGATCGGCCGCATCCTGTCTGGCCTGCGCCAGCAGGCTGTCGGGCAAGTCGGCTACGCGGTCCCGATCCTCCACGAGCAGGGCATAGCGCCGCGATGCCTGGGCGAGCCTGTGCTGGAATGTCATGGCCAGTTCAGTCAGTTCGCCTTCCTTGCGGGCGAGTTGACGGCGCTGGTCCTGGTCCAACCCTGCGCCACCGTGATGCAGTCGCTTCAGGGTCAGGCGTCCCAGCCGGACTTGCTGGTCGTCCAGCTCATGGTCGGGATCGTCCAGCACAGACTGGATCCGCTGCTTCAGTGCCGGTTCGCCCCGCACCCTGGCCAGTTCCGCGGCCACTTTGGCGCTCAAGTCCGTGGCCAGCTCGCGCCACTCCGGCTCGGGCTGGACCTGGGCCAGGCCGAGCAGCAGGGCGACCAGCCGTGCCAGCTCTTCCTCGGCCTCCTCCAGGGCCAGGATGCTGTTGTCGAACTGCGCGGGCGCCGGGTCCTTGGCAATGGCTTCGACAGTGTCACGGTAGCGTTGCAATGCATCGGTCAGGGCCGCTTCGAAATGCTGTTTTTCAACCCGGTGGAAAGGTGGCGTGCCCAGCGGTGTGCGTGGTGCCTCGACCAGCGGATTGGGCGTGGCAGCGCGCATCGCGGTCGACTCCGGATCGGTTTCGCGAACCGGTTGTGGGTCTTCGGGAGCCTGGCAGGCAACCAGCGTCAAGGCGGCGAAGCCTGTGATGATGATTCTGTTCACGTCTAGTCAACTTGTTGTGCAGTTTCTTTCCATGATACTCATGCGGCAGATAGAGAGCGCGAATGGGTTAAGCTTTGGTGGCTCCTATTCATCGAAACCATCAGGTAACAGTCATGACCATCAACAGTCTGCTCGTGTTCGGCGCCACCGGAACCCAGGGCCACCCCGTCGTCGACGCCGCGCTGGAGGCCGACCTTGTGGTTCGCGCAGCAACCCGCGATATCGACGCGGCCGAGGAAAAGCTGTCTTCCCGGGTCGACATCGTCGAGGCCGATCTGCATGATGGTGAGGCGGTGGCTGCGGCCATGGATGGTGTCGATGCCGTGTTTTTCCACTTGCCCATTCTGCCCAGTGCTGCCGAAACCCCGGTCATCGTCGCCAACGTGATCGAGGCGGCGCGGGTAACCGGCATCCAGCGCATCGTGTTTTCCACCAGCGGCTATTGCGGCGATGACATGCCGCCTGGCGATTTCGTCGGCGGCCTGCGCCGGGTTACCCAGACTTTTCTTGCCAGCGGCCTGGACACGGTGGTCCTGCGGCCCACGCTTTACCTGGCCAACCTGGTCTGGCCCAATATCATTCGCGATATACGGGATTACGGTCGTTTGTGTTACCCGCCGCTGAGTGAAAAGCGACGCCTGAACTGGACTGCTACCGAAGATCAGGGCAAGCTGGCCGTTGCCTGTCTTGACATCGCCGACAGCGGGGAGATCATTGACATCGCCAGCCCGGAGCCGGTCACCGGTCCGGAGCTTTGCCAGATGCTGGCTGGCGTCTACGGGCGCGAGGTGCACTACGCGCCACTGTCGACCGATGAGTTTGCCGAGATGCTCAGTCACATGGCCAGCAGTGCCGAAGTGGGCCGCACCGTGGCCGGACTCTATGAGGGTATTTCGGCATTGCCCGGTGACGGGCCACTGATCGATACCGATGCACTGGAGGCTCGCTTTGGTGTCCGTCTGACCCCGGTCAGCGAGTGGGTGGAAGAGCGCCTCGGCGCCTTGCTTGATCTCTACGGTTAACAGTCCCTGATGGGGCGGGTCAGCTGACCACCATGACCGGGCACTCGGCGTGGCGGATGACCTGGTCGCTGACGCTGCCGAGCAGCAGCTCGGCCAGTCGGCCTTGGCCGCGTCGGCCCATTACCAGGATGGGTCGATCGCATTCCTTGAGGTAGCGCAGCAGGGCATCGGCGGGTTCGCCGCCCAGCAGTACGGGCTCTATTTCGACCTCACGCTCGCCAGCCCGGGCCAGCGAACGATTGAGCAGATCGGCCGCAAGTTCGAATTCCGGCTGACCGCCGGCTGCCTGCTCGATATCGGCTATATGTATGCGTCTTACGTCGGCCGAGTGGGCCTGGGACAGGCGGGCGACATGAACCAGCCGGACCGGCAGGCGCAGCGCTTCTGCCAGCTCCAGGCCGCGGTCAAGCGCGCGACCGGCGCTGCCGGCATCGTCGATGGCGATTACGATGGAGGTGTGGCGAAAATCCATGTCTGTCATCCGGTTTGGTACCCGGCAGATCGTAACAGCCTCGGCAATGTGCTGCTTGACCGGGATCAAACAGCTACCTGGTTACCTGAATGTTCCAGCCGGGATCCGGCTGCTCACGGCCCGTACGAATGTGAGCCAGGTACGTCATCAGGAACCTCTATTGCCAGATTATCCGGGCCCCGGGCTTTCGGCGCGCTCAAGCAGCAAGTCTCGCATCCGCCGATGAAAAGGTTGGTCACCGAACCAGATCAGGAAATATTTTTCGGCCAGCCCGGCATTCTCGCAGCGTTTCAGCAGTTTGCCGTTCAAATGCAGGGCCAGACCCTGCTCCGGCAGGTAGCTGACATCGTAGCGATCCCCGGCGCCGGCATCGATGTAGGCGTCGGCCAGGCAGGCCAGGCTTTCCGGCAACGGCTCACTGTGGGACAGGTCGAGATTGCGCCGGAGCAGGTCATGAGCTGCTTCGCTCAAGTCCTCGCCGGAAAAGCTCCGCGCCAGCTCCAGGGAAAATTGCTTGGGCACCGAGGCGAGTATGTCGACACGAGCTCGCGGGCAGTCATCGAGGTAAAGCCGGGCTGTGCCGACCCGGAACAGTCCGCCCACGCGCAGTTCCAGCTCGGAACATACGGGTATGTCCAGCGGCCCGATATCAGCCCGGGCAGAGCCGGGTGCTGTGGTCAGAAACAGACAAGTGACAAGGGCAATGGCCGTGCGCATGGCTACATTCTGGCGCGGGCGCGCCGGACAGCGAAGCCGACAACGGGCAGATGCGCGTAGAGGGCATGGCCGCTGTCCCAGAAATCCTGATGGAGAACGATCTGTCCCTGGCTGTCAAAGCGCAAGTGGGTCATGCCGATGGAGTGGGAGTGAATATCGCGCCCGGCGGCGCGGGTGCGGAATTCCATCGTCCAGCGCACGAAGACGTCGTTGCCGTCGCGCAGAACCTGCTTGATTTCAACTTCGCTTTCGGCCAGTGCCGCGCCGGTCCGGGTCAGGTAGGCGATCAGGTCGGATCGCTGGTCAAAGCTGTGCAAGGTGTCGTTGAAAAACAGGCGCTCGGCATACAGCGAGATCATAAGGTCAGCCAGCGCGGGATCGGTCAGGTCCGCGTAGGCCCGGGCGAATTGTTCAACGCCGCGATCAATGGCCGCATCATGGCCCGGGAAATCGCGCATCGCTTGCTCGTAGCGAGCCAGGTCGTCGTCAACGCTGCGAGTGTCTCCGCGTGAAAAGCAACCAGCGCTGACCAGCAAGGACAAGGCGGCGATGAGCAAAAGTCTTGAGGTCGTAATCGAATTCATGGGCGGCAGTTTGCGCCGCCCCTGTCAAGCGCCGGTGAACAGGTCGGTCAGGTCACCTGGCGTTTCCGGCAGAGCAGGAAAACTTCGTCCACGCCCTCGGTATCGATCAGGCCATCGACCAGCTTCAGTTCGGACTGTCGTTTCAGCGCCAGTGGCATGAACAGGCGGTTGTAATAGCGCATGGCGGTTCGCGGGTGGTTTTTCAGAAACCACATGCCGAAATCCAGCAGCCAGGAAGACCTGGGTTTCATCCCGAATACCGCGCTGCGCTCCACCTCGATGCCGTGTTCGTCAAGCAAGTCCAGCAATTGCTCTGGACGGTATCGGCGGTAGTGACCGACGATTTCGTCGAAAGGTGTCCAGTATTCCGGATGCAACGGTGTGGACAAAAGGATCACCGCGCCAGGCCGGCTGACGCGGGCCAGCTCGGCGACCGCTCCACGATCGTTGGCGACGTGCTCGATGATGTCGAGGGCACAGGCCAGATCGAAACGCCCATCGTCGTAGGGCAGGGCATCGATGGCCGCTCGGGTGACTACTCCGCCGCGCCCGGCCAGTGCTTCCAGCGCTGGTTCACTGATGTCGGCGAACGAAGTTCCGGCCAGCGGCAGTCGCGGGCGCAGGCCGGGACCCAGTTCCAGGCGATGATCGGCACCGGCACATAGCTTTTGAACGATGGGCCAGGTATTGAACTGATGCGGTTCGACCAGTCGGGCACTGGACCAGAGCCGGTCATAAAACACCTGGTTGACCTGATCAGTGTCGGCGGTGGCGGTTGAGGGTTTCACGCGCAAGTGGAGGTGCGATTCAGCGGGCAATGATGGCTCCTCGACGATGGTTGGTCAAGTTATCGGTCAAGTTGTCGGTCAAGTCGGCCAGGGCGGGCCTGTTGGAAAAATGACTTTAAGGTGTATGATTATTGCGGAGTCAAATTTGCTGGCGGATGCCATGAGTCAAGGCAAGGATAGATTTGATACGCTGACCTCGGAAACAATGCGGCGGGCTGAGGAGATGTGCTCCGGGCTGTCGTTGAATCTCAGCCTGGATCGACGTGGCCAGGCCAAGCTCTACAACGGCGTTGTAACCGACCTGGATCAGCCACGTGGACGCAATATCCCGGTGGTGGTGGCCGAAAACGGTGACAAGCCGTGGTTTACCCTGGTCGCCGAAGAGCCGCTGGAGGCTTGTCGCAACGCCTTGCTGGTGTTTCGCAAGCCGCCGAATGAACACATGAAGTACGTTGGTCGCTTCAAGGCCGGCTCTCCGGGTCAGCGCGGCGAAGAGGACCGTGATCGCTTCGTGACCACCTTCGATATCATTCGCGACGCCCGCAAGGGCTGAATGAACGGAGCGGTCCCCCTCAGTTGGCGCCGGTGAGCGGTATGTCGAGCAGCTCGCGCACGTCTCGAAACGGAATCGACCCCAGCCTCAGCACGCGGTCGTGGAAGGCTTTCAGGTCAAAGTCTTCTCCCTGCAACTGGCGGTAGTCTTCCCTCAGCGCCATCATCTCGTAATAGCCGATCACGTAGCCGATGGCATAGCTGGGCCGGTAAACATAAATGTTGGTTTCCCCGGCCGTGGCGTCGAAAGTCATGCCGACGTGGTCGGCGAGGAAATGACGTGCCTGGTCGACCGTGATCTGATCGGTGTGGATGCGGGCATCAAGCAGTACCCGTGCCGCTCGCCACAGGCGCAGTCGCAGCTGGGTCAGACGGGTGGCGTCCTGGTCGCGGAAGAATCCGGTTTCATACATCAGCTCCTCGGTGTACAAGCCCCACCCCTCGGTGAATACGGGGGTCGAATAGACCTTGCGCAGCGGGCGCTGGTGTTGCTGAGCCAGCAAGGCCTGAAGGTGGTGGCCGGGATAGGCTTCGTGCGGGGCAATGACCTGGATCCAGGAATGGTCATGGGCGCGCAGAAAACGGGTCTGTTCTTCCTCGCTCAGGTTGTCCGGTACCGGATGCAGGATGAGGTAGCCAATCTTGGAGTCGGTGAAAGGCCCGGGCGTGCGGAAGGTGCCGAAAGGCGAGAAGGCCCGCTGGCTGGGATCGGAGTGGATGCAACGGACTTCCTCCGGGCCAGGGATGGTGGCCAGACCCTGTTCAATCACGTGCGCCCGTGAGCGCTGGATTTCCCGGCAGTAGGCATCGAGCAGGTCGTCGGCTTGGGGGTGGTTGGGGCGAATATCCTGCTCGGTAATCTCCTGCCAGCTGCGGCCGGGTGACATGCGCTCGGCCTGTGCTTCCAGCATGGCCAGGGTCTCATCGAAATAGCGCTGCCCGGTCTTGAGCAAGGTCTCGGCATCGATTTCCAGCCCATGAATCTCGCGCAGGTAAATCTCGTAGAGCGGCTGACCGATGGCGATACTGCCGTCGCTGCGGGGCAGCAGGTCATCACGCAGGAAAACCAGGTAGGCGTCGATGGCTGCCGCGGCGCGGTCACCGGCCTCGGTCAGTGCGTCGGCCAGTTTCGGCACCTGTTCGGCCAGATCGGCAACAGCTTCGGTAAAGAAAGGGCGCTGTGCCTCGACAGCTTGAATGGCATCCAGGGTGAATCGCTGCGGCGGGTTGTCCAGGTTGGCGCGACCGTAATCAAGCAGCAGGGGTAACTGCTTCAAGCGGGCCAGTAGCCATTCGGCGCGATCATCCAGGGCATGATCAGTGTCCAGCAGCAGGTCAGTGAATGCGTTGAATGGCAGATACATGCGCGGTTCACGCTGCCAGCGCTGCAGAACCTCGATGTCGACCAGGCGCACACGGGCATGCTGGCGGAGCAGGCGATGGTCAACGCGCTGGTCAACCGTACTCAAATCTGCCGAATCGAGGGAATCGAGTTCGTCGAGCAGGGCCCGCAGCTGAATTACCTGGTGGCGAAAGTCGTCTCGGGCCAGGGCAGGGAGGCGGTCGTTGTAAGCGCTCAGGCCGGCGCGGGTGGCGCGCTCGGGATGGTGGCTCCAGTAATCGGCCAGATAGCGCTCGATCAGCTGCTCGAGCCGCTGCGCGGGATCTTGTGCCGGCGCTTCGGGAGCCTGGGGCTGACAGGCTACGAGGAATGCGAGGGCCGTGCCAAGCGCCAGCGTTCGTAATGTGATCAACATGCGGTCAGCCCAGCGTTTCAGTTGCGAAGGCGCTGAATCTTACCAATGCCGGCCGGGCATCGGGAAACTTTGACCGGAAATCAGGCCCGGGCCGGGCTGCGGCGATCGCTTTGGTCTTGGCCGCGTTGGCGAAATGTTGTCAGCACCAGGCCCAGCAGCCACAGTGCGCAGAAAATATCAATGGCGGTGGCGCCGTAGTAAATCCCGGGCAGGCCGATCATCCTGGGCAGGATCAGCATCACCGGCACGTAAAAGACCAGCTGCCTTGACACGGAAACCAGGGTTGCCTTGCCCGGTTGCTCCACGGCCGGCAGCAGGGCCAGGGCGGTAAAGGTCACCGGCAGCAAGGGCAGGACCATCATCAAAACCCGGAAGTGATGCAGGTCGGCGGCCGAGAAGCTCATGTTGGGCAACATCAGTGCCAGGGTCTGCTCCGGAAATGCGGTCATCAGCGCCCATATCGGCACGATGATGGCCAGGCCGGCGGCGACGAAGGTCCAGAAATTCTGGCGGATACGCTCCCATTGACCGGCACCGTAGTTGATGCCGGCTACTGGCTGGAAGGCGCGCATCAGGCCAAACAGCGGGGTCAGGAGAAAGATCAGCACCCGCCAGGCCGCACCGTAGAAAGCGATATCCGATTCGCTGCCGATCCGGGTCAGTACGTTGAACACGACAAGCGCCTGTACCAGCCCCATGGAGCTCATGATCATGGCCGGTGTTCCGAGGCTGACGATGCGCCTGACCAGCTCGCGATGAAGGCCGATCCAGCGCGGGTCGACCGGGTAGCTGGCCCGCCCGCGGGCGAAGCGCAGCCAGACCAGGGCAGCGCCGACCAGGCCACCCAGGTTGGTGGCCCAGGCTGCACCGGCGACACCCCAGCCGAAGCCAGCAATAAACAGCGGTGTCAGGGCGATATTCACCAGCAAGCCGACCGCCATGTAGGCTGCTGCCAGGCGCATCTTGCCTTCGCCGCGCAGCAGCATGTTCAGACTCATGCCGGCGATAGCACCCAGGCCGCCAAGCGCGGAGGCTCGCAGATAACTGGCGCCAATGTCGACCAGCTCACCATGTCCACCCATGGCCCGGATCAGGGCTTCGGCCAGGCTCGCGCCGACCACGGCGTAGGCCAGTGCAAGCAGGGCGGCGATGGCCAGCACCGTGCCGGGCAAGCGACGCATCAGGTCGCGATCGCCGCGGCCGATGGCGATCGACAGCGCAACGCCGCCGCCGATGCCGGCCAGCGAGCTCAGGCCCAGGGTCAGTTGGGTGATCGGGTAGGCCAGTACCGCGCCTGCCAGGGCCTGTTCGTCGATCAACTGGCCGATGAACACCGCATCCAGAATGGCGTTCAGGCCCCACAGCATCATCACTGCCACGGCTGGCCAGCCCATGGTCCAGGTCACCCGCCATGGTGAGGCATACAGGATCATGTGGGCATGCTTGTCGTGGGCGATGCCGACCGAAGCAGTCACCGGCGGCTCCTGGCCGCGGCGGTTCTCGCGCTTGCCGTCTGCCATCAGCCGGTTCGCAGAATGCGGACTGGCGGTGTGGACAGCACCGAGCGGTTGCCTAGCCAGCCGCTGCCGATGACCAGTGCCACCGAGGCGACAAATCCGGTCAGAAACAGGCGCAAGGATGGCTGGTAGGCGAAATCGAACAGTTCGCGGGCCAGGAGCCAGCCGGTGACGGCCGCACCGATGGTTGCCAGCAAGGCGGCAATGACCGCCATGATGCCGTACTCAATCAGCAGGCCACGATGCACCATCCTGTTGTCGGCACCCAGGGTGCGGATCAGGGCTGATTCATGGCGACGTTCGTCACGGGTCGCTTCCAGGGCGGCAAGCAGAACGACGATGCCAGCCAGCAAGGTGAAGAAAAACACCACCTGCGCGGCCGAGCTGACCCGGTCAATGATTTCGCCGATGCGCTCGATGATGGCGCCGATGTCGATGACAGATACATTGGGCCAGGTTCGCGATACCGGCCTGAGCACGCTGCCATCGCCGTCGACCAGGTAGAAACTGGCAATGTACTGGTGGGGCAGCATATCGGCGGCTTCAGGGGTCAGCAGGACGAAGAAGTTGACGTTGAAGGAGTTCCAGTCCACCTCGCGAATACTGGTGACGGTGGCGGTCAAGCTGCGGGCACCGGACTCGAAGGTCAGCTCGTCGCCCAGGCTCACGCCCAGGCGTTGCGCCCACATCTGGGCCAGCGATACTTCGCCGGTAGCGCCCGGGGCGAAGAATTCGCCCTCGATGATCCGATTGGCAGGGGGTAGCTCGGCGATCCAGGAGACATTGATCTGGCCGGCCATGCGATCGTCGCGCTGCAGCTCGCCGCTGGAGCTGACCAGGTTGACGTTGGCCATGGGCCGAATCTGCAGGTTGCGCGCGCCGACCCGGATCAGCTCGTTTTCGACGCCCTCGACCTGATCCGGCTGAATGTTGACCAGGAAGTGATCGGGTGTGTCGGCCGGCAAGCTGCCGCGCCACTGCTCGAGCAGTTCGGCACGCACGATCATCAGCAACAGCAGGGCCATCAGGCCCAGCCCGAGTGCGGTGACCTGAACGATACCGGCCCCGCGCCGTCGATGCAGACCGGCCAGGCCGAAGCGCCAGGCTGCGGTCGCCCGGCGTGACAGCAGACGGGTAAACAGCATTGCCAGCCAGCCAAACAAGGCCAGAACCAGCGCCAACACGGCACTGCCGCCGAGAACGATAAGGGCCAGGCGAGTGTGTCCGAGCTGGAGGACGGGAATGGCCATCGCGCCCAGAACCGGCAGCAGCCAGAGCAGCCGCGACAGCCCGATGCGGTTGTCAAGCGATCGGTTGAGGATCCGCATTGGCGGAACCTGGCGCAGGTTGAGCAGCGGCGGCAGGGCAAAGCCCGCGGCCAGCAACAGGGTAAACAGCCCGCCGCCCAGTATGGGGGCCAGACGCGGTGGTGGCAGGGCGCCAGCCGGTCCATCGGCCAGGATCTGGGCAATCATGGCCTGGGCCCCGAGTCCGGCCAGCCCGCCGATGATGACGGCGACAAGCACCAGCCACAGCAGCATCAGGCTCAAGGCGACCATGACCTGGTTGCCGGTGGCGCCGAATGATTTCAGCAGCGCGACCAGGTCGCGCTGGGCGGCGGCGAAGCGCAGCGCCGAAAGCAAAATGGCCACGGCCGCCAGGATGACGGTGGTCAGCGCGGCGATACCGAGAAAGCGTCGGGCCTGGGTCAGGGCCATTCCGGTCTGGTCTTCGGCATCGCGGACCGTGATCAGCCCCAGCTCGTATTCGTCCAGCTGCGGGTCCAGCCAGCGCCTGAAAGAGTCGACATCAGCCTCGGCGCCGGCCACCAGCAGCCGGTAACGTGCCCGTGCGCCGGGGCCCAGCAGCTCGCTGTCAAGCAGGTCAGCCAGGTTGACCATCATGCGCGGGGCGAGCATGAAGCGAGAGCCGCCGCGGTCGGGTTCGAAAACCAGCGCCTTGCTGATGGTCAGTTCCCGAAAGCCCAGCTCGGTGGTGTCGCCAACCTCGGCGTCCAGGTAGCGCAGGCCACGTGGTTCCAGCCATGCCTGGCCCGGCTCCGGGATGCCTACGTGCGCCACTTCCTCGCCGCCAAGGCGATCGGCCAGGCGCAGTTCACCGCGCAGCGGATAGCCCGCCGAAACGCCCTTGACGTCGATCAGCATGCTGTCATCGCCAACAAACACGGCCGTGCTCATCAGGATCACCTCGGCCGTTTCCAGGCCCAGATTTCGGGCCTGTGCCATGACCTCAGGCTCGATTCTGTCCCGACCGGTAACGACAAGATCGGCGGCCAGTGCTTCACCAGCTTCGCGCTCGAGGGCCCGCCCGACCCGGTCGGTAAACAGGCTGACGGCGACCAGCGCTGCGGTGGCCACGATCAGCCCGGCAGCAAGCAGCCCCAGCGCACCGGAACGCCCCTGGCGCAGCAAGAGGCGGAAAGATAGGGAAAACGTATTCACCGGACTGACCTGAACCCTGAACGCTGAACCCTGAAACCTTGATTGATCATTGCTTGTCCACCAGTCGGAATTTTTCGCGCTCCGGTCCCGACTGGCCGCTGACCAGGCTCCCGTCCTCGATTTCCTCGACGCGACCGCAGCGGCGGGCCAGGTTGAGATCGTGCGTGACCAGCACCAGGGCCGTACCGTGCTCGCGGTTGATGTCGAACAGCAGGCGGGCCACCGACTCGCCGGTGTTGCGGTCCAGGTTGCCGGTAGGTTCATCGGCGAACAGGACCGCAGGGTCGCCGGCAAAGGCCCGGGCGATGGCAACGCGCTGCTGTTCCCCGCCAGACATTTGCCGCGGGTAGTGTTCCATGCGGTGACCCAGGCCGACCTGCTCCAGCGCCTTCGTCGCCCGCTTGCGGGGCTGGTCCAGTCCGCCGATCTCGAGCGCCAGCATGACGTTTTCCAGGGCAGTCAGGCTGGGCAACAGGTGAAAGGACTGGAAAACGAAGCCGACTCGACGCCGCCGCAGCCGGGCCCGTTCATTTTCGTCGAGACGGTTGAGGTGTTCGCCGGCCAGCCAGATATCGCCGCTGGTCGGGCGTTCCAGCCCGGCCAGCAGGCCGAGCAGCGTGGTTTTGCCAGAACCGGAAGCGCCGACGATGGCCAGCGTTTCCTTCTGGTTCAGGTTCAGGTTGATACCCTTCAATATATCGAGCCTGCCACCCGGCGCCTGAACGCTGAAGCCGACCTTGTGACAGGAAAGAATGTAATGATCAGGAGAATTCATCAATGCCCTTGCTCGTTTCGAAATGGATGGCGACGGCCCTTGTCGCGCTGTTCCTGGCTGGACCGGTGGCTGCGCAGACCAAGATACTCGTTATCGGCGATAGTCTGTCAGATGCCTATAACATGCCACGTGAAGCCGGCTGGGCTCATTTGCTGTCCGAACGGCTTGGTGACAGCCACCGAGTGATCAATGCCAGCATATCCGGGGAAACCACGGCAGGTGGACTGAATCGCCTTGACGGCCTGGCCGCCGACTTCGAACCCGATGTGCTGCTGGTGATCCTGGGCGGAAACGACGGCTTGCGTGCCCTGTCGCCGCGCCAGATCGAAACCAACCTGGCCGCGATCATTGAAGCGGGGCTGGCTGCGGGTGCGCGCGTTGCCCTGATGCAGATTCGCATGCCGCCCAACCTCGGCCAGGCCTATGTCAGCCGCTTCGAGGCGATTTACCCGCGCCTGGCCGAGCGCTACGGGATTTCGCTGCTGCCGTTTTTTCTTGACGACCTTTTCGACCAGCCGGGCATGATGATGGCCGATGGTATCCACCCGACCATCGAAGCCCAGCCCCTGATGCTCGAGCGCCTGTGGCCTGCGCTGGAGCCGCTGTTGGACGATTGAGCAAACAAGAAACCGTGTTCTAACTGGGTTTTCAGACCCGTCTCCCGGTCCGGAGTCGCCGCGCAAACACAAAAAAAATCACTCGCGCAGGGACGCTGAGACGCAGAGAAATACGAGGTCAGGAAACTGAAGCAAGCCCATTCCTCCGCGTCTCTGCGTCTCTTATCGAACAGATTTTAACCTTTTGTTTTATAAATGAAAAATACAAAGGCAAATCCTTGTGACCACGGAAGACACGGAAACCTTATTCAGCCCATTCCGTGCTTTCCGTGTCTTCCGTGGTTTTCTGGTTTCGCTTTTAGTGCTTGAGCTTTCCCTGTTTGCTGCGCGACAGCGCGTCCGGTAATGGGCTCGTCGGCTTTGCGGCTCTGCGAGAACATTTTTTCTGGCCTATTGGCCCTGTCGGGCAGAGGACATGACATCGTGCTGCTTTGTTGCAGGCATAATTGAAAGCTGACATCGCGGTCATGCCGCACTGATCCAAACAAGACGAATCTGAATCATGTCCGAACGTGAAATCATGGAGTACGACGTTGTCGTCGTCGGGGCCGGGCCGGCCGGGCTGGCCTGTGCCATTCGCTTGAAGCAGCTCAAAAGCGAGCTCAACGTCTGTGTGATTGAAAAGGCCAGCGAAATTGGTGCCCATATCCTGTCCGGGGCGGTGATCGAGCCGGAACCTCTGGACCAGTTGATCGAGGGCTGGCGCGATGATCCGCCGCCGATCTGCGTGCCGGCCGGTACGGATGAATTTCTGCTGCTGTCGAAATCGGGCAAACGCAAATTGCCGACGCCGCCGCAGCAGAACAACCATGGCAACTTTATCGTCTCGCTGGGTGCCCTGTGTGCCTGGCTGGCGCCGAAGGCCGAAGCTCTTGGCGTTGATCTGTTCCCGGGCTTTGCCGCGGCCGACCTGGCCTACGATGAAAACGACGCGGTAAAGGGCGTGATCATTGGTGACATGGGCGTTGACCGCGACGGCAACGAGAAGGACAGCTATGTTCAGGGTATCGAGATCCATGCGGCCGTCACCGTGCTGGGGGAGGGCTGCCGCGGTCACCTGAGCAAGCGGGCCATCGCGAAATACAAGCTTGATGCCGACTGTGATCCACAGACCTACGGCATCGGCATGAAGGAGCTCTGGCAGCTGCCAGAGGGTCGGGTTGAGCCGGGTCGCATCCAGCACACCGTTGGCTGGCCGCTGCCCCCGTCCATTTACGGCGGCAGCTTCGTCTACCATCTGGACAAGAATCGGATCGCCCTGGGCTTCGTTTGCGGTCTGGATTACCAGGACCCTAACTTCACGCCCTTCGAGGCATTTCAGCAGTTCAAGCACCATCCGATGATGCGCGAGCTGCTGGACGGCGGCGAAATTCTGTCGGCCGGTGCCCGTGCCCTGGTCGAAGGGGGCTACCAGTCGCTGCCGAAGGTTGAAATGCCTGGCGCCATGCTGATTGGCGATTCGGCCGGTTTGCTCAACGTGCCCAAGATCAAGGGCACCCACCAGGCCATGAAGTCCGGCATGCTGGCTGCCGAACACCTGGCCGAGAAGCTTAGCTCGGCCGGTTTCGATGCGCGTCTGCGCGCTTCGGATATCGTGGCCGAACTGAAAAAGGTGCGCAATATCCGGCCGGGCTTCAACAAGGGTTTCTGGCGCGGCATGACCACGGCGGCACTGGAAACGGTGACCGCGGGCAAGTTGCCGCGCACCCTCAAGAATCACGCTGACCACGAGCAGTACCGCCGGCTGGAGCAGGGTGGTTTTGATTACGACTGGGTCGATCGTGAACTGCCGCCACGCGACCGGCTGGCTTCGGTGTACTTTGCCGCCACGGCGCACGACGAGGACCAACCGATTCACCTGAAAATTATCGAGCCGGATGTCTGTTTTACGAAATGCGAGGAAGAGTACGGAAACCCCTGCACCCGGTTTTGCCCGGCCAACGTTTATGAAAAAGTCGAGGATGAGGCCGGCAAGCGTATCCAGATCAACGCCGCGAACTGCGTGCACTGCAAAACCTGCGATATCGCCGACCCCTACCAGGTGATCAACTGGGTGACGCCGGAGGGTGGATCGGGGCCGAATTACACGAATCTTTGATTCGTTTGGGTAGAAGGGTAGAAGGGTAGAAGGGTAGAAGGGTAGAAGGGAAGCCCTCTCCCCAACCGAACCGTGCAAGAATCAACGTTCCCAACCAGCAGGCTTTGTCCATGTCCAATTCCTTCGGCCGCGTTCTGACCGTCACCACCTTCGGCGAGAGCCACGGGCCGGCGATCGGCTGTGTGATTGACGGGTTTCCGCCGGGCCTGGAGATAACCGCGGAGGAAATCCGTGACGAGTTGATGCGGCGGGCGACCGGGCAGAGTCGCTGGACCTCGCAGCGCAAGGAAGCCGAGGACGTGCAGATCCTTTCCGGCATGTTCGAGGGCAAGACCACTGGAACACCGATCGCGCTGGTCATCTACAACACCGATGCCCGCTCGAAGGATTACACGAAGATCGCGGCCCAGTTTCGTCCCGGCCATGCCGATTACACCTACCACCACAAGTACGGCATCCGCGATTACCGCGGTGGCGGTCGTTCTTCGGCCCGCGAGACGGCCATGCGTGTGGCCGCCGGTGCCCTGGCACGCAAGCTTCTCAAGCAGCGCTACGATGTCGAGATCACGGGCTGGCTGGCCCAGCTGGGTGAGCTGGTCTGCGACCAGCGCTTTGATGCCGATGTGATCAACACCAACCCGTTTTTTTGTCCGGATGGCGAGCGCGTGAGCGATCTCGAGGACTACATGAAGGCGCTGTGGAAGTCCGGTGACTCGGTGGGCGCTCTGGTCAAGGCCCGTGCCACCGGCGTGCCGCTGGGGATCGGGGCGCCGGTCTACGCCAAGCTCGACGTCGACCTGGCCGCGGCCATGATGAGTATCAACGCCACCAAGGGCGTGGAAATCGGCGCCGGTTTCGCCAGTGTTGCCCACAAGGGCACCGAGCACCGGGACGAGATCACGCCGGACGGGTTCCTGTCCAATCATGCCGGGGGGATACTCGGCGGCATCTCCACCGGTCAGCCGGTGGAGGTGGCAGTGGTGTTCAAACCGACCTCCTCGCTGCGACTGCCCGGGAAAACCGTCAATACCGCCGGTGAGCCGGTAGAAATCATCACCACCGGTCGTCATGACCCCTGCGTGGGTATTCGCGCTGTGCCCATCGTCGAGGCCATGCTCGCGCTCACGCTGCTTGACCATATCCTGCTCCATCGCGCCCAGTGTGGCGATGTGCCACCGCAGCAACCGAGGATTCCGACGTAAGGGGAAAGGGAAGAGGGTGAAAGGGTGAAAGGGTGAAAGGGTGAAAGGGTGAAAGGGTGAAAGGGTGAAAGGCGGAACCCGTAACCCGTAAACCGCAGAGACCCACGCCGAATCCTTCCACTCGTCCTGTCCCATTCGGGTTAGGATTCAATTTCACCTCAATCAACAGTGACACCCCCAAGCATCATGGAAGCATCAGTAGAAAAGGGCTATCGGGTCGCCGTGGTCGGTGCCACCGGAGCGGTCGGTGAAGCGATGCTGGATATCCTGGCCGAGCGCAAGTTTCCGGTCAGTGAGATTGCCGCTCTGGCTAGTAATCAGTCGCTGGGTCGAGAGGTGTCGTTTGGCCGCAAATCGGTCGTGGTTGATGATCTGGCGACGTTTGACTTCAAGGGCTGGGACTTCGCGCTGTTTTCGGCCGGCGGCTCTGTCTCGGCCGAGCACGCGCCGCGCGCGGTTGCAGCTGGGTGCACGGTCATCGACAACACCTCGCACTTTCGCATGGATCCCGCCGTTCCGCTGGTTATTCCCGAGGTCAACGGCGACATCCTGAAGGACTTTGCCGGCGGCATCATCGCCAACCCGAACTGTTCGACCATCCAGATGCTGCTGGCCGTTGCACCGATACACCGCCGCGTCGGGGTGGCGCGGATCAATGTCTGCACCTATCAGTCGGTTTCCGGGGCCGGGCGGGCGGCCATGGAAGAGTTGGGTCGGCAAAGTGCCGATCGTTTCAATTTCCGTGATCCGGAGCCGGAGGTGTTTGCGCTGCCGATCGCCTTCAATGTGTTGCCTGCGATCGATGTGTTCGAAGAAAACGGCTATACCCGCGAGGAGATGAAGATGCACCGCGAAACCCGGCGTATTCTGGGCAGCGAGACCATCGGGGTCAATGCAACGGCGGTGCGAGTCCCGGTATTTGTCGGTCATGGCGAAGCGGTGCATCTCGAAACCGTAGCGCCCATTTCGGTCGAGGAAGTTGCCGAATTGCTCGGCTCTGCGCCGGGCGTCACCCTGCTGCCAGGCAACGAGCTGGCCACACCCATGACGCACGCAGCGGGCAAGGACCAGGTCTGGATCTGTCGCCTGCGGCGTGACCTGACCCATCCGCAAGGTCTTGATTTCTGGGTGGTTGCCGACAATGTTCGCAAGGGCGCTGCGCTCAATGCGGTACAGATCGCCGAGTTGCTGATCGCACAAGCCGCCTGACAGCGGGCCTGGTCCAGATGGCTATTTTTGGGTGGCCGGCCAAGACATGGCCGGCGAAAACGGTCGCGTGCGGGGTCGTCTTTCCGTCACGGTTCGACGACGCCACCCGTGTTTGCGGTTTCTTATTTTGTTAAGTCATTGGTATACTCGCTTGAAATTCCGATAATTCGCCTGTTTCCAAAGGTGGCTGCGTCCATGCGTTTTCTGACTACTAAGTCCCTCTTGATCGGTGCCCTGGGGCTGGCACTGTTCGCGATCCCGACCGACGCCTTGCGCGCGCTGGGCCTTGGTGAAGCTCGGGTCGGGTCCTATCTTGGCCAGCCACTGGATATCTCGGTGCGCCTGCTCGAAGCCGATGCGATGGCGCTGGATACCCTGACCGTGGCGCCAGCCACCCCTGCCGACCACGACCGTCTCGGCGTACCTTCGGAGGCCCTGGCCCTGGGTCTGGAGGTGACGGTGGATCGTCGTGTCGACCCGCCCCAGCTGCGAATCCGCTCGCGCCGTAACGTCAGCGATCCGGTTGTACAGATATTGATCGACGCGCGCTGGTCCAGCGGACGCGTGCTGCGTGAGTACACCTTGTTCCTCGACCCGCCGCTGATGGATGTGGCGCCTCCGGTGACCCGACCCGCGCCCGAAACCCGGCCAGCTGAGCGGCCGGAAGAGCGACCCGCAGAGCGACCCGTGGAAACCGCTCCAGAACCGGCTGCGCGGCCGACACCGCCGCGGCCGGCGCCGGAAGCGCGCCCCGAACCCGAGCCACGACCCGAGCCGGCGCCTGAACCCAGGCCAGCGCCGCGCGATGATGTGGTCGGACCGATCACATCCGGTCAGACCCTGTGGGGCGTGGCTGCGGCCTGGCGGCCGGATACCAGTCTGACCATGAACCAGGTCATGCTGGCTATTTTTGAGCGCAATCCGCAGGCCTTCATCGACGGCAACGTCAATCGCCTGCGACGCGGCGCGGAGCTGAGCATGCCGGATATTGCCACCGTCCGGGCGACCTCGGCCGCGGAGGCCGATCGGCGCATTCGTGATCAGATGCAGGCCTGGCGTCAGGAAACACGACGGGCTGATGTGCCGGTGATTGCGGATACCGCCGTGCCGGACGTGGAGCGCACCCCCGCACCTGCACCCGAGCCGGTGCCCCCGGAGATCGTGCACCGACTCGAAGTGGTTCCTCCGGAGCAGGAAATGCCGGACGACGGCCCGGTGGTTTCTGCTGAGGAAATCCAGCAGGCCAATAATCGAATTCGTCGGCTGGAAGACCAGATGTATGCCGAAGAACTCGAAACCGATGAGTTCTATCGCGACATCGAAAGCATTCGCGATGCAATCGATACGGGTGAGGCGGCCGGACTGGCTGTCGCCGATGAGGAAATGGCGCAACTGGAGGCTCGGCTGCGCGACGCGCGCCTGGCGCGCGAAGAAGCCGATCGCCTGCTGGCTGAGGCCACGCCGACCGAAGAAGATGATGTGAGCGCTTACTTCCGACAGCTGGAAGACGAACTGGGTGGCGTCGATGAGGCCGTGACCGAGCCGGCAATTGCCGCTGAAGATGATCCCGCCGTCGCCGAGGAGGCACCTGCAGTTGCTGCCACCGAACCGCTGCGAATGGCGCCGATGGATGACCAGCGCAGCGTGCCGGTATGGCTTTGGATTCTTGCGCTCGTGGTGGTTCTGGCCGTGGTCGTTGGTGCCATTCTGGTGCTGCGTGCCCGGCGTTCGTCGGCGACTCCGGCAGTGGAAGATGCCGGCGTTGCCTTGACTCGCGCCCGCGCCCGGGTCGCTTCGCGCCCCGAGGACCTGACTGCCCACCTGGCCCTGCTTCGGGTACTGCATGACCGGGATGATTCGGTCGCCTTCTCCGCGGCACTGGACGACATGTACCGGCATGTCGACGACGATGGCAATCCGACCTGGGCCCAGGCTCTGCAACTGGCCGCGACCAGTGCCCCTGACCATCCGTTGCTGACGCCGCCGGAAACCCGCCGGATCGGCGAGGATGATGACGACGGTCTGGACGATCGCACCCGCGAGATGCTGGGCATACTCGAAGACGACTCGACCTCGGCCGATGATTATCAGATGGATGCGGAAATCGACGTCGATGAAGACATCGAAACGGACCGCGATATCTTCAGTCGTGATGATGAGGACGACCAGGTAACCCGGATTCAGCCTGCGCCAGTGCAAGTCGATGAGACCGAGGACGACGAGGAGATCGAGGGCGTTGACCTGGATCTGGCCGAGTTGTCCGATCGCCTTGACAGCGATGAGCCAGACGAAGCCGAAACGACAGAAGCTGGAACAGGCTACGAGTTTGATTTCTCGGATCGGGCAGCCGACGATGCGCTACCGGGCGATGCGGCCGAGCGCGCAGACGAGCCGGCAACCGCCGAGGATGACAGCGAAGAGATGCCGGCCCAAAGCGTCGATCCTGACATGAGTGATTTCGAGCGCGACCTGCTGGGTACGGCCGGTGAACTGGATGAGGATGACCTCGACTTTTCCGGGGTTGATGAAGAAGATCAGGTCGGTGAACGCGAAGAAATGCCGGATTCCGACGACGAGCTGGAGGCCTTTCTGCGCGCAGATGACTCCGATGAGGAAGCGCTATCCGGTGCTCGGGATTCTGACGACGATGCAGCGCCTGGCGATTCCGCGTCTGCAGATGAAGTCGACGAGCCGGGTGAGGTGACCCTGGGCGACGACGATGCCGAGGTCAAGCTGGATCTGGCTCGAGCCTATTTGTCCATGGATGATCCGGAGTCGGCGCGTACCCTGCTTGAGGAGATCCTCGCGGGAGGGTCGGCCGGCATGCGCGAGCAGGCCCGCCAGCTGCTCGACAGCATCGACTGATTGCGAGTCCTATGCGCCTGGCAGCGGGCGTCGAGTACGACGGCAGTGGGTTTTATGGCTGGCAGCGACAGCGTCAGTCGCCCACCGTTCAGGCTTGCGTCGAAGAGGCGCTGGGGCAAGTTGCCGATCATCCGCTGACGGTGCATTGCGCCGGTCGCACCGATGCCGGTGTCCATGCCTTCTGTCAGGTCATTCACTTTGATACTCAGGCCGTGCGCACGGAACGCTCCTGGGTATTGGGTGCCAACACGGTTCTGCACCCGGGCATCAGTCTGCTCTGGGTGCGCGAAGTCGATGCCGAGTTCCACGCCCGATTTTCGGCCAGGCGACGTCGCTACCGCTATCGTATCCTCAACCGCTGGGTAAGGCCTGCGGTAGATCGGGGGCGTGTTGCCTGGTGCCGGCGCCCGCTGGATGCCGACTTGATGCATCAGGCGGCCCAGGCGCTGCTCGGTGAACATGATTTTTCCAGCTTCCGTGCGATTGGCTGCCAGGCCCGGTCTCCGGTCCGTCGTGTCCATGCTGTTTCGGTCCAGCGCCTGGCCGGTGAAGTCGTCGTTGACATTGAGGCCAACGCCTTTGTCTACCATATGGTCAGAAACATCGCCGGCAGCCTGATGGCCATAGGTCTTGGCGAAAAGCCGGTAGACTGGATCGAGCATCTGCTCCTGTTGAAAAATCGGGCCCGCGCCGGTATCACGGCGCCTGCCGAAGGACTTTATTTCATGGCGCCAAGTTACCCTGAGCATGCTTTTTTACCGGTTACGGCGCGAATCGACTTTCCCGCTGATGACCGGTACGAAAGGCCACCCGGCGACAGGTCTGGTCGAGCATGATTCGGGTCAAGATCTGTGGAATTACCCGCATAGAGGACGCGCTGGCAGCTGCCGAGGCAGGCGTCGACGCTATCGGGTTGGTCTTCGTCAAGCGCTCAAGTCGCTGCGTCAGTCTTGACGATGCGGCCGAGATCTGCGCGGCACTGCCACCCTTTGTCAATCGGGTGGGTCTTTTCATGGATCAGCCTGAGGCCGAGGTCTGGGCTGGGCTGGACCGGGTTCGGCTCGACTGGCTGCAATTTCACGGTGCTGAAAGTGAGGATTACTGCGCCCGGTTCGGGCGACCCTGGATCAAGGCCATCGCCATGGCGGACTCAGACGCTGCCTGGGAACAACACCGCCACGCCGATGCCTTGCTGTTGGATTCACATGCCAGTGGTGAACTGGGGGGGTCGGGGAAACGGTTCGACTGGGAGCGCGTGCCCCGACTGGGCCGCCCCTGGATTCTTGCCGGCGGCCTGGATCCGGGCAACGTGGCGCAAGCCTGTCGGCAGCTCAAGCCGGCCGGTGTCGATGTTTCCAGCGGGGTGGAAATCCGCCCCGGTATCAAGGATGGTAAGCTGATGAAACGATTCATAGAGGCGGTTAAAAATGGTTGAACAGGCACTCAAAGTCGAGCAACAGGAATCCCTGCCCGATGTGGGCGGTCACTTCGGCATCTTCGGTGGACGTTTCGTTTCCGAAACCCTGATGCCTGCCCTGGAAGAGCTTGATGAAGCCTGGCGTCATTACCTGAAGGACCCTGACTTCCTTGCCGAAATGGACCGCGATCTGGCCCATTTCGTGGGCCGCCCGTCACCGCTGTACCTGGCAGAAAACCTGACCCGAGAGGTCGGCGGGGCGCGTATCGTGCTCAAGCGCGAGGATCTCAACCACACTGGCGCCCACAAGATCAACAACACCGTGGGCCAGGGTTTGCTGGCGCGGGCCATGGGCAAGCGCCGGGTGATTGCCGAAACAGGCGCCGGCCAGCACGGCGTGGCTTCGGCCACTATCGCTGCGCGCCTGGGCATGGACTGTGTGGTTTACATGGGTGCCGAAGACGTGCGTCGGCAATCGGTCAATGTCTTTCGCATGAAGCTGCTTGGCGCAAAGGTCGTGGCCGTCGAATCCGGTTCACGCACGCTCAAGGACGCGCTGAACGAGGCGATGCGGGACTGGGTCACGAACGTCGACGATACCTTCTACATACTCGGAACGGTCGCTGGCCCGCATCCCTATCCGGCCATGGTGCGCGATTTCAACGCCGTTGTCGGGCGCGAAGCGCGTGCCCAGATGCTGACCGAGTACGGTCGCCTGCCGGATGCACTGGTGGCCTGCGTGGGCGGAGGATCCAACGCCATCGGGCTGTTCCACCCGTTTATCGATGATACCGAGGTGGCAATGTACGGTGTCGAGGCTGCCGGGCGCGGTCTTTCCGGGCACGAACATGCCGCCAGTCTGTGTGCGGGCCGCGTTGGTGTACTGCACGGCAGTCGCACCTACCTGCTTGACGACGACAGCGGCCAGATTCGCCATACGCATTCCATCTCAGCCGGCCTGGACTACCCGGGCGTGGGTCCGGAGCACGCATGGCTGAAAGACTGTGGCCGGGCGCAGTACGTGGGCATCAGTGATTCCGAGGCCATGGAAGCCTTCCACGCACTGACCCGACGGGAAGGTATCATGCCGGCCCTGGAAAGTGCCCATGCCATCGCTTACGGCCTGAAGCTGGCCGCAGAGCTTTCCCGCGACAAGATCGTGCTGATCAACCTGTCGGGCCGGGGTGACAAGGACATCAACACCGTTGCCGAGCTGGAAGGAATCGAGTTTTGAATCGTATTGACCAACGTTTTGCCGACCTCAAGGCAGCCGCGCGGGTTGCCCTGGTGCCTTACGTAACGGCCGGTCATCCGCAGCCGGATGCAACCGTGGCCATTTTGCACGCTGCCGTTGCGGCCGGTGCTGATCTGGTCGAGCTGGGCATGCCGTTCTCCGATGTCATGGCTGACGGTCCGGTAATCCAGAATGCGCACGAGCGGGCGCTGGCACAGGGCACCGGGCTGGAGCAAGTGCTGGACATGGTGCGGGATTTTCGGCGCGAGGATAGCGATACACCGATCATATTGATGGGTTATGCCAACCCCATCGAGCGACGGGGTGCTGGGCGGTTTGCCCGCGAGGCGGCAGAGGCCGGCGTGGATGGTCTGCTGATCGTCGATTGTCCCGCCGACGAGGCTGATGAGCTGCAGGGTTTGCTGAAAGCGCAAGGCATTCACCAGATCTTTCTGGTGGCGCCGACGACTACTGAACATCGCCTCAATCACGCCGCGCGCCTGGCCGGTGGCTTTGTCTACTACGTTTCGATCAAGGGGGTCACCGGTGCCGCCAGTCTGGACGTGGAAAGCCTGGCCCCCATGATCAAGCGGGTGCGCGCACGGATAAACCTGCCGGTTGCGGTCGGTTTCGGCATTCGTGAGCCTGCTCAGGCTGCCGCCGTGTCCGCAACGGCTGATGCGGTCGTCATCGGATCGGCGCTGGTTGATCGTCTGGATGGCTGCTCCTCGGTCGAGGAAGCCGTGGCCACGGTGCGCGATTTCCTTGCCCCGGTGCGCGAAGCCATGGACAATAGCGCCCCGGTTTCCATAGAAGATACGGCCAGGGTGACATGAGCTGGTTTCAGAAATTGATGCCGGCCCGGATTCGGACCGAGGGCGGCAAGGCTCGCAAGGTGCCGGATGGGGTCTGGACGAAGTGCAATGCCTGCGATGCCGTGCTCTATCAACCTGAGCTTGAGCGCAACCTGCACGTTTGTCCCAAGTGTGGACACCACATGGCCTTGTCCGGTCGAGCCCGACTGGAATCCTTTCTTGATGAAGGCGATCATGTTGAGCTGGGGGCCGAGCTGGTTCCGGTTGATGTGCTGCGTTTTCGTGACACGCGCAAGTACCGGGATCGCCTGATCTCGACCCAGAAGGCGACTGGTGAGAATGATGCCATGGTGGTGATGCGGGGCTGCTTGCTCGAGATGCCACTGGTTGCTGCCGCCTTTGATTTTCGGTTCATGGGCGGATCGATGGGCTCGGTGGTCGGTGAAAGGTTCATGGCCGGGGTGCATGACTGCCTGGACCGTGACCTGCCGCTGGTGTGTTTTTCGGCCTCGGGGGGCGCGCGCATGCAGGAGGGACTGTTTTCGCTGATGCAGATGGCCAAGACATCGGCGGGGCTGGCACGCATGTCTGAACGCGGATTGCCCTTCATCTCGGTGCTCACTCATCCGACCACGGGTGGTGTATCGGCCAGCCTGGGCATGCTTGGCGATATCAACCTGGCCGAGCCTAATGCCTTGATCGGCTTTGCCGGACCGCGCGTTATTGAACAGACCGTGCGCGAGAAGTTACCTGAGGGTTTCCAGCGCTCCGAATTCCTGCTCGACAAGGGTGCGATCGACCAGATTGTCGATAGACGCGAATTGCGCAAGCGCGTGCATGTCCTCTTGAGTCTGCTTACGGGTCGCCGTCCCGCGCCGGTTCAGGAGGGTGAACTGCTGGATCCGGAACCTGAACCGTCCGAGGTGACTGCCGAAGAGGCTCAGCCGGCCGCGGAGTGAACGCCGCTTGAGCCTGCCGACCCTGGCTGCCTGGCTGAACATGCTGGAGCGGCGCTCGCCCGAAGCCCGTATCGATCTGGGCTTGGATCGGGTGCGACGGGTTTATGACAGCCTGGCGCCCGCCCTGGATCGGGCTGCCGTCATCACGGTGGCCGGTACCAACGGCAAGGGCTCCACGGTCGCCTACCTGGAGGCCATTTACCGGGCCGCCGGGCAGCGTGTGCTGGCCTACACCTCGCCGCATCTTCTGCGTTTCTCCGAGCGTATCCGTATCGATGGACAGTCGGCCTCGGACGCTGAAATCGTTCATGCCCTGGGCCGGGTCGAAGCAGCCCGGGGCAACGAGTCGCTGACCTACTTCGAGCACGTGACCCTGGCCGCGCTGGCGTTGGCCGGTGAGATGTCTATCGACGTGCTGGTTCTTGAGGTGGGCCTGGGTGGCAGGCTGGATGCGGTCAACGTGGTCGATCCGGATGTCGCCATCCTCACCTCCATCGGACTGGATCATCAGGAGTGGCTGGGGCGCACACGACGTGCCATCGGTCGCGAGAAGGCCGGCATCGCGCGTGCTGGCAAGCCCCTGATTGTCGGCGAGCGGCGCCTGCCACGCGGGTTTGTGGACGATCTCAGGGCGACAGGCGCAAGCCTGCAGATTGCAGGCCGCGACTACCGGATTCGGCGTCGA
>RECK01000049.1 GCA_007694055.1 Wenzhouxiangella sp.
ATGTCTTGATCGCCATGTTTCACTCCAAAGGTGAGATTGATTGATGTGCCCGGTCACGTCGACCAATCGGATCGGATCGACGCAAAAAGCCACGCTGATATTGTGCACGATGCTCGCAGCCATGCAAAGCAATTCCACTCGCATTGAATTCGGATTCAACCCCTGCGGGCCGAACGACCGGCGCCAACGCCGCGCGGCCAGGCTACCGTTTGAGTACCAGCAAAACCACGCCAACGACCGCCGACACGCCGCCGAGCACCCAGTACCAAACCGTGCTGTCGGTGTATTCGCCGGTAATGGCCTCGCTGATCTGATCGTCCAAACCTTGCGAAGACTGATAGCCCAGGTACAGAAGTATCAGGCCAACCACCAGAAGAGCGATACCAATCAAGAATTTCGGATTCATTCGCTAATTTCCTTTTGCCAACAATGTCAATGCAGCAAGCTCGCGCTGCTGCCTGAATGCCATAACACATTGACTTAGGCCAGCCACAGCGACAGCCGCGCCCAGAAGGGATCCTGGCTCAGCAGCCAGATCAGATCGGTAGCGGCCACCGACATCAAAAAGGCTATGGGAAAGGTCACCATCATGGCATGCAGCGGATGGCCCGCAATGGCGACGCGACTGCCGCGATCGTCGTCGGGAAGAGGTTCCTGGGGCATGACTGACTACACCATTCGAACGACTCTTTATCGTATCACCATGGCGCTGCTGGTCATCTTGACTGCGAGCGCCTGCCAGGGACCGGTCTCGGCCCTGGACCCGGCCGGCCAGGGTGCGGCCGACATTGCCTGGATCACCTGGGTCATGATTGCCGGGACCTTGTTTTTCATGGCCTTGATGACCGGGCTGTGGCTGCACGCCGTTTACCGTCGTTCCGACCGGCCGCTGAAGCTGTCGAACACCACGGTCCTGGTCGGCGGCGGCCTGGTACTGCCGCTGGTGGTGATCACGCTGCTGCTGGTTTACGGCATCCGCAGCGGCCACTCCATGCTGCCGATCGGCGCCCCGGATCTGGAAATCCGGGTCACGGCCTACCAGTGGTTCTGGGAGTTCGAGTACAGCGATGACCAGGGACGCAGCCTGACCCTGGTCGACGAGCTGCACCTGCCGCTGGGTCAGCGCATCGACTTTCACATCGACACCGCCGACGTCATCCATTCGTTCTGGATTCCGGCCCTGGGCGGCAAGATGGATGCCATCCCCGGTCGCACCAATACCCTGCGCCTGGTGCCGACCCGCGCCGGCCAGTTCGGCGGCCAGTGCGCCGAGTTCTGCGGTGCGCGCCATGCCCACATGCATTTCGCGGTGACCGTGCACGAGCCCGAAGACTTCCAGCGCTGGCTGGACACGGCATTCGAGGACGCACCGTGAGCATGACGCCCGCGCAACTCAAGCAGCAGCGCCAGGAGATGGCGCGCCTGTACGCCACCCCGCCCGGCTGGGGTCGGCTGGCGGCGGTCAATCACTCCGTTATCGGGCTGCGCTTCATTGTCCTGAGCCTGGTGTTCTTCATCATCGGTGGCCTGCTGTCGATGCTGATCCGGGCCCAGCTGGCCATTCCCGGCAACCAGTTCCTCGACCACGCGGCCTACAACCAGATCTTCACCATGCACGGCACGGTGATGATGTTCCTGTTCGCCATTCCGCTGATCGAGGGCCTGGCACTGTATTTCATTCCCAAGTTTCTCGGCGCGCGGGATCTGTGCTTCCCGCGGCTGAGCGCTTTCGGGTTCTGGTGCTACCTGTTTGGCGGCTCGATCCTGCTGGTGGCGATGTTCGCAGGGGTTGCTCCCGACAGCGGCTGGTTCATGTACACGCCGCTGTCATCGGGCCAGTACTCGCCGGGCATCAACTCCGACGTGTGGTTGATCGGGATCACCTTCGTCGAGGTTTCGGCGATTGCCTTTGCCATCGAGCTGGTCGCCACCGTGCTCAAGGTGCGCAGCGGCGGCATGAGCCTGAACCGCATGCCGCTGTGGGGCTGGTACATCCTCATCACCGCGTTGATGATGGTAGTCGGCTTTCCGCCGCTGATCCTGGGCTCGGTGCTGCTGGAAATCGAGCGCGCCTTTTCCTGGCCGTTCTTCGACGCCGCGCTCGGCGGCGACCCACTGCTCTGGCAGCACCTGTTCTGGCTGTTCGGTCACCCCGAGGTCTACATCATCTTCCTGCCGGCCGCGGCCGCGGTATCGATGATGATCCCGACCTTCGCCCGCCGTCCCATCGTCGGCTACCACTGGATCGTCGCCGCGATCATTGCCACCGGCTTCATCAGCTTTGGCCTGTGGGTCCATCACATGTTCACCGTCGGCATTCCCCACCTGGCGCTGCTGTTCTTTTCGGCCGCGAGCATGTTCGTGGCCATTCCTACAGCCATCCAGTTCTTTGCCTGGCTGGCCACGCTGTGGCAGGGCAAGCCGGTACCCTCTCTGCCCATGCTCTACCTGTTCGGCTTTCTGTTCATTTTCGTCTGCGGGGGCCTGACCGGGGTGATGCTGGCCCTGGTGCCGTTCAACTGGCAGGCCCACGACACCTACTTCGTCGTCGCCCACCTGCACTACGTGCTGATCGGCGGCTTCGTCTTTCCGCTGCTGGCCGCGGCCCACTACTGGCTGCCTTTGATGAGCGGCAAGGCCGCGTCGGAAAGCATGGGCAAATGGGCCTTCTGGCTGATCTTCATCGGCTTCAACGCCACCTTCCTGCACATGCACCTGACCGGCCTGGTCGGCATGCCGCGTCGCATCTATACCTACCCGGAGGGCCTGGGCTGGGAGTGGCTGAACCTGGCCAGCTCGATTGGCGGGTTCATTCTGACGATCGGCTTTGCCGCCTTCTTTCTCGACCTGATCGTGCGCCTGCGCGCCGGTGGCGATTCGCCTCGGAACCCCTGGGCTGCCGGCACCCTGGAGTGGTCGCTGGACCATCCGCCGGCACCCTATAACTTCACCGCCCTGCCCGAGCTGACCTCGCGCGAGCCCCTGTGGGACCAGGATGATGTCGATGACCAGATTCGCAAGGGCGAAGGTTACCTGCCCGATACCCGTCGCGGCTGGCAGGAGACCCTGGGCGTGCACCCGGTCACCGGCAAGCCAGACCAGATCCTGATCCTGCCCGGCCCCAGCTACCTGCCGCTGATCACCGCCGCCCTGCTGGGCGTGTTTTTCGTCGGTTTCCTGTTCGGTTTGTACTGGCTTTCGGCGCTGGGGGCGATTGCCGCCCTGGGCGCGGCCCTGCGCTGGGCCTGGTGCAACGGCCTGACCCGCGACTTCGATGACCAGGACGCCGGCCGCGGTCTCTCGCTGCCGCTGGCACCCCAGGTTCACGACGCACCGGGCTGGTGGGGCATGGTCGTGGGCCTGGTGGTCAACGGCACCTTCTACATCACCCTGTTGTTCGGCTATCTGTACCTGTGGGCCGTGGCCCCGGCCTGGCCACCCGAGCAGTTCGTCGAATCCGGCCGCCTGGCCGCCGTGCTGGCCGGCCTGGCGAGCCTGGCCTGCAGCGGCGGATTTCACCTGGCGGTGCGATCCAATGCCGCCGGTCACTCACCGCTGCCCGGCCTGGGCCTGGCACTGCTCACCGGGCTTGTTGCCAGCCTGGCATTGGCCTGGCAGATTGCCCATGATGTCGCGTCTCCGACCAGCCATGCCTACGCTGCCGTGACCAGCTTCCTGCTCGGCTACCTGGCCGTGCACGCGTTCCTGAGCGCGGTCATGGCCGGCTTTGCCGCCCTGCGCTGGCGCCACGGTTACGTTTCAGCCCGCCGCAGCCTGGATTTGCGCGTGCCGCGCCTGTGGGCTGCCTACACTGCCGCGGTCACGCTGGTGGGGCTGGGCCTGGTCCAGGGCCTGCCGTCCTTGCTGGGTAGCGGCGGATGAGGCCGGGACCCCTGTCCATTGCCCGGCTACTGCGTATCTGCGCCGGTCTGCTGATCTGGAGCTCCGGCTTCGTCATGCTCTATGCCGGGTACTCGCTGGGCTGCCAGCAGATCGATGTACCGGTCGAGGCGGGGCTGCGCAACCCGGTCACGGCGGGACTGGTAATCATCGCCGCGCTGCATGTCGCTGCCCTGATCGCCTTGCTGCTGCGCCGGTACCGTTACCCCATGACAGCCATGGCCGACGAGAACGAGCGCTCGCGCAAGCTGCACCATTGGCTGGAGGGCTTTGTGCTCTGGATTTCGCTGGCAGGCTTGCTGTTCATCGCCTTTCCGGTGCTTCTGGTCCCGCCGTGCGCTGGCTGATCGGGGCGCTTCTGTTGGTCGCGCCACTGCCGGCGCTGGCCCACGGCGATCACGGGCTGCTGACTAACTGGATCGTCTGGGCCCTGGCGCTGAGCCTGGTCGGATACCTGGCTGGACTGGCCCGCAGCTCGCGCCTGCCTGCGGGCTGGCGCATCGCCCTTTTCTTGCTGGGCTGGGGGACGCTGGCAATCAGCGTCGTCGGCCCGGTCGATGGCTGGGCCCATGCCAGCCTGACCGGGCACATGGTCCAGCACATGGTGCTGCTGGCTATCGCCCCGCCGCTGCTGCTGCTGGCCCGACCCATGCCGCAGTACATGCTGGCCCTGCCGGTGAAGGCCCGGCGTCGGGTCGGGCCGTGGCTGGGCAAGGTCTACAGCAACACGGCCGCCACCCCGGTGACCGCGTTCCTGGCCCACGGCCTGGTGATCTGGCTGTGGCATCTGCCGCTGCCGTTCCAGTTCGTGCTCGAACACCAGCTGATCCACGATGCCGTGCACGTGCTTTTCTTCGCTACCGGTCTGTGGTTCTGGTGGAGCCTGATTGCGCCCGGCCGGCTTGGTCAAGGCGGGTTTGGCAGTGCCGCCGTGCTGGCCGTGTTGACCATGATGCATACCGGCATGCTCGGCGCCCTGATGACCTTCGCCCCGCAGCTGCTCTACCCCGATCATCCGGCCGGTTTCGCCGGTTTCGACCAGCTTTCCGACCAGCAGCTGGCCGGACTTTTCATGTGGGTACCGGGCGGATTGATTTACACCGCCGCCGCCCTGGCGCTGACCGGCTTGTGGTTGCGAAAACAGACCCCGCCCGCAGGCAGAGCGGGTTACCATTGATGACATCTCATGGCACTTGAGGAGGTTGGTATGGCCGGCAAGACCCGATCCGAAACTTCACAGACTACCGAGAAACTCGCCGACAAGGCCCACGATGCCGTCGACAGCGCGGCTGAAAAGGCAACCCACGCCGAAGAAAAAATGCGCGATGTGGCAGCGCAAGGCCAGGACGTGCTGAACGCCGTCAGCAGCTACGTGAAGGAGAACCCGCTGACCGCGCTGGGCCTGGCCTTCGCCGCGGGCACGATCTTCTCGTCGCTGACCCGCCGACGCTGATCGGCACGTTCATCGTGCAAGGCACATGAGCGACCCGGCCGACCGCCCGGCCGACCAATCCGGGCCCGACGTCGAACAGCCGAATGCGGCGTCTCCTGAGAACAAGGCGCTGGCAGCGCTGCGGGAACTGCTCGCAACCGGCTCCGACCTGGCCGGCGACTACCTGGAACTGCTGGCCGTCGAAGGCCGGCTGGCCGGCCGTTCGCTGGTGCTCATGCTGGCCCTGGGCATCGCCCTTGCCCTGCTACTGGTTGGCGCGTGGATTTTCCTCGGCCTGGCCGCCACGGCCTTGCTGGTCGAGCTCGGTCTGCTCAGCCCCTGGCTGGCCCTGCTGGCCGTGGCACTGGCACACATCGCTTTGGCGCTGCTGGCCTGGCTGACCGTGCGTCGACTGTCCGACAACCTGGTTTTCAGCGGCCTGCGTGCTTCGCTGCGACGCGAAAACCCCGGCGAGGTCGAATCATGATGCTGCGCATCTCCGAACTGCATCGGCAACGACAAAGGGTCATGGCCCGCATCGGACAGCGGCGCCGTGACCTGCGCAGTCTGGGTCATGACTGTCACCGTCACAGTCGTGCCTGGGCCAGCAGTCCGACCGGATTGTCCCAGGCCTTCCTGGCCGGCTTTCTGCTGGATCAGACCCGCCCGCTGCTGCCGCGTGAATCCTCACCGCTCAAGCTTGTGGTTCTGCTTGGATTCCGGCGCCTGGAGTCCTTCATCCGCAAGGCCATGTAACTGTTCCAATAGCCGCAATCAACCCATGGCCAAACTGACCCTTGACCTTCACCCCATATTCAACCGGGGCGGTAGCATCGATCAGGCCCTGGAGCGCATCATTGATGAGGCCGAGTCAAAGCGCATCAAGACCGTGGAAATCATCCCCGGCAAGGGTTCAGGTCAGCTGAAAAAGCGGGTTTTGCGCTTCCTCCAACAGCCGGCCATCAAGGCACGCTATCACCGCGTTGAAAAGGATGCGAAGAACTTTGGCCGCATCTGGGTGCACTTTCGGCACGATTGACCTGCAAGCGGTCCTGCGCCGTTCTGGCCCGGCATTCCGTTGCCGGGCGATTTGCGGCTATGCTGACTGGCATGAGTCACGCCAACCGCATACTGATCATCGACGATGATGCCGAGCTGGGCCAGATGCTGGCCGACTTTCTTGGCCGCGAAGGCTGGTCCTGTGAGCTGGCCGGCGACGGCGAGACCGGCCTTGAGCAATTGCAGGCGAATCGACCCGATGCGGTGGTGCTGGACGTGATGCTGCCCGGCAAGAGCGGCTTTGACGTGCTGCGGGAGATTCGCGCCGCCAGCCAGCTTCCGGTGATCATGCTGACCGCGCGCGGCGAGGACACCGACCGCATCGTCGGGCTGGAACTTGGCGCCGACGACTACCTGCCCAAACCGTTCAACCCGCGCGAGCTGGCCGCGAGGCTGCGCGCGATCCTGCGCCGCAGCCAGGTCACGGCTGTCCAGCCATTGCAACAAGCCGGCCTGGTGCTGGATGCCCGCTTGCGCAAGCTCAGCCTGGACGGAAACTCCATTCAGCTCACCGCCGCCGAATTCGCCGTGCTGGAAAAGCTCATGCAACAGGCCGGCGAGGTCATTGCCAAAGACGACCTGGCCCGCCATGCGCTTGGGCGCGAACTGATGCCCTTTGATCGCAGCATCGATACCCACATCAGCAGGCTACGGGCCAAGCTCGGGCCGCTGCCGGACGGCGAGCCGCGTATCCAGTCGGTGCGTGGTCGCGGCTACTTGCTGGTCAAGACATGACCCGCCTTTACCTGCGTATTTTCCTGTCGTTCTGGCTGGTCATCATCCTGACCATCGCCGCGGTGGTGCTGATCAATGACCAGCTTGAACGGGCCCAGCGAGAGGATGTCGAGC
>RECK01000276.1 GCA_007694055.1 Wenzhouxiangella sp.
GTTCGGATTGACTCCAGGCGTATGGGCATGAACCCAAACCTGCCAGCGGCCACTCGGCACCTGGCCCATACCCTTCCAACCTCTTTTCCCAAAGCCGCGACTATGCGCTACGAGCAGTGGAGTCAAGCTCCGCGCCCGGTGATCCCCTGTCTGTTGCGAGATTCGGATAGACCCGAATTTTGAAGCCTAAACCTGGCCGGGTTCCACCACGGGCGGGCGCAAGAACGCCTGCTCCCGGTTGCTGAAGCGGGTGCTTGCCTCCGGGTCATCCAGCGCTTCGGCCAGGGCGCTGACCAGTTCGTACTGGCGTGCGTCGAAGCCGGCCTCCCTGAGTGCGGCCACGAAGCCGCTCTGGCCACCTTCATGCACCTTGGCCAGCGCGGTGAGCTGGGGATGGCCCAGGTCCAGGTTGTCCGGTTGCCGGAACGATTCCTCGCAGGCCTGGCGCGAAAGCGAGTGATAGCTGCGGCAGTTCAGCGGCCGGGCCGGGTAGCCGCGGCACTGGCCGGCGGCCAGCACCGGGCAGGGCAGGTTGGTGGTCAATACCTTGTCAGCGGGCAGTTCCCGCAAGGTCCGATCGGTGCTGGTGACCGCCTCCGTGAAGTCGGCCCAGGCAGCCGGGTCCAGGGTTTGACGCAGGTATTCAAGCAGCGCAAACACCTCGACCGGCGTGACCATGACACGCAGATGGCAGCAGAAATCGCAGCCGGCGCGGCAGGCCAGCGGGCCCCGCTCATCGCGCGGCAGGCGCTGGATTTCGGACTCGATCACGCGCTGGGCCTGGCGCAGTCCTCGCTCCGGGCCGGTGCGCAGCCCCTTGCGGGTCTGGTCGACGCTGGCCTCGGCCACGCGGATGCGGATGGCCTGGTAGCTGGGCGGGGCGTGACTCATGGAAATACCTCGGCGGATGGCTGGGCGAGGGCAATATAACAGGCCGCGATTGGCGGTTGATGTTCGAACGGTCGTCTCTGCGAGCTTTTGGCGCGTTCTGCTCATGTAGAATTGCGCGATTGCTTATGCGACTCATCCGACACATTCAATCAGGGTCGACGGCCCAGGGCCCCTGCGCGCTGGCGATCGGCAACTTCGACGGACTGCACCGGGGCCACCAGGCCCTGGTGAAGTCGGTTTGTGCCCGCTCCGATGCCTTGACCCCGGCGCTGATGTGCTTCGAGCCGCTGCCGACGACTTTTTTCCGCCCGGACCAGCCGCTGCCGCGCCTGACCAGCGTGCGTGACAAACTGCAGCTGTGCCGTGCTTTCGGTCTGGAGCAGGTGTTCATGCCGCGCTTCAATTCGGCTTTCGCCAGCCTGGAACCGGATCAATTCGTCGAAAACATCCTGGTTCGCGGCGCCGACGCCCGGGTCGTCGTGGTCGGTGAGGATTTTCGTTTTGGGGCGCGGGCTGCCGGTGATGTAGCCCGTCTGCTAGAGCTGGGCCGGCGGCATGGCTTCGAGGTGGACGTGCAGGCGGCCGTCATTGACGATGGCGAGCGGATCTCGTCTACCGGTCTGCGCCGTGCCCTGGCGGCTGGCGATCTGGCCCGCGCGCGGCGCTGGCTGGGCCGGCGCTACGCCATCTCCGGCCGGGTCCTCAACGGCCAGGCCCTGGGCCGTACTCTGGATTATCCTACCGTCAACCTGCGCCCGCCGCTGCCGCCGGCGCTGAGCGGCGTTTTCGCCGTTCGGGTCAGTGGAGCCGGCCTCGATCGCCATCCTGGCGTGGCCAACCTGGGGCAGCGGCCGACAGTCGATGCTGCAGGCTGGCTTCTGGAAGCGCACCTATTCGATTACGATGGAGACTTGTATGGTCAGCATCTGAGCGTGGAATTCATCGAGTGGCTGCGCCCGGAGGTGAAATTCGCCAGTCTCGACGAGATGAAAGCACAGATGGAAGTGGACGCTGAAAAAGCCCGCAAGACCCTGAACCCCGAACCCTGAACCTGGATCCCAGCTGCAATCCCGATGGACTACAAGGACACGATCAACCTGCCCCGGACTGCCTTCCCGATGAAGGCATCATTGTCCACGCGTGAGCCTGAAATGCTCAAGCGCTGGTATGAGCAGTCGCTGTATCAGCGCATCCAGGAGGCCACGGCCGACCGCGATGCCTTCATCCTCCACGATGGCCCGCCATACGCCAACGGCGATATTCACATCGGCCATGCGGTCAACAAGATTCTCAAGGACATCGTGGTTCGCTCGGCCCTGCTGGCCGGCTACCGGGCACCCTACGTTCCCGGCTGGGACTGCCACGGTTTGCCGATCGAGCTGCAGGTTGAAAAGAAGGTGGGCAAGGTCGGCCAGAAAGTGGATGCCACCACCTTCCGCCAGAAATGCCGCGAGTACGCCGGTGAGCAGATCGACCGTCAGCGCGAGGATTTCAAGCGCCTCGGCGGTCTCGGTGACTGGGCCAGGCCATACGCCACGCGCGATTTCACCTACGAGTCCGACATGCTGCGCGCACTGGCTCGCATTGTCGAGCGCGGCCACCTCAAGCGCGGGGTCAAACCGGTGCACTGGTGCTTTGACTGCGGATCGGCCCTGGCCGAGGCCGAAATCGAGTACCAGGACAAGGTCTCCACGGCCGTTGACGTGCTGTTTCCGGCGGTTGATCCCGCCGCGCTGGGCCGGGTCTTCGGCATCAGCGGCCTGGGCGAGTCAGCCGGCGTGGTGATCTGGACTACCACGCCCTGGACCATCCCGGCCAACCAGGCGGTGGCTCTGAACGCCGAGCTGGACTACGACCTGGTCCGCGCCAGCCGCGGCGCAAGCCGGGTCGAAATCGTGATCGCCAGTGAGCTGCGCGAGACCGTCTGCCAGCGCATTGGACTGGAGCAGGTCAGCGTGCTGGGAACCGTGCCCGGCAAGGCACTGGAGCTGCTGCGTCTCAAACACCCCTACAACGGTCAGCAGGTGCCGGTCATACTCGGTGAGCACGTAACCACCGAAACCGGTACCGGTGCCGTCCACACCGCGCCCGGACATGGCCAGGAAGACTTCGAGGTTGGCCTGGTCTACGACTTGCCGGTGGTCAATCCCGTCGACAGTCGCGGGATCTTCGTCGACGATACCCCGGTCGTTGCCGGACAGTTCGTCTGGAAGGCCAACAAGACACTGGTTGAATACATGCGCGGCAACGGCACCTTGCTGGCCGACGAAGACTTTCAGCACAGTTATCCGCATTGCTGGCGGCACAAGACCCCGACCGCGTTCCGGACCACGCCGCAGTGGTTCATTGCCATGGACCAGGCCGGCTTGCGCGCCGACGCGCTCAAGGCGATTGATGACGTGCGCTGGGTGCCGGACTGGGGCAAGGCACGCATCCGCGGCATGATCGAATCGCGCCCCGACTGGTGCATCTCGCGCCAGCGTACCTGGGGCGTGCCGCTGGGCTTTTTCATCGACCGTGACAGCCAGCAACCCCATCCGGATACCCCGTCCCTGCTCCACAAGCTGGCCGATATCGTGACCAACGAAGGGGTCGATGCCTGGTACGAGGCGGGCATCGCCGAGCGCCTGGGTGTTGATGCCGAGCGCTACGAGCCGGTCCCGGACATTCTCGACGTCTGGTTCGACTCCGGCGTCACCCATCACTGCGTGCTCGACCAGCGCGAAGAGCTGGCCCGGCCGGCCGACCTGTACCTGGAAGGTTCCGACCAGCATCGCGGCTGGTTCCAGTCCTCGCTGTTGACCTCGGTGGCCATGCACGGCCAGGCGCCTTACCGGCAGGTGTTGACCCACGGTTTCACGGTCGACGCCCACGGGCGCAAGATGTCGAAGTCGCAGGGTAACGTGGTCGCCCCGCAGCAGGTCATGAATACCCTGGGTGCCGATGTCCTCAGGCTGTGGGTCGCGGCGGCCGACTACCGCCAGGAAATGAACGTCTCCGAGGAGATTCTCAAGCGCGTTTCCGACGCTTACCGCCGGATTCGCAACACGGCCCGGTTCCTGCTCGGCAATCTGCACGGTTTCGAACCGGATCGCGACCAGGTTGCCATGGATGATCTGCTGCCGCTGGACCGCTATGCCGTGGACCTGGCCGCCGGCCTGCAGGCGGAAGTGCTCGATGCCTACAGCAATTATCGCTTTCTGCATATCTACCAGCGCCTGCACCACTTCTGCAGCGTGGACATGGGCGCGTTTTACCTCGACATCATCAAGGATCGTCTCTATACCCTGGCCGAGGACCATCCGGCGCGCCGCTCGGCGCAGACGGCCATGCATCACATTCTCGAGGCGCTGGTGCGCTGGCTGGCGCCGGTGTGCTGTTTCACTGCCGAAGAGATCTGGGCCGAAATGCCGGGTCAGCGCGATGATTCGGTGATGCTGGCGACCTGGTACGAGGGCCTTGAGCCCGGGGATGCGGAGCAGCGTGAGTTCTGGCAACGCCTGCGCGAAGTGCGCGAGGTGGTTGGGCCGAAGCTTGAGGAATTGCGTCGATCCAAGGCGATCGGTTCGTCGCTGGCCGCCGAGATCACCCTTCAGGCCGACGGCAGGTTGGGCGAGATCCTGGCCGAAGTCGGCGACGAGCTGCGTTTCGTGTTCATTTCATCCGACGTCCACCTGGGCGAGGTTGACGAGGCCCTGGCCAGTGCCGAGATCGGCGGCGATCGTCTCAAGGTCGCGGTGCGCGCCACAGGGCATGCCAAGTGCGTGCGCTGCTGGCACCACCGTGATTCGGTGGGCAGCGACGCCGACCATCCCGAGATCTGCGGCCGCTGCGTGACCAATGTCGCCGGTGCCGGCGAAACGCGAAGCTGGGCCTGACATGCTGCCAATGCGACCCGGAAAGTACCTGATATGGCTTGCCCTGGCGGCCATCCTGGTTTTTCTTGATTTGTGGACCAAGCACCTGGCCAGTACCCACCTGGCCCTGTACCGGCCGGTCGAGATCACCGGCTGGCTGAACCTGACCCTGGCCCACAACGAGGGTGCGGCATTCAGTTTCCTGGCCGATGCCGGTGGCTGGCAGCGCTGGTTTTTTTCCATTGTCGCCGTGATTATCAGCCTGGTGCTGATGATCTGGCTGTGGCGCCTGCCGAATCGCTCGCGCCTGTTGCCGACCGCGATCAGTCTTGTGCTTGGGGGCGCCATCGGCAACCTGGTCGATCGGGTGCGCCAGGGCTACGTGGTCGATTTCATCGACGTACACTGGCGCGGTTACCACTGGCCGGCATTCAACCTGGCCGACAGCGTGATCGTGATCGGCGTGGCGCTACTGTTGATCGAGGGGTTCCTGCCGCGGCGCGGTCCGGAACCGCCCAGGCTGTGATCCGCGCCGACCTGGTCGTGGTCGGTGCCGGGCCGGTTGGTCTCAGTACCGCTTTCGCCCTTGCCGAATCCGGCTTGTCCTGTCTGGTTGTGCCGGCGTTGCCGGCCGACCGCGAGCCGATGGTTCCCGCGGGCGTGGAAATGACCGCGCCTGCGGTTGCCTGGCGCCAGGGCCACCTGCTCAATCGGCTTCAGGAGCGCAGTCGCCGGCTGTGGGTGGACTGGATGGTGCGCCTGGCCCAGGAAACCGGCGTTGATCTGGGCTACAGCCGGGCCGGTCTTCTGGTCATCGGCGATGCGGCCGATTCCGCTCCCGACGAAAACCTGGCGGGGTGGGAGACAGTCATGCCGGCCCGCTGTGAGCCTCGCCTGTCATGCAGCGAGATTCACGGCCTGTTCAACGTCCAATTCAGCCAGGTTCGTCATGATCGCCTGATTCACTCGCTGCGCCTGGCCTTGCGCAGCCGCGCCATCGAAGTGCTGGACGAGCACTACGCCACCGCTCTGGAGGTCACGGGGAACGTGGTTCCGAACCTGGTGCTGGATGGTGGCGAGCAAGTCGTGGCCGACGCCTTTATCCTCGCCGCGGAGGCTGAAAATGCCGCTCTGCTCTACGAGTCCGGCCTTGATGGGCTGGACCTGCCCATCCCGCAGGCGCATCACTTGCTGTTCAATCCCGGCAGTCGGCTGTTAAGCCATGTGGTTTGCAGTGACGACCTGGTCCTCGTTCCCCAGCCGGATGGTCGTTTACTCGCTATCGATACTGGTCCGGAAGACCGCTATGGCAGTGAGGATGAGGCCCTGGATGTGCTGCTGACCTGCGTGGCCAACCGGCTCCCGGCGCTCAGTCGCTTCGACTTGCAGCGCCACTGGCTGGCGCCGTTGCCCGGACCGTCCGGTGGGCGTCCGATGCTGGGCCTTTACCCGCATCTGCGCAACCTGTGGATCAACGCCGGCCATTACCGAAACGGGCTGGATATTTCCCCGGCCATGGCCGAACTGCTGGCTGAGCATCTGCAGGGCGGGCCGGGTTTCCCGGAACTCGCCGTTGGTCTGCGTGACCCAGACTGACGACGGCGACATGAAACCTTCCTGATAGAATGATGGTCTAGTGTGTGACCTTAACCAATCGTTACCAGACAAGGACGAAACGACATCATGAATGACCAACTTCGCACCACGACGCTGCCTCGCTCCCAAGGCGTGGAAATGGACGAGGGCGCGCGCAAGGTTCTGCGCAACACCTGGAATCTGCTGGCCATGACCTTGCTGTTCAGTGCCTTCATGGGTTACGTGGCCATGGCCAATAACTGGCCGTATCCGGGCGTGCTGATCACCCTGGTGGGTTACTTTGGACTGCTGTTTTTGACCATGGCGCTGCGCAATTCGGCCTGGGGCATTCTGAGCGTTTTTGCCCTGACCGGCTTCATGGGTGCTACCTTCGGACCGATCATCAATAGCTACCTGACCGTGTTCAGCAATGGTCACGAGCTCGTGATTGCTGCCTTTGGCGCGACCGCCGTCGCATTTGTTGGCCTGTCCGGTTTCGCCCTGGTCACCAAGCGCGACTTCAGCTTCCTCGGGCCGTTCCTGTTCGTTGGCATCCTGGTTGCCTTCATGGCGGGTCTGGCAGCGATTTTCCTCCAGATGAGCGCCCTGGGCCTGGCTGTTTCGGCCATGTTTGCCCTGTTGATGTGCGGCTTGATCCTGTTTCAGACCCAGCAGATCGTCCGCGGTGGCGAGCGCAACTACATCATGGCCACGGTGACCCTGTTCGTGTCCATCTACAACTTGTTCAGCAGCCTGCTGCACCTGTTCGGTTTCGCCTTTGGCGAGGATTGATAAGGGGTAGAAGGGTAGAAGGGTAGAAGGGTAGAAGGGTAGAAGGGTAGAAGGGAAGCCGGGTAGAAGG
>RECK01000286.1 GCA_007694055.1 Wenzhouxiangella sp.
GAACCGGGCCCAGGCCGCTGCAGGTCAATTACTCCGGTTCGAGCACGCATGTTGCGGTTGCGGATGGAAGCATCGTGCAGCAAGTCGTGGGTGATGAGTTCATCTTCCGCGACCGCTTTGAAGAGGACTGACTGCTCTCAGGAAGCGAGCAGGCGGGCGCCGGGGGCTTGAACGGGGGTGATCCAGGCCTGTGAGTCCAGGTTGACGGCGGCGAAGGCCGCTTGCATGGCCCTTGCTGCATTTTGTGCAGAAGCGGGCTGAGTGAACCAGCCGAACACGCTGGGCCCGGCGCCGGAAATGGAAGCACCCAGCGCGCCATGGGCCAGGGCGGCCTGCTTGACGGCTGCAAAGCCGGGGATCAGGTGGGCCCGGCGTGGTTCGACCAGAACGTCGGCCAGGCCGGCGGCGACCAGGTCGAGGTCATTGCTGTAGCAGCCGGCCAGGAACTGGGCCAGGTGGCTGCTCTGGGCAACGATGGTATTGATGTCGAATGGCTGGGCCAGGCTTTCCCGGGCGCGGCGGGTTTCCACCTGGCAGTCGGGGTGGACGACCACGGCCAGCAGTCCTTCCGGCACCGGGATGGAAATGAGTCGATCGGCGGTGGCCAGGACCAGGCCGCCGAGCAGCTGCGGGCCGACATTGTCGCCGTGGCTGGCGCCGCTGGCGATGGCTTCTCCGACCAGGGCAAAAGGGTAGAGGGCTTCATGCTCCAGCGGCTCGTCCAGCAGGGCATTGCTTGCCACCAGGGCAGCAACGGCCGATGCGGCCGAGCCGCCCAGGCCGGAACTCAAGGGAATGCCCTTGTTGATCACCAGCTCGACGCCAAAGCCAGGTTGACGGGCCTCAAGCAAGGCCATGACCGCCCGTCCGGCCGTGTTGCGCTCGCTGTCCAGCGGCAGATCCCTGACCACCCCTTCAATGGCCGAGATCCTGACCCCGGCATGCTCGCTGCGCCGGGCCGTGACCGTATCGCCCGGACCTTCGATGGCATGCCCCAACAGGTCAAAGCCAACGGCCACGTTACCGACACTGGCAGGCGCGAAGGCAACGGCTTTATCAGGGGTTGTTGTCACTCTGTTCCCGACGAGTCAGCTGAGATAGCGTTATTGTTTTCGTTGAGCATCTGCTTCGTGGCCGAGCGCAGCGCTTCAAGGTGATTTTCGGCTACCGATGCGACCGTAATTGGATCGATTTCTCCAAGGTAGTTGTGCACAAGTATGTTGCGAAATCCGCTTATTTCACGCCAGGGAATATCCGGATACTTCATTTTCATTTGCTCGGGTAACTGGCGCGTGGCTTCGCTCAAGGTCTGCAGGTTCCGAAGCGCGGCGTCGTATAGGACTTCGTCGGTGGTCAGGTCTCCCCGTTGTCGAATTCGTTCGATTCTCCCGATTGCATCAAGTATGTGCAGGGCGTAGGCGCGCCAGGATTTGCTCACAGATGAACAGCCTCCTGCATGATTTGTTGCCTGATGTGTCGATTCAGCTCATGCTCTGGAATCAGTTCAACGCGACGGCCCAGAAGCTGACTGAGCTGATCTGTAAGCCGTACCCGCTGCTTGAACATGTCGTAACCGATGGGTAGCGAGACCAGAATGTCAACATCGCTGCTGCCGGTTTCCTGGCCCCGGGCAACGGATCCAAAGATGCGCAAGTTCTTGGCACCGTGCTCTTTGGCGAGCGCCTCGATCTGCGCCCTGTGCTGTCTTATCTCGTCAATAAGCATTGAATCCTGGATCCCGAAAATTACGTCACACAGTATACGAGGGCCTATAACCGCGCGCCCAGGTGGCTGGCCACGCGCAGCAGGTCGGCGAAGACGCCGGCGGCGGTGACGGCCGGGCCGGCGCCGGGGCCCTGGACGATCAGGGGGTTGTCGCAGTAGCGATCGGTCTTGAAGGCAACCACGTTGTCGGTCAGGGCCAGGTGGGCGAAGGGGTGGTCAACGGACAGGGCCTCCAGGGCGACACGGGCCTGGCCCTGGTCGTTGAGGGAGGCGATGTAGCGCAGGACCTTGCCGTCGGCTTCGGCCTGGGCCAGGCGCTGGGCCATGGCATCGTCGTGGGCGCCGAGGCCGGTCAGAAAGTCATCGATGCTGCCATCATCCAGGCCGGCCGGGCACAGGCTCTCGACCTCGATATCGCCAAGCCCGATGTCCAGGCCCATCTCGCGGGCCAGGATGACCAGCTTGCGGGCGACATCCATGCCGGACAGATCATCGCGCGGGTCCGGCTCGGTGTAGCCGGCATTCCGTGCCTCGGCGACCAGTTCGGCAAAGGACATGCCGGCCTGGTAGCGGTTGAACAGGTAGGCCAGGGTGCCGGAGAAGATGCCATCGATGCGGCGAACCCGGTCACCGGTATCGATCAGGTCCCTGAGCGTCTGTATGACCGGCAGGCCGGCGCCAACGGTAGCCTCGTAGCGCCAGCGTGCGCTGGACAGGTCGGCCAGGCGGCGCAGCTCGTGATAACGAGTCAGGTCGCCGCTGCCGGCCTGCTTGTTGGGGGTGATGACGTGAATGCCCCGGGCCAGCCAGTCGCCGTAGCGCTCGGCGATATCGGCGCTGGCGGTGCAGTCGATGATGACGGCATGGGGCAGGTGGTCGTCGTCGATGAAGTTGACGAAGCGGTCCAGGTCCAGGTCCTCGGGCTGGTCGCCCAGGCTTGAGTGCGGATCTATGCCGCTCAGACCGCGGTCGTCCAGGCGCATCTGGCGCGAGCTGGCGATACCGCGCAGGCGCAGGTCGAGGTTGGCGTCAAGCAGCAGGCGCTCGCGCGTGGCCTCGAGTTGTTCGATCAGGGCCTTGCCGACATGGCCGGGACCGATCAGGCCGACCGAAATGGTTTGTTCGGACAGGTAGAAGCCGGCGTGCATGGCCTTGAGTGCGCGCTCGGCATCGGTCTCGTCGACGGCAACGGAAATGTTGCGCTCGGAGGCACCCTGGGCAATGGCGCGCACGTTGATCCCGGCCCGGCCCAGCGAGGTGAACAGGCGCGCGGCGACGCCGGGCGTGCCGGTCATGCCTTCGCCGACGATGGCCAGCACGCGGATGTCGGGCACGCTGAAGATGCGCTGGATCTGGCCGTGGCGGATCTCGCGCTCGAAGGCATCTTCCAGAACCTGGCCGGCGGCTGCACTATCGCCGGCCGGAACGACCAGGCAGATCGAATGCTCCGACGAACTCTGCGAGATCATCGCCACCGAAATGTCGGCCCGGTGCAGGGCCGAGAACACCCGCTCGGCGGTGCCTGGCACGCCAATCATGCCGGCGCCTTCAATGGTGATCAGGGCCATGTTGGCCATGCCGGACAGGCCCTTGACCGGCGGCTCCGGGTGACCATCGCCGTCGATTCGGGTGCCGGGGCAGTCCGGGTTGAAGGTATTGCGGATGAAAACCGGGATGCCGGCCTCCTGGGCCGGGCTCAGCGCCTGCGGGTGAATGACGCGGGCGCCGAAGTAGGCCAGTTCGAAAGCTTCGCGGTAGGACAGGTGGTCGAGCAGCACGGCTTGCGGGACGGCGCCCGGATCGGCCGAGAGCAGGCCGTCGACGTTGGTCCAGATGTGGATTTCTTCGGCTCCGAACAGGCGCCCGAAGATGCTGCCCGAGTAGTCCGAGCCGTTGCGGCCCAGGGTCGAGATGCGACCTTCCCGGGTCCGGCAGATGAAACCGGTAATCACGTAGCGCCGGGCTGGATGCGCCGCGCGAAAGGCCTGCAGCAGCTCCTGGCTTGCAGCCCAGTCCACCGCCACCATCAGGGCGGTGGGGCGGACTCTCAGAATGTCGCGGGCATCGACGAAAACCGCTTCCTCGCCCAGCGACTGGAGGTGGGCACTGAGCAGCGTGGCCGAGTAGAGTTCGCCCAGTCCCGAGATCAGTTCCACGACTTCAACTGGCGCAGTTCCCATCAGCGCCAGGCTGTCGAGCAACTGGCGCAGGTTGGCGAAGCGTTGCGTCAGCCTGGCGTGCAATGTCTCTCGCGTCGCCTGGTCCTGGACCAGCGCGTCGGCGGTATCCATATGGCGGGCAAGCAGTTGCTCCAGGCGAGCAGGCCAGTCGCCCTCGTTTCCGGCGGCCTGGGTGGCCAGGGCGAGCAGCTCGTTGGTCACTCCGGCCATGGCCGAAACAACCACGGCCTGGTTATCGTCTTGCCTGGCGACCAGTAGCCTGGCCACGTGGGCGATACAGTCGGCATCGGCCAGGCTGCTGCCGCCGAACTTGTGGGTGATCCAGGACATGGGGCGCGTTTTGCCTTGCTTGTTGAACTGGATTGAAGTTTAGCGGCAACTGCGCCTGTGTTTTGCCTGCTTTGCCTGGTTTCGATGGTTTTCAGTCAAAGCGCAGGTGGCGTACCGAGCGGCCTTCGTCGCGGATTTCCTTGAGTGCATCGATGCCGATTGCGATCTGGGCATCGACGAACTGGCGAGTGATGATGCGATCGGATGCATCGGTTTTTACGCCATCGGGAATCATCGGCTGATCGGAGACCAGCAGTAGTGCGCCGGTGGGGATGGCATTCGCGAATCCGGTGATGAAAATGGTTGCGGTTTCCATGTCGATAGCCATGCAACGTGTCTTGCGCAGGTACTTCTTGAAACGCTTGTCATGTTCCCAGACTCGCCGGTTGGTGGTGTACACGGTGCCGGTCCAGTAGTCGAGGTTATGATCGCGTATGGTTGAAGACACGGCGCGCTGCAGGGTGAACGCTGGCAGTGAGGGAACCTCTGGAGGAAAATAGTCGTTCGAGGTGCCTTCGCCGCGAATGGCTGCAATGGGCAGAATCAGGTCGCCAAGCTCGTTTTTCTTTTTCAATCCACCGCACTTGCCCAGAAACAGCACAGCCTTGGGGCCCACTGCACTGAGCAGATCCATGATGGTAGCCGCGTTGGCGCTGCCCATGCCAAAGTTGATCATGGTGATCCCGTCAGCGGTGGCATTGCGCATGGCCTTGTCGCGGCCGCGAATCTCGACCCCGCTGAAAGCGGCGAATTTCTCGACGTAGTTGTCAAAATTGGTCAGCAGGATGTACTTGCCGATTTGATCGAGCTCACATCCGGTGTAGCGGGGCAACCAGTTCTGGACGATGTCTAGTTTGGATTCCATGTGCTTGTTCTCTTGTTGTTGTTCGGCACGTCTCGGGATGTCGGGCCGGCCTGACCGGGTATCATGACCGGACTTTGTTTCAGGTGGCTGAATCCGGCGGGATCGGCGACCATCGTTCCGAGGGATAGCATGGATTGTACTGACGGGCGCCCGTCGCCGGGCACTTCGGTTTGGCCAGGCCTGTTGGTTGCCCTGGCGCTGGGCCTGCTGGCGGCCGCGCTGGTGGCCATGCTGGCCTGCCTGCCGCTGACTGCCGATCTGCCCTTGAGCATGATGATGGTGGCGCTTTTGCTGGGCCTGGTCCTGTCTCCGGTGGCCAGCCATCGGCCACGCTTGTCGCCGGGGCTGGAACTGGCCAGAGGGCCATTGCTGAAAACGGCCGTGATTCTCATAGGCCTGCGTCTGAGCCTGGTCGAGGTGGGGCAGCTCGGCCTGATGGCACTGCCGCTGGTGGGCCTGGTCATCGTTGCCGGCCTGGCCGTCACGTTATTCCTGGCCCGTTTGTCCGGCGCCAACCGGCGCCTTTCGGTTCTGCTGGCGGTGGGTACGGCAATCTGCGGTGCCTCAGCCATCGCTGCCACGGCCCCGGCCCTGAATGCCCGGCGCGAGGAGATCTGCTATGCGGTCGCCTGCGTGACCCTGGTTGGCCTGGTCGCGACCGTGGTCTATCCGGCGCTGCTCCAGATCCTGGTTGGCGACCCATCCACGATCGGCCTGGTGCTGGGGGCGAGCATTCACGATACGGCCCAGGTTACCGCGGCCGCCAGCCTGCACGAACAGGCCTGGGCGGCGGAGGGCACGCTGGTCGCAGCAACGGTGACCAAGTTGCTGCGCAACAGTGCCATGATCATTGTCATTCCGGCGCTGGTCTGGCTGGCGCTGCGTGGTGAAGCATCGGGCAATCGGTCAGTGCCTGTGCCGCTGTTCATTGTCGGATTTATCGCCTTGAGCGCCCTGCGTACGCTGGGTGACGCTGCCTGGGGAGGCGACTCGGCGCCCTGGCAGTGGCTTATCGCTGCGGCAGGTAACTTGAGTACCTTTGCTTTCGCCATGGCCCTGGGCGCGCTGGCCATGACCATTCGCCTTGCCGATCTCCGCCGCCTCGGTTGGAAGCCGGCGCTGGCGGCGGTGATTTCGGCGTTGCTGGTTTTCCTGGTCGCCCTGGCCTGGGTCGGCATGGTTCGGGCCTGACCCAACTTCTGGCACGGGTCCGTTGATGCCTGATCTGGCACAATCGAATAGTTTGGTCAGAAAACCTCCAGGATAATGAAAGATGAAAACCATGATGGGTGCGGCTGTGCTGGCCGCTGCAGTTTCAGTAGGGTCGGCCATGGCCGATGAAGATGCTTTCCTCTGGCTGGAGGAAATCGAGGGCGAGAAGCCATTGGCCTGGGCCCGCGAGCAAAACGAGCGCTCCGAAGCCTTTCTCAAGGCCCATCCCCTGTTCGACGAGTTGCATCAACGCAATCTCGAGATCCTGACGTCGGAAGACCGCATCGCCAGTCCATCACTGATGGGTGGTCGGATTTACAACTTCTGGCGCGATGCCAGTCATGTGCGCGGCATCTGGCGCACAACCAGCGTCGAAAGCTATCGGGAAAACCGGCCCTCATGGGATGTGATTATCGACGTCGATCAGCTTGCGGCCGACGAGGATCAGAATTGGGTATGGGCCGGCGCCAACTGTCGCTATCCCGACTACGATCGCTGCCTTGTCGGATTATCCATTGGCGGGGCCGATGCGGCGGTCCGTCGGGAGTTCGACATGGAAAGCCGGCGCTTCGTCGAAGACGGTTTTCAGTTACCCGAGTCCAAGAGTTTCATTTCCTGGCGCGACCGTGACAGTGTCTTTCTGGCCCCGGCTTTCGAGGCTGACCAGATGACCACATCGGAGTATCCTCGCCAGGTCTACATCTGGGAGCGGGGAACGCCGCGGGAAGAAGCGAAACTGGTGTTCGAGGGCGAGCGCAGTGACGTGCTGGTCACGGCGTTGCGGTTCTGGGACAAGGAAACGCCATACGACATGATCG
>RECK01000287.1 GCA_007694055.1 Wenzhouxiangella sp.
TGGCCATATTCTCAAACCCGCCAATGGCGATGGGTCTGAATCTCCAACGCCAGAGATCGGCGCCAATAACCCATGCCCGGTGGTGTAATAAACCTCGACCGTCGGGGACATGGCCCCGACCTACGACGATGTGGCCTGGTGTGCGTAGGTCGGGCAGCGCAGGTTGGATGAAGGGGGTGGTTTGCCGAAGGCAAGAAGCACCGGCCCGGAAACCGTCCGCGCGTGCCCCCGACGGTCAACGCCGGACATGCCTCCACTGTCCCGGCCACGCTCGCCAAACTTCCATTCGGCAATGTTTGGTAGGGGGCGTTGACAATATTCGTCACTTCTTATTAAGAAATGTCAGTTTTTTGGAAACTGCAGGGAAGATCACTTGTTCCTGGCCAATTCGGGTTGGGATTCACGGCTTTAATCTCGAGTTGTGCGGCGATTTTGCATTATTTCGCAAGGTTGGCTTGATTATTGCATTTCTTGTCCGAATGGAAAAATGCGTTACTTCCGGAATGCTTTCTGGCAGTAATCGATTAGCCAAATAAAGTATTCCGATTACTGAGGATCCTCATGCAATACAGGTCTGATTTTCAAATTAGAGACGCCCTTGCCGGCATTTTCCCGGGATTGTTGGGGAAAGAGGCGATGTATTTCATCGTGATGATGGGGTTCTTCGCTGCCCAGGCAGTGCATGCCCAAACTGCCATTTCGGAAGCGATTGCCGCCTATGCCGGCGGTTCAGAGTCGTCCTACACCGAAGGAGGTACTACTTACAATTTCGGTGTTGTGCCTTCGGGCGAAAGCGGGAACGAACTGGTTGTCACCAGTTTTGAAATTGACCTTGGCCTGGGTGATGGCGTAGAGCCATTTGCCATTACCCGCTTTGCCGATCGCATCAGCATTGTTCGTCAGGACAATGAACAGGTTTCCGGCAACAAGCAACTCATGTTCTACGAGGATGCAGGCTCGAGCGGCTCGGAATTCAATTTGCGCCCAAGCTTTATCAATACGATGGAAGAGGTGCTCCTCAACCAGGTTATCAACCGTGGGACTGACAACGTATTCGCAAACCAGGGCGGCACGAATCTTAACAATATCGAACGGATCGATTTCATCGTCGATGCCGGCCTCATTGTTCCGGCCGACACGGCAGGTGATGGGTTCGTCATCCTGGAACGGGGTGGCAACGATGATTTCAAGATTGCCGCCATTACCAGTCTTGATGCCAACGGCGTCCCTGATGCCTTCGGTCCCGTCGTCAGCGTCAGTGCTTCAGACTGGGGTGCAAGCCAATGGTTCTTCGTCACTCAAGTGCTTGCCAGTGACACACCTGCCGATAATCTGGTGCGAACCGATACCGTTGGGACACAAACCATCAGCGGGGTTTACCTGTCATACGCCGATCTGGGCGCCTCCGAAAATGATGTGATCTTCGGTTATTCGCTGGCCGGGGGTGACGTAACCGATGTATCGGCGGATTGGGTAGACACCAGTGTTGAAGCCAACTTTCCCCGTGACACATCGGCAGCGTCCAATGATGCCGGCGGGCTGGACCTTGTGGCGGGTGGATCCATCGCTTCCCGAAGCCCGCTGGCAGACCTTGCGGTGACCAAGACGGTTGATGATGAGACACCGGTCGTGGGGGAGAATGTAACTTTTACAATTACCGTGGAAAACCTGGGGCCATTCAGCACCATCAATACCCAGGTCACGGATGTCTTGCCTTCCGGGTACACCTTCGTCAGCAGCAATGCTTCCCGCGGTTCTTACGATGCAAGCACCGGATTCTGGGACATTGGCGGGATGCTGGCCAATGAAACCCAGACCCTTGAAATCACGGTTACCGTCGAGCCGTTCGGTGACTATCTCAATATTGCCACGGTCACCGGTTGCTGCAGTGATCCGGATTTGAGCAACAACACGGACTCAGCGTCTGTCACGCCCACATCGCCGACCAGTGATTTGTCGATCCTGAAGACTTCGGATGGCGATGGATTGGTTAACCATGGCGACACGATCACCTACACCATCGTGATCGCGAATACCGGCGACTCCGCGGTCAGTGGTGTCAACGTGGAGGATGTGCTCCCTGCTGGCGTAACCTATGTGCCCGGGAGTGTATCGGCAACTCTGGATCCTGCGCCCGGAACGGGCGGCTCGTTTACCGAAGTCATCACTTCGGCTGGTTCCGGCACTTTCACCGTGCCTGCCGGGGTGACGGCGTTGACGGTTGAGGCCTGGGGCAGCGGTGGTGGTGGCGCGGCCAGCGGTTCCAACGATGCAGGTGGCGGTGGCGGTGGTGGCGCCTTTGCGCGAATCGATTCGCTTGCCGTAACTCCTGGCCAGGTTATCGATTTTGTTGTGGGCGCCGGTGCTGGTAATCCCGGTGCCGGCAACCCTGGGCAGCCGGGTCAGGCATCCTCGTTCCTGGATCCATCCACACTTCTTGCGCAAGGTGGTGGCGGTGGAGGTGTTGGCTCTATCTCGGCCGGTGGTGCCGGCGGTTCTGCGGCAAGCAGTGTTGGTGACGTCAGATGGTCAGGCGGCAACGGTGGCGCGGGACTGGATTCAAATCCTCCGGCCCAACGCGGTGGCGGTGGCGGTGGCGGATCGGCCTTTGCGACCGAAGATGGTGGCAATGGTGGCGACGGCGCGCAGAATGCGCCCGGCGCAGGCGGGCTCGGCACCGGAAACGGTGGCGCTGGCGGTCAGGCGACCGTCACTGCGGGCGAGCCCGGCTCTGCCCCAGGTGGTGGGGGTGGTGGCTGCAGCGGTGCGGGTGCCGGCGGCGGTGGCGATGGCCGGCTGGTTATCAGTTACGGCATTTCCTCGGAAGGCACAATCGGCGCCCCACCCGAACTCGCGACTGGCTGGACCCTGGACCCGGAAGCGACCTTGACCATCACCTTCGAGGTCACGCTCGATACCGATGCGGTGTTAACGCACATCACCAACGTCGCCTTGTTCACCAGCGATGACGACCCGACGCCCATCGCGGATTCGGTAACCGATCAGGTCAACGGGGCCACGATCGGCAGTTTCGTTTGGATCGACGCCAACGGCAGTGGACTGCAGGATGCCGGCGAACCCGGGCTGGCGGGCGTGACGGTTGCACTGCTCAACAGTTCTGGTGACCCTGTTGTCGATCCTGCCGGCACGGCAGTGACGGCAACGACTGATGCCTTTGGTGCGTACAGTTTTGCCGGGCTACCAGCCGGCGATTACCAGGTCGAATTTAGCCTGCCTGGTAACTATGTTTTCACCACCCAGGATGCCGATGGCCAGGGGCTTGATGGGATGGTCAACTCGGATGCGGATCCGGCAACTGGCCGCACCCCGGTTTTCAGCCTGGCGGCTGGTGAAACCAACAACAACATCGATGCCGGCGCCTACATTCCGGGTTCCATTTCCGGCCTGGTGGAACTGGATGCCACGGGCAACGCTGAAGGCGACGGTCCCCAGGGCGGCGTAACCGTCGGCCTGCTGGACAGCAACGGCGATACGGTCGCTACGGCCGTTACCGATTCGAACGGCGCCTATCTGTTCAACGACGTCGTACCCGGAGACTACACGGTGGTGCAAACCGTTCCGAGCGGATTCGGCGCGGTCAACGACCAGGACGGTGGTGACCTCACCATCAATGGCGATCAAACCCCGATCAGCGTGACCTCCGGGGATGTGATCACGGGCCAGGACTTCGTCAACCGCGAGTTGCTGGATTATGGCGATGCGCCGGAAAGCTACCGTACCCTGGCGGCAGACAATGGCCCGCGCCATCGGGTTGGTGGCCCCTGGATGCCCAATATTGCTAACGTCATCGGCTCGCCAGGCGTCAATGACACGACTGCAGCGGTCGACGCCGTGCCCGATGAAGAAGCGGATTCGGATGCCGCTGAAGAGGGCGTGATCCTGGCCGACCTGAGGGACTCGACCAGCAATGGCGGTGTCACCTGCGATGGCCTGTTCCTGGAAAACACCGAAGATACCTTCTTTTATTGCGCGGCGGTCAGGGTCGCCAACCCCACCAGCGACATCGCGCGCCTGGTTGGCTGGGTTGATTTTGGTGGAACGGGTGAGTTCGGGCCCATTGACCGTTCGTCGCCGACCTTGTTGCGTGGCACAAGCGGTTTTGCTGGCCTCGACGGCGACTGCCAGGGTGTCGGCAGCGTCTCTGGTGACGAACTGGACGCTGGAGACTGGGGTATCCCGGCCAACTGCGAAGGCGTGGTGGTCGTGGTCTGGGAATACGGTCCCGGCGATACCTTGACGACCGGCCAGACCTTCGCCCGCTTTCGGATCTCAACCGACACCAGCAACGATTTTGACACGGACCCTTCTCCGCTGGGTTTCCTGGCTGACGGCGAAGTCGAGGACCACTTGATGGATGCGGGCACAATTCCGGTCAGCATCCACGCCTTCGAATCCACCTTCGTTCGCGGCGGTTTGCAGGTGACCTGGTCGACCGCCTCTGAAACCCACAACAAGGGTTTTTACATCTGGGGTGAAACCAGCGACGGTGGTTTCGAACTGCTGACCCCGGACATGATTCCTTCCGAGGCCTCGGGCGCGGTTCAGCCGCAGTCGTATTCCGTGGTCATCCCGGGCATCGGCCGTGGCCAGGTGCGCGATCTGATTATCTCTGCCGTGGACTACCTCGGGCACGAGGAAATGTATGGCTACTTCCACGTCGGCAAGGCTTTTGGCGAGACCAACCCGCCTGCACTGATCGATTGGGCACAGGTTCGGGGCCAGGCACAGGCCCGCATCGACCAGGCGGGCATGACGGTGCGTGGCGACCTGGTCCAGCCTTTGCACCAGGGGCGTTCCAGTGTCGTGACCGCAGCCGATTTCCTGGTTGAAGAGGAAGGGATGTACCGGGTCACTTACGAAGACCTGCTCAAGGCGGGCCTGGATCTTGCCGGTGTCAATCCTTACACCATTGCCGTGACCGTAGCCGGTCAACCGGTTCCGCGCTCGATTGAAACGCCGTCTCGACGACGCCACACGACCTCGCGCGCGGGTTCACGACCATCGATGTTCGGTCCCGGCAGTTCGATCCTGTTCTGGGGGGATCTGCCGCGGTTCCCGGAAGCAAAGTACATTGACCACCAGGTTTACCGGGTGGCGCAGAATCCGGACGCGGTGTTGACCGCAGCGGCCCACTCAGGTCATGTTTCGCGGCCTGGCAGCCAGCAACGGGTCAGCCGAACAGTATCCGACCAGGTCGGCTACCACTTCAGCAACCCTAACCCCGACCCCTGGTACATGCGTCGCTTGCGCAGCTGGGGATCGAACCATCGCAGCCATTCGGTCAGCTTTGACGTGCCGGCATCGTTTGATCGCTTCGGCGAAGCCGAAGTCATGGTGCGCCTGGCAGGCCTGACATCGCTTCCCGATACCGTCACCCACCGCATCGCGGTGTTCCTGAACGGCCAGGAAATAGCCGACGAGGCTTTCGTCGGGCAGGTGCCGCACCAAATCCGGACCCGCTTGCGCGGGGCGCAGCTGGTGCCGGGCGAGAACGAGGTTGAGGTCCGTTCAGTGGGCATTGCGGGGATCAACAGCATCACCCTGCTTGATGCCGTCGAGCTGGCCTGGACCGAGCTCAACCTGGCCGTTGATAACCGCATCCTGTTCGAGCCGCGGGCTGCAGGGGCGGGAGTGATTGTCAGTGGTCTGGATACCACGGCGCCAGTTCATGCCTTCGCCCGTACTGAGCGGGGGCTGGTTCAGCTCGCTGCCGAGGCCTTTGGTCGCGGTCAAGTCGTGGCCGCGCTTCCCGACGACGCCAATCGCATGCGCGTGTGGATGTCGGGTCGGGACGAACTGCTCAAGCCCACTGCGCTGGGGCCGGTACATGCCAATGGGCTGCTCGATGGTCTGGGCGAACTCGTGATCATCGCCCACCCGGCATTTTTGCCGATGAATGAGCGTGAGACACATCCGCTCAACGACTTCGTGCAGCGTCGTCGGGCCCAGGGCTGGACTGTATCGGTGCGCAGCGTGGCCGATATCCAGCTCCACTTCGGCGGCGGCATGCCATTGCCCGGCGCTGTCAATGCGTTCCTGGCCGCGGCCAGCGAGGTCAATGATGTTTCCCATGTGCTGCTGGTAGGAAGCGATAGTTACGATTACCGAGATCACCTTGGCCTTGGCAGTATCAGCTTCATTCCGACCCACTATGCGCCGACCTACTTCGTGAACTTTACGCCCAGCGATGCCTTGCTGGCCGATATCACTGGCGATGGCATGTCCGACCTGGCCATTGGGCGCTGGCCGGTCCGAACCCAGGCCGACCTGGTCGCCACGGTGCAAAAGGTGATCGACTGGGAAACGAACATGATGGGCGACTCATCGGCCGTCTGGGTGACTGACCTGCAGGATCCCCGCACGGCTTCGTTCGCGCGCCAGGCCGAGCGCATGGCCAGTCTGCTGGTTGAACAGGGCGGCTGGGGCTTGCCCGACTTCGACCGGATCAGCTTCGAAGATTACGGCTCGCCGGCGGCCATGCGGTCTGACTTGTTCGACGCGCTCGCATCGGGGCGGGCGTTGACTGGCTTTACCGGCCACGGCTCGCCGACGCTATGGTCTTTCCAGGGGGTATTGGTGCCATCACATGTTGCTGAACTGGATAACGAGGGTTTCCCGACTCTGGTCAGCACATCAGCGTGTTACACCACCTATTTCACATCGCCGCATGCCAACACCTTGGCGCACCGCCTGATGAACGGGATGCGCCTGGACGGCTCCGGCAACGCGGTTCCGGCGAGCAATGGAGCGGTGGCCGTCCACGGCGCTGCGACCCTGTCCAACCTGGCCCACAATGAAGTCTTCGTCCGTGAAGTGCTTACCCAGCAGCTCAACGGCGCTACCCTGGGAGAAGCCGTATTGTCGGCCCGCCAAACGGCGGCCGCGCGCGGAATCAGCGACCTGGTCATCAACTGGACCCTGCTGGGCGACCCGACCCTGCGCCTCCAATAACCGAGCCAAGTCTCACCGTCGGGGAAATAGCCCCGACGATGTGGCTTGGTGTGCGTAGGTCGGGCAGCGCAGGTTGGAGGAAGGGGGCGGCTTGCCGAAGGCAAGAAGCCCTGTTCCGGAAACCGTTAAGCGCGTGCAGGTTGGAG
>RECK01000290.1 GCA_007694055.1 Wenzhouxiangella sp.
ATGCTTGGCCTTGAAGCGCTGACGATCGAGCCGGCCATCGCCGTGCACGGCCTCGGCCAGGGCCAGGCGCTGCACAGCATCCAGGGAAGCCACGATGGATTTCAGCGTGGCCGGATTTTCCAGCACCTCGCAGCCGTACGCAACCAGGTCGGCCTTGCGCGTGGCCTTGGTGGACGCGCCCGGAATGTGCTTCAGCAGTTTGCGAATATCGTCGACCCGGAGGTCCTCGAACATTTGCCGGGTAGTGAATCCGTGCATGAACTGTTCCAGCCTGTGGGAGAAGGGGACTTTAGAATGGTAGCGAATTTCTCCGGACCGACAGGCATGGAAATCACCCTGAAACCCGCAAGAGGCAACAAGACAGCCACCAGCAAGCTGCAGAAACGGTTTGACCGCCTATGCAGCCAGGTCGAATCGGCCGAGAAGCGCAACCGCAATCTTGACTCACAGCTTGATGAGTTGGTGCGACGCCACGATGAGCTGATGCGGGAAGTAGACCAGGGCATCAAGCCTGAGCTTGAAAAGTTGGGCAATCGTCTGGTTGACTTCCTGACTCGCAAGACGCTCTCGCGCCGCCAGCGGCAGGAATTGGCAGACTGGATTGGTGATGTTGGCATGCGCCTGGAAACGAGCGATCGCGACGCGGCCTGGGCCCTGCATGAGCGCTTTCACGCCGCCATGGATGCGGTCTACGGTGGGCTTGAGGATGTCGATGAGGCATCCGATGCGCTCGAAGACGGAATCGACGATCTGTTCGGCGATAATGATGCCGATTATGACGATGATGCGTATGACGAGGACGACGAAGAATGGCCCGGCCCGGAAGACGCATTCGATGAGGGCTTCGCCGGTGCAGGTTGGCAGCAGCGTGACGGATTTTCGGCCAGTGAATCCTCCAGCAAGCTGACCGATCCGGGCTGGGTGCGCAGCCTGTTCCGCAAGGCCGCCCAGGCCCTGCACCCTGATCGAGAAATCGACGATCAGAAGCGGGCAGGTCGCGAGCAGCGCATGCAACAACTGCTGGCTGCTCGCAAGCAGGGCGATCTGCTGACCATGCTCAAACTCTACGCCGAAGCGGTTGGCAGCGATGAAGTGCAGATCGGCGAGAAGGATATGGAGGATGCCTGCGACATGCTCAGGTTCAGGCTCAGCGAGCTGAAGATGACACATGACGAACTGGTCTGCCGCACGCCCACCCACTTGTTCCTGTACCGGGAGGTCTACTCGCCGAGCAAGAAAAAACGCGAGCAGAACTTGCGGCGTCTGCAGCGCACCCTGCAGGAGGATGCCGATCAGTTTCGTGGTGTTGCCGAGAAGCTGCGTAATCTAAAGGTGCTCAAGGAGTATTTGGAAAAGCGACGTCATCCACTCCCTGGCGATGCCGATCTCGATGACCTGTTGCGATTCCTGGGGGTTTGAGTCCGCAGGAACTGACACTAATCCCGGTCGAGCGCGAACGCGCTGCGAAAGCCCGACTCGATCTGCGTGATCTCCCGGCTCGTCAGTTCCTCGAAACGACCGCGCTTGTTTTTCGACAGGCGCCCACCGTTGCTGTGCAGCAGCCGTAGTAGCAGGTCCAGGCGACGATCCGGCATGTCGACGACTTCCCGAACGGCGGCGCGGGCTCTATCGTAAGCGCGTAGAAAGCCAAGTTCCTCGACCACGTCTTCTCGCACAGTGGCAGCGACGGTCTCGGCCAGGTACTCAGCCTGCGCGGTCAGGTCCGGGTAACGGTAGTAGTTCTCCACCTGCTCGGAATTGCGCATAGTCATATGGCCGTCGTTACCGAGGTCATAGTCCACCCAGCCGCTCATCAATGGCCGCGAGAATCGCTCAAGTGCGGCGTCATAGTCGACCATGCGTCGAAGCATAGTGGCCGACACCGGCAGCACCAGGTCGCGCTCGACCAATCGCCCACGCTGGAGCAGGTCATGGATGAGAAATCGGTGCAAGCGACCATTGCCGTCTTCGAAGGGGTGTATGAACACGAATCCGAAGGACACGACCGCCGCTCTGCCGAGGACCGGCAGCCCGGCGCTTCGCTCCAATGAGACGGAGAGGCCATCCATCATCCCCGGAACCCATTCGGGTGCGGGACAGATGTAGTGAATGCGCTGGCTGAAGTCGGGCCGCTGTTCACCGACATAATTTTGGCTTTCCCGGTAGCCGGTCACCGCATATCGTGAGTCCACGATAAGGTTCTGGCGCTCTGTCAGCTTTTCTTCATCAAGCAGATCGGCTTCCGGCCCCCGACCCGCTTCACGCAACAGCGCCACGAATCGCTGAAGCCGGCTGGACTCGGGCATGGGCTCGTGCTCGATATCGAAAGTGGACCTGGTTTCCTTGAGATACAGGTAGTCGTTGACTCGCTGAAACATTTCCGGCGGATAGTCAGCCAGCAGGGTCGCCAGCTCCTCGCCAAGCGGCGCAGCCAACGCGAGATCCAGTCGCTCGGTGCGACGAATAACCGGGCAGAAAAGTCCGTTGCCGAGCAGATTGTCGCGTATGCGCCAGCGACGGTCGAGGGTCGGGTTCGGGGCGACCAGATAGCGCGCCGGATCAAGCGCCGGCGCGTAGTTGCCCCCAACTTTCAGTGATTGGTCAAGCTGCTCGCCCGTCAGCAACTCGTAGAAAAACCCCATCTGCCGGCGGTAACGGCCCGTCGGCTTTGCCGCCACGGCCGCTTCTACCAGGCCCGGCCCACTGGCCCGGAACAAGTCCCCCAGGACCGCCAGGTTTACTCCCTCGTGCTTCAGCGCGAACTCGAGATGCCCTGCCAGACTGTCCGCTGGTTGATAGTGGGTCGGATATTCGCGCTGGACGGAACCGTCGCCCGACCAGGTTTCCCGCAGGCGCGTTCCCAGCTTTGAGACCACCGGCAAAGGGTGTGGCGGCAGATCAAACTTGTGAATCAACCATTGGTAGCCCAGATCGCTCATGGACGGTCCCAAATCCTATATGCCTGCCCCAGAGTGACACAAAATTGTGTTTTGATCCACACTTCTGTTATTTTCCAACGATTCTCCAACAAAACGATTTTGATCTTGAATGCCCCCATGGCGCGAGAGCGGAATCCGCTAATGATTCGCAACTTGCCGATTGTCAGCAAAGAGACTGATCTTGCCCTGAGCGGACGCGCCTCACCAAGCCCTGAACAGCAGAGCTGTGTCGATAATTACCCTGGAATCAGCCAAAAGAAACGAATCTGCATAAATTATGCAAGTGTTGGTGTGCACCCAATTCGAATCGCCCGACACAACCGCGAGCAGAACTTGCGGCGTCTGCAGCGCCCCCTTCAGGTGGATGCCGCTCTCGATGACCTGTTGCGATTTCTGGGGGCTTGAGTCGGCAAGCGCGCTTCGGAAGCTCAGTCGTCGTTCTTTCTTCGGTCCTTCTCGCGCGGCGGGTTGACCCAGACCACCTGGGTGCCGACGCGGCGGGCCTGGCGGTTTACCGCGGCCACGTAGCGATGATCAATATTCGATTGCTTGTTGCTTGAGCCGGCTTGATCGGTGGGGGTGGTGGCGCAGGCGCTCAAGGCGAACGCGGCGCAAAGAATCGCGAGGGCTGACAATGCTTTTCGAGTCATGACAAGGTCTCCAGCAGGGGCCAAAGTTGTACTGCCACGCTACTGTGACCAGCGATTTTCGTTCAGGGTTCCCGGGCACAGCCCTGGCGGCGCGGGTCGGCCGCAGCCTGGTCGGGCCCGACCGCGTGAACGCCACCAAAATACATGTTGCGGGCCGGCCAGCAGCGTGCGTCCGGGTAGTGCCGGGACAGCCAGTCCAGGGCCGTATCCGACCAGGCATCTTCGGGCAGCTCCACGGCCAGGCAGGCGCGCTCCAGGTGCAGGCGCGGGGCGACGATGGCCTGGTCCAGGGGCAGCTCGAAGTCGACCAGGTTGGCAATGACCTGGGCCAGGGCGGTGCGAATGCGGTTGGAGCCACCGCTGCCCAGCAGCCAGCGCTGCCCGTTGCGGGCCAGGATGGTCGGCGCCATCATCGAGGCCAGGCGGCGGTTGGTCGGCCAGGTGTGGAAGCCGGTGCGGTTGATGTCTTCCTCGCCCAGCATGTTGTTCAGGATGATGCCGGTGCCGGGCAGCACGTAGCCCGAGCCCTCGCCGTTGGACAAGGTCATGGCCACGACCAGGCCGCGGCCATCGTCCACGCTGATATGGGTGGTGCCACGCCGGGCGAAGGGTGCCTGCTGACACAATCCGGCAAAGGCACCCCTCAAGGCGCGCTCGGAGGCCAGCAGCTGCGGCTGCTCCAGGTGCTGGCGCAGATCTTCCGACTCGATCATGGCGTGGCACAGTGCCTCGAGATGTTGCGGGCTGCCGAAAGTTGCCGACGCTTGCAGGTGCCTGGCCAGGCTGGCGCAGGCCAGGGCCAGCATCATGCCGCCGAACGCCGGCGGCGGCGTGGACCACAGCGTCGCATCACGGTATTGCCAGCGCAGCGGCCGCCGCCAGCGCACCCGGTAGGCATCGAGATCAGCCAGGCGCAGGTGTCCGCCGCCACCGCTGGAATCGGCCGCCAGCCGTTGCGCCAGTTCGCCGCGGTAGAAGTTGTCGACCCCGTCTGCCGGCAGTTGATCGAGAAAATCGGCCAGGTCGGGGTTGCAAACCCGCGCGCCCACCGCCGGTATGGGTGCGTCCTGGCCGTCCAGCCCGAACAGCCGCGCACTGGCCTCGGTGGCGCGCACGATGGGTTCGAGAATGTGCAGGGCATAGGTCTGGATGTCATTCAACACCACGCCCTCGGCGGCCAGGCGCCGGGCCGGTGCGATGACCTCGGCCAGCGGCATGCGCCCGAAGCGTCCGTGCAGGGCCAGCAGGCCGGCGGCCGCGCCGGGCGTGGCAATCGAGGCCATGCCGACATGAAACTCCTGCACATCGGTGCCGAAGTTGCCGATGATGGGGTAGAAATCCAGCTCGTCCAGGCGCCGATGCCGAGGGGTGTGGGTAAAACAGTCCAGCGCCAGCGGCGCGCGTCCTTGCGCCTGCACCAGCGCATGCGCCCCGCCACCCAGCGAGCACAGCAAGGGTTCGGCCACCGTCGCCGCCAGCGCCGCAGCCACCGCCGCATCAGCCGCATTTCCCCCAGCTTCCAGCACCTGCACCGCGGCCTGAGAAGTGTCGGCATGGCCACTGGCAACCCGCCAGGAGAATGAGCGCTGTCCCGTTCTTTTGCGCCTGTTTTGTCCGGTTGATCGCCCAGTCATGCAAAAATCCCATCAGCCGCCGCCAGATCCACCAAGGGTAAGGCTTCAACCGAATCCGCTTCGGCCCGCTTGCACTCAATGCCATACAAATGCTGGCCGTGCTTGCCGACCAGATCTATTTCGGAGTTTAGGTGTGTGGCCTGGAGCGACAAAGGATTCCGGGCATCAACACAATTACCATGAAAATCGTCATGCCACCTTACTATTTTCATGGTCATTGGCCAATCAATAGAGGCCGTCAGCCTCCAGCGCCGGTGGCATGTCGGCATGGCTCTAACTGTTGTTCTTGCTGTTTGACGAGACAAGGACCTGACTTGCAAAAGCTTCGAAATCTTCCAGGTGGTTGTTCACTATCGCATGCACGATATCCCAGTCGATCTGGCGATAGCTGTGAACGGCGATATTCCGGAAGCCAACAGCGGCCTTCATGCGCCCGGCCAGCGCCTGGGAAATCAGGCCTGCGCTGACCATGCGGTCAAAGCTGTCACCCATGGTGTCCGGTGGCGGTTGGTCGGTGGCAGTCAGCAAATGGGCCGCGATATCAACGCACAGTTGCACGGCGCGGGTGAGGTTGACGCTGATAATGTCCTGGCTGTCGAGGTCCGCTTTAAGTGCTTCCGCACTGTCAGGGCGCTTGAGTCGAATCCGCGCCAGGCAGCGGCGCAAGGACTCCAGCTTTTCCTCAATTACCGTTGTAGCCATGCTTCGCGACGCTCCCTGAGTATGCGTTGCCTGAGTGGCAGGAAGTCGGCCTGGTCGAACAGATGCCGGCGCAACAACTCGGCGTGATCCCGGTCTGCGCCCAGAACCCGACGGCCACCGGCAATGATCTGGCCCAGAAGCGGTTCGCCAACCGTGCTCAGATCCACCAGGTCAATAGTGCGACCGGTCAACTCGGCCAGGCCCGATATCAGCGCCATCTTGCGTTCGACCAGCAGCGGTTCCCGCCCGGCAACGGCAACATCCAGATCACTGTCCGGTCGCGCCCGGCCAGCCGCCATCGACCCGTAGATGATGGCAAGCCGAAGATCCGGCTGTTCCCGGAGGTACTCTTCAACCTTGCTGAGGCCGACAAGCTCGTTCATCCTGCGATTATAGCCCCGGGCGAGTTCCCGCTCTTGTCTGTGCCAAAACATGTGATTGAAATTGAGGGATATGCCTATCTGGTACCCTTCGTGGAGTCGGAAGATGAGGTTTTTCTTAAAACCGTGATTCCGAGTCGGAAAGCGAGCAAAACCTATTTGAGAGGTTCGAAATGAGTACGCTGGATAAAGAAGAGCAAGAGATTCTGGACGCATTTGATGCGAATGGGCTCCGGCGAGTATCGGATTCTGAAGAAACGAAAGCTCGGCATCAGCAGTACGCGGAAGCCATGTTCAGGAAGGATGCCCGCATCAATATCAGGCTTTCTTCGAAGGACCTCCGGGGGCTCCAGAAAAAAGCCCTGTCGGAGGGTATTCCTTACCAGACACTTATAGCCAGCATCCTCCATAAGTATCTGGAAGGTCGGTTGCGTGAGGATCGGTAGTCATACCGCCTGCAGAATCAGGCAATTCGTGCTTGATTTGAAACAGGGAGCGCGGATATAATTGCCGGCTATCTTTTCAATTTTGCAAGCAGGCCGCCCCAATGAAAGCCGATATCCATCCCAACTACCGCGAAGTGGTCTTCCAGGATCTGTCCAGCGATCTGATCTTCAAGACCCGCTCGACCGTCCGCACCAAGGAAACCATCGAGTTCGAAGGGGCCGAGTACCCGCTGGTCAAGGTCGAAGTTTCGAGCAAGTCGCACCCGTTCTACACCGGCAAGCACAAGATCATGGACACCGGTGGCCGCGTCGACAAGTTCAAGAAGCGCTACGGCAAGTAAGCCCCCCGGCTTGCCCCGCCCC
>RECK01000291.1 GCA_007694055.1 Wenzhouxiangella sp.
CGGGAGTGCGTCTGAGTCGACATTGCTGCGTTCCGACCCTTGTAAAGGGCTGGCCATTCACTGCGGGTCGCGCCTTGCACTGTCGACTCAGTCACACTCTGAATGTCACAGGATTAATGACGGGGTACACTAGATCTCGGCGCGACCGATTTCATTTCCAAGCCGTTCAACGCACCAGAATTGATGGCCAGGGCCCGGGCCTATTCTGACTCGGTGGAATCCCGTCGGCGCCTGCGCCTGCTTGAGCACAGCCATCACCTCGACCAGGCAACCGGTCTTGGCAACCGCGGCTATTGCGAGAAGCGCCTGGCGCAGGCCATCAGCTTCACCAGCCGTCACGGGCAAGCTTTGACCTTGATGCACCTTGAGCTTTCTGGCCTGGAGCGTTTGCTCAAGGAGCAGGGCCACGGATTTGCAGCACGGACCCTGAATCGCATTGGTGAAACGCTTGCCACACGGATTCGGTGCGAGGACACCGTGTTCAGAACGGGGTCAGAGCGCTTCACCTTCCTGTTGCCTGCTACCCAGCCTGAGGGTGCCGAAGCGCTGCAGGCGCGCTTCCTGCCCGATCTTGAAGCGCTTGGGCTGAGCGTCCCGGGCGATGGCCTCCATGTCAGCGCTCGGTTCATCATTCAGCCGGTTCCGCTCCACAGTCCGAATGATGCTGCCGCACTGCTCGAGTTGGGACTGGCCGACAGGGTTGGCACGAAAGAGGCCGCAGCAACCGAGTCGAAAGATGGCCTGGCAGCACTCGATCTTGAAGAGGCCTTGCGCATGCTCGAGCGCGGGGATGCCGAGCAAATTCGGCCACATTTGAGTCATATTCGCCAGCGACTGCAACCATTGCTGGCAATGCTCGCAGAGGGCAGCGCAACCGCGGCAGACAGAATGGACGTTACGGCACTTGCGTCGAGGCCTGAACGGTAGTCTCGTCCATACCGATATCAGGCAACCTGCAAGCGACCTTGCTCGCCGACGCCGATCGACTTCAGGATATCCTTGGCTGCCTCCCGACCCTCGAAAACGGCGGTCACCACCAGGTCGGCTCCGCGCACCATGTCGCCGCCGGCGAAGATTCTCGGATTCGTGGTCTGGTAGGGAAGCTGCTCTGCTTCACCGACTCGCAGCCGGCCGTCGTCGTGAGTCTGGATGCCGGCGGCAAGTAGCCAGTCCGGCGGGTCGGGACGGAAGCCGAAGGCGATCACGACGACATCGGCAGCCACCAGTTCTTCGCTGCCCGGCACCGGTTCCGGGCGTCGCCGTCCACGCTCATCGGCTTCGCCGAGCCGGGTTTCGACCAGGCGCACACCTTCGGCAGCCTCGGTGCCGACGATTTCTACCGGCTGCCGGTTGAACAGGAACTCGACCCCTTCCTCGCGCGCGTTTTTCACTTCACGCCGGCTGCCGGGCATGTTTTCTTCATCCCGGCGATAGGCGCACTTGACCGAGGCCGCGCCGAGGCGAATGGCGGTGCGCACGCAGTCCATGGCCGTATCACCACCGCCCAGAACCACGACATGCTTGCCTTCGAGGTCCACCGGCTCGAATCCGCCCATGTTTTCGCCCAGTACGCGATTGACGTTGCCGATGAGGTAGGGCAATGCCTTGATCACACCCGGGCTGTCCTCGCCGGGCAGGCCGCCCTCGACGTAGCGATAAGTGCCCATGCCGAGGAAGACGGCGTCGAATTCCCGTTCCAGGTCGGCCAGCTGACGATCGCGGCCGATTTCCACGCCGAGATGGAAGTTCACGCCCATGCCCTGCATCAGCTCGCGACGGGTTTCCACCACCTGCTTGTCGAGCTTGAACGGGGGGATACCGTAGGTCAGTAGCCCGCCGATACGGGGATATTTGTCGAATACGTGTGCCTCGACGCCGTTGCGCACCAGGATGTCGGCAGCGCCCAGGCCGGCCGGTCCGGCACCGATGATGGCGACCTTCTTGCCGGTGGGGCGGACGTGGGACAAGTCCGGGCGCCAGCCCTGGCGAACGGCCTCATCGGTAATGTATTTCTCGATCGAGCCGATGGTGACCGCACCGAGGCCATCGTTGAGCGTGCAGGCCCCCTCGCACAGCCGGTCCTGCGGACAAATGCGACCGCAAACCTCGGGCAGGGAGTTGGTCTGGTGCGACAGCTCGGCGGCCTCGAACAGGCGGCCCTGGCGGATCAGGCGCAGCCAGTCGGGGATGAAGTTGTGAACCGGGCACTCCCACTCGCAGTAGGGGTTGCCGCAGTTGATGCAGCGCGCTGACTGGTCGGCGGCACCGCTTTGATCGTAGTCGCCGTAAATCTCGTCCCAGTTGCGAACCCGGATCGGAATCGGAAGCACCTCCGGATCGCGCCGGGGGCTTTCAAGAAAATGCAGCGGACTGGGAGTTTTCATACCGTTTTCCTGGTTTTCGTTTCTCTGAAAAACACTGGAACCACCGAAGACACCGAAGACACCGAAAAAGAGAAAATCCTAACCGGGTCGATCAGACCGAGCCCAGTCTTGTGAGGCCGCAACAGACTTGACAAGGCCTGACAGGTCTCAATCGTCATTGAGCAACATTCCGCTGCCTTCGATCGTTTCGTGCGCTTGGCAAAATTCTTTCCCGCCGTTTGGTGTTTTCGGTGGTTCCAGTGTCTTGTCTTTCAACCTTCAACGTCTTCCGTATCTTCCGTGGTTCCAGGCTTTTGTCTTTCAACCCTTCGGTGTTTTCGGTGTCTTCGGTGGTTCCAATGTTTTGCCTTTCAACCCGTCGACGCCTTCCGTGTCTTCCGTGTTTTCCGTGGTTCCAAGCTTTTGTCTTTCAACCCTTCGGTGTCTTCGGTGTTTTCGGTGGTTCCAATGTCTTGTCTTTCAACCCGTCGACGTCTTCCGTGGTTCCAAATCAAGCCGCGTCGCGCAAGGCCGAGATCAGGCTGTCCAGGTCCGTGGCCTTGGGTTTGACCAGCCAGAACTTGGGCAGCAGGCGGCGGAAATCATCCAGCACTTCCTGCGCGCGGCGGCTGCCGGTCAGGTCCAGGTGGCGCTGGATCAGGCCGCGCAGGTGGTGCACGTGGTTCTCCATGCTTTCCGGCTCGATGTGGCGGATGTCGATGAGTTCGTGGTTGTAGCGGTCGACGAAGCCGCGATCGGTATCAAGCACGTAGGCAAAGCCGCCGGTCATGCCGGCGCCGAAGTTGATGCCGGTCCGGCCCAAAACCACGACCATGCCGCCGGTCATGTATTCGCAGCAGTGATCACCGGCGCCTTCTATGCAGGCAATGGCGCCGGAGTTGCGTACGGCGAAGCGCTCGCCGGCGGTGCCGGCTGCGAACAGTTCACCGCCAGTGGCGCCATACAGGCAGGTGTTACCCATGATCGGCGTGTCGGATGCCCGGTAGCGAATGCCCTCGGGGGGTGCGAGCACGATGCGTCCGCCGGCCATGCCCTTGCCCACGTAGTCGTTGGCTTCTCCGATCAGGCTCAGCTTCAGGCCGCCGGCATTGAAGGCACCGAAACTCTGGCCGGCCGTGCCGGTGAAGTGAAGCTCGATCGGGGCGCTGACCATGCCGCTGTCACCGTGACGGCGAGCAATGGTGCCGGACAGGCGGGCGCCAATGGACCGGTCACTGTTGCGGATCACGTAGTTGAAACGGCCACCGCTGGCATTGTCCACGGCCGCCAGGGTATCGGCATGGATGCGCTCGGCCAGTTCGCCGCGGTCGTGGGGCGGGTTGCGTTCGGCCAGGCAGAAGCGATCGGCGGACGGGGCCAGGCCCTCATTGGACAGCAGCAGCGACAGGTCAAGGCGGTTCTGACGCCGGGTCAGCCCCTCAACCGTTTGCAGGTACTCGGTGCGACCGATCAGGTCCTCGATCCGGCGCACGCCGAGCTCGGCCAGGATTTCGCGCACCTCGCGGGCAACGAAGCGGAAGTAGTTCATCACCATTTCCGGCAGGCCGATAAAGTGCTTGCTGCGCAGCACCTCGTTCTGGGTCGCAACACCGGTCGCGCAGTTGTTGAGGTGACAGATGCGCAGGTACTTGCAGCCTAGGGCAATCATGGGGGCGGTGCCGAAGCCGAAGCTCTCGGCACCCAGGATCGCGGCCTTGACCACGTCCAGTCCCGTTTTCAGGCCGCCGTCGGCCTGGATGCGGACCTGGCTGCGCAGCTTGTTGGCCATCAGCACCTGGCGCACTTCCGACAGGCCCAGTTCCCAGGGCGCGCCGGCGTACTTGACCGAGGTCAGCGGACTGGCCCCGGTGCCGCCGTCGTAGCCGGATATGGTGATCAGGTCGGCATAGGCCTTGACCACGCCGGCAGCAATAGTGCCGATACCAGGCTCGGCGACCAGCTTGACCGACACCAGGGCATTCGGATTGACCTGCTTGAGATCGAAGATCAGCTGGGCCAGATCTTCGATCGAGTAAATGTCATGGTGCGGTGGCGGTGAGATCAGGCCGACACCGGGTGAGGCATAGCGCAGCCGGGCGATCAGCTCATTGACCTTGTGGCCCGGCAGCTGGCCGCCTTCGCCAGGCTTGGCGCCCTGGGCGATCTTGATCTGGATGACTTCGGCGTTGACCAGGTAGGCCGGGGTAACGCCGAAGCGGCCCGAGGCCACCTGCTTGATCTTGGACGACTTCTCGGTGCCGTAGCGGGCTGGATCTTCGCCGCCCTCACCGGAATTGGAGCGGCCACCGAGCCGGTTCATGGCGATAGCCAGCGCTTCGTGTGCCTCGGGAGACAGGGCGCCCAGGCTCATGCCGGCCGAGTCAAAGCGCGGCAGCATGGCCTCGATCGGCTCAACCTCGTCGACGGCAATCGGTGCGTGGGGTGAGGTCAGCTTGAGCAGGTCGCGCAGCATCGAGGGGGGGCGTTCGTTGACCAGGCGGGCGTAAGCCAGGTAGTCCTCGTAGCGGCCGCTCTTGGCTGCTTTCTGCAAGGTGGTGACCACGTCCGGGTTGTAGGCGTGGTATTCGCCGCCGTGGACGTAGCGGTAAAGGCCACCGTGCTCGATCGGCACGCGCTTGTCCCAGGCCCAGCGCGCCAGCGATGTCTGGTCGGCCATCAGGTCGTCGAAGTTGACACCCTGGACCCGGCTGACCGCGCCGGGGAAGCAACGTTCGACCACCTCATCGGCCAGGCCGACAATCTCGAACAGCTGCGCGCCACGGTAAGCGCCAATGGTGGAAATACCCATCTTGGACAGAATCTTGAACAGGCCCTTGCGAATGCCGCGCCGGTAGGCCCGGCCCAGCTGCAGGGCTTCGTGTCGGGCCGCCTCGATTTCTCCACCGGCGGCCATGGCATGCAGGGTCTGGTAGACGAGGTAGGGGTAGACAGCGGTCGCGCCGAAACCGATCAGGCAGGCGAAATGGTGCGGGTCGCGTGCCGTGCCGGTTTCGATGATCAGGTTGCACAGCGGGCGCTGGCCGGTTTCAAGCAGATGATGGTGGATGGCCCCGGTGGCGAGCAGCGCATGCACCGGTAACTTGTCATCACTCAGGTAGCGGTCGGAAATCAACAGCACCATCTTGCCGTCGGAAACCGCCTGCTCGGCCTGACGGCACAGGTCGGCCAGGGCGTCATCGAGCGGGGTGTCGAGCGGATAATTCAGGTCAATGAAGGCCGAGGGCAGGCCGAACTGGGGTGTGTTGATCAACTGCCTGAGCTTGCGCTGACTCAATACGGGCGAATTCAGCACTACCCGTTCGGCCAGCTCGGGCCCGGGTGTGAACAGGTTGCCCTTGCGGCCAATGCCGGTTTCCAGCGACATCACGATGCGCTCGCGCAAGCTGTCGATGGGTGGGTTGGTGACCTGGGCAAACTGCTGTCGGAAACAGTCGTACAGCGAGCGAATGCGGGTCGACAGCACCGGCATGGGCGTGTCATCGCCCATGGAGCCGACTGCTTCGGCCTGGGTTTCGGCCAGCACCTGGATCACCTCGCGCCGTTCTTCGCGCGACAGGTTGAACATCTTCTGGTAGGAGGCCAGGGTGTCGGCGTCGAAGGGTTCGGCGGCCATGTGCACATCGACCAGCTCGGAATCCAGGTATTTCACGCCCTGCTTGAGCCAGTCCTGCCAGGGGTGCAGGTTCTTCAGCACCTCGTCAACCTGACGGCTGTCGAGCAGGCGGCCGCGTTCGAGGTCGGCAACCAGGATTTGTCCCGGCCCCAGGCGGCCACGGGCTTCGACCTGGCCGGGTTCGACATCGACCACGCCGGTTTCGGAAGCCACCACCAGCTTGCCGTCCACGGTCAGGGTCCAGCGGGCCGGGCGCAAGCCGTTGCGATCCAGCGCGCAGACCGCGAAGCGGCCATCGCACATGACCAGGCCGGCGGGGCCGTCCCAGGCCTCCTGATGGAAATTGAAGAACTCGAAAAAGGCGCGCAGGTCGGCGTCGAGATTGTCTGCCGTCTGCCAGGCCGGAGGGATCAGGATGCGCACGGCTTGCGGCAAGGGCATACCGCCGGCGACCAGCAGTTCCAGCATGTTGTCCAGCGAACTGGAGTCGGAGCCGTGCATGCCGACCGGCGGATCGATATCGGCCAGTTCTTCCAGCAGCGGTGAGGCGAGCAGTTTGCGACGGGCGCGTGTCCAGTTGCGGTTGCCGCGGATCGTGTTGATCTCGCCGTTGTGAGCCAGCATTCGGAATGGCTGGGCCAGCTCCCAGCGTGGCAGAGTGTTGGTCGAGAAGCGCTGGTGAAACACGACCGCACCGGTTTCCAGCCTGGCGTCGGTCAGGTCAGGGTAGAACTCGGCCAGGAATTCCGGCATGACCATGCCCTTGTAGGCCACGGTACGGCCGGACAGGCTGGCAATGTACATGGAGCCTCGTCCAGCAGCCAGTTCGGCGCGCCTCCGGGCGATGAACAGGCGCCGTTCGAACCGGGCTTCGTCTAGGCCGTCATTGGCGCGAATGAAGATCTGTTCGATACGCGGGCAGCTCGCGCTGGCCGGATCGCCGAGGGCAGCGTGGTCGACGGGCACCTCTCTCCAGCCGGCAATATCGAGTTCCTGTTCAACCAGGGCCGACTCCAGATGATTGCGCTGGCTGGAGGCAAGAGACGGGTCCCGATCCAGGAAAACCATGCCGACGGCAAAGCGCGGACCGGTGTCCA
>RECK01000070.1 GCA_007694055.1 Wenzhouxiangella sp.
CATGAGTGGACTCGCCACCTGCGCCGGATGATCTTTCTCGGCAGCCCGCATCACGGCTCGCCGCTGGAACGGGCCGGCTACGGGCTGGAACGGCTGCTGGGCGCAAGCCCCTACAGCGCCCCCTTTCAGCGCCTGGGCAGAATGCGCTCGGCCGGCATTACCGACCTGCGCCACGGTCGCATCATTGAAGTTGCAGGGCAGGCCGATCACGGCGTCTACCGCGACTCGGACCATCGCCAACCCCTGCTTCCCGGCCATGTTGAGCTGCACGCCATTGCGGCAACACGCGCCGAACGCGCCGATCGTCTTGCCGCCAGGCTGATCGGTGACGGGCTGGTTCCCGTGGCCAGTGCACTCGGCCACCATCCCGACCCGGTCCGCCACCTGCCCATACCCGAGCAGCACCAGCGCATCCTGCCGGCCACCAGCCACATCGATCTGCTCCATCACCCGCAGGTCCTTGAATCGATTGAGCACTGGCTGAGCTGAGCAGTCGCCCGGCTCAGTGAATGGACGCCTGCCGGGCCTGGCCGGTATCGAGCGTAAAGACAACACTCTGCGCCAGCAGCGGTCGGCTGCGAACCAGGTATTCCTTGGCGAGGGTGTCGCCATCGGCCTCGTCCGACTCGAGCAGGCCCATGAATTCAAAAAAATTCCTGAGCGCTCGCCAGCGGTAGCAGGTTCGAACCTGGCTCTCGGCACTGCGGTATTCAGTCTCTTCCACCTCGGCCAGGGCCGCGGGAAAGGCCTTGATGAAAGCCGTTTCGTAGAATTCGCTGGGACGCTGCTCGTGGCCGTGACGGCTGAGCAGGTAAAGCGAAAAGGCAAACGACTGCTGGATGATGCGCAGATCTGGAAAACCGTCGCGATAAGCCCAGTTGAAGCGTATCGCTGCCGTTTCGAGCAGCATGGGATAAATCTCGCGCAGGCCGCTGCGTTCCAGCAACTTTTGGGTTTTCCTGATCAGCACGAATCTTCCCTTGTACTTGCGGATCAGGCCGGTCAGCTCGGCCAGCAGGCGGGTGATGTGCAGATCCTGGTAATCGGTTTCGGTATGCAGCCGCTCTGGCTCAAGCCACGCCGGAAAACCGCTGCTCTGCCTGGTTTGCATGGCCACCTGGCGGCAGAACTGACGCGGCAGGTTGCCCTTGGCCGTCGCCTTCAAACCCTTCTCGCCTATGCCTTCCAGCAGCAGCTGCAACAGGGTCAAAACCGGCGCCTGCGGCTCAACCTCCAGCCGGGTACGGAAATGGACCACATCCGGGGCCTGAAACGGATGGTAGAGCAAGGCATGCATCTGGTCCGGCGACAGGCCCTGGAAATCAAGCTCGGCGGAAGAAAACTCCGGACCGTCTGGACCAGCGTGAGGCTGGCGAAGGCTGCGTCCTGCGCGGGCATAAATCACGAAAGCCTCGGGCAGCATACGGCAGATGGATTCGGCAAATTGCTCGACTTCGGGCGGATTGGTGAACATCTCGGTGCAGATACGGCGGGCCCAGTCGCGCGAGCTGAAGAAACCCAGCGCGGCCAGCGCCAGACTGAGTTCCTGGCCTTCCGGCAGCTGGTCTTCCGGCAGCAGCGACTCCCAGTCCTCGCTGACCCAGCCATGGCCGACCAGAAAACCCTCGGCCCATCGCCGCATCGGCGCCAGCGGCTCGAAATTGGCCATCGGCTCTTCGGCGATACCCACCTCCGGCGGCAAAGGCAATTGATCGTCGTCGATCTGCTCGACGATCCAGTTGTTCAGCCCCATCAGCGAGCCCAGTACCTTTTCGGCCTCCGTCTGGTTGCTGAATTCCCTGTCACCCAGCACTGCGCTGAGCCAGTCGGAAGGCATGAGAATATTGGGTGCGCAGACCAGGGCAAACAGGAAACCTGCCGACTCGGCGTAACCCAGGCCCGGGTGGCTGGGGCAATCCAGAAACTCGATCAGGTTCTGGCGGTCGGCTTCGGAGAAAGAGGTTTCTGGGCTAATGAACATGGGCGCGGTTCACTGTCTGGCGGCTACGGTCAGGGCCTGGTAGAGATCAAGCAGGCTGTCCATGGCGCGTGCTTTGCGGAGCTGGTGGGCCAGGCGCTGGCTGGCAACGTAACCCGACCAGTCGGGGGCGGCACCCGGCGCGACTGTGGCCTCTGCGTCAGTGAGCTGACCATTGAAGACCGCCGGGAAGATCGGAAAGTAGCGCTGCGGATGGAGCAAAAAGGGCCAGATCGTGGCGATTGGCCAGGTCGCAAGCCCGTGCCTGGACAACACGCCCATCCAGTGGCCGAAACGCTCCTCCATGCTGCGTTTGCCATGCAGCAGGCCATTCAGGGCAATGGCAAACTCCTTGCGGGCAGAATCGTCATCCAGTGCCTTTGACAGCAAGTCCTTGTCCTCATCCGGCAGCATACGGCTGGCAGCCAGCACCTCCCGAACATGCTCGGCAATGCGATCGAACTGCCCGCGGCTGATCATGGGTCCCAGCACGGGCTGCCCCAGGCGCAACGCGGTCAGCTCGAAGGCGGCATGTAGTCTGGATCTATCTGTCATCAGGAATTGGCGAATAGTGCAAGGGCAGGCTGCTATGCTCTCATGATAGGAGCTCCGCAAGCTTAAATCTTTCCAATTCCTGCGCAAGTCATGGCACAGCAAATTCTAGTTTTCCTCGGCACGGTTCGAGACAGTACACCGCCGGCGCCGGCCAGGCTCGGTCTGCGAGTAGCACGGGCGCTTTTGCAGCAGCTCGAGGCCACCGGCCATGAGCCAAATCTGGTTGATGCATTGGCTATCGAGCTGCCCGTGCCGTTCAAGCCGCATTTTTCCCATCGCCAGGGCCAGGCACCGGAAGCGTTGGACACGCTGGCCGAACAGATCAAGGCCGCCGACGGCTTTGTGATGATCAGCCCGGAGTACAACCACGCCATGAGCCCCGCGCTAGCCAATCTGCTCAATCATTTTGGCTCGTCGCTCTTTTCCTACAAGCCCAGCGCCATTGCCACCTATTCGGCCGGGCAGTGGGGCGGCACACGGGCGGCCGTGAATATGCGCACGTTTCTGTCAGAGCTGGGCTGTTTGCCGGTCTCGGCCATGATTCATGTGCCCAAGGCCCAGGAAGTCCTCGATTCGCAGGGCCAGTTTCTTGACGGGGTCGATGCCGAGGCCTGGTCCAGTTATTTCAACCGCACCCTGCTGCAGCTAGCCTGGTGGGCCGAGGCGGCCCAGAGACAGCGCCAGGAAGGCAAGACAGGTCGCGCCGGCGCGCTCAATCGCGATCCGGCCCAGCGCAATGCGCCATGATCCTGGCAAGTAACGCAGGCCAGCCTGGCCGGCCTTGAGCGGGAGCATCCGCTTCAGTTCGACGCAGTGGCGAGGCCTTCAGCGAATGCTCCCGCTCAAGGCCGGCCAGGCTTTTCCGTTTTTCGGATGCTCGAGGCCTCTGACTGAGACACCACGCTGATCAGGATCTCCTTTACCAGCCTTGAACCCCTTCGAGATCCTCGGGAAAGCTCAGGCGATAGCTGATGGTCAGATTCAGGGTGGCACCGGGGCCGACAGATCGGTTCCAGGCCAGAACGCCTGGCTTGTCGTCGACATCTCGCTGATCGGGGGGCGTGGTGGCGTCGGTCAGGCTGACCTCGATGCGCTCGTCCCGTGAAACCGGCATCTGGTCAAGCACGGTCACCGCGATGGCGCGGGAATGCCCATTGGTGATTTCAATGCCGTAACGCCGGGTCAGGCGCGTGGACTTGCGCAGCATGCCCGTAGTCGCACGCTCGTCGGCGAGCAGGCGATAGTCGACGCTGATGCGCTCATCGACACCAAAGCTCGACGCGATGGTGCCGCCAGGAGCCACACCGGCAAACCGGATCTGACCTACCAGGGTGCGATCCTGGTAGAGCGTTGCCGTGCCCGGAGGCAGCGCGTCCTCGGCTTCGTATTCACCCTCAGCGTACAGCCAGGCAGTCGCCTGTCGCCGGGGCACCATACGGGCGCTCAGGCTGACATCCAGGCTGTGCTCGTCGAGGCGAAAACGGTGGGGCTGATTGTCGGCGGCCACGCTGGCCTTGCCTGGCACTCGCCAGGCTCGGGTGAACTCGGTACCACCAATCTGTGCGCTGTCCCACTCGGCCTCGGCCACGGGTGCGGCCGCAAATTGCGCCTGTTCGCGGCGGGCGCCAGTGACACGGGCGCGATCAAGCGCTTCAGCCGCTGGCGGCCGAGCCACATCAATCCACCAGGGTGTCAGCTCTGGCAACTGTCCGCCGGCCGAGGGGCGGGCCAGGGAAAGCTCCAGTTCGGCGTTAGACCAGTCTTCACCGGTGCGTTGGCGCACTTCTGCAAACTGCACAAGGGTCAGGACGCTGGTCTCGGTGTCCAGCCGCCATTCGTAAACCGGGCGCCATGACGCCCCGCCTGCGCTGTACTCGACATGCAGACGGGCCGCGCCGGCGCTACTACTTTCCCAGGCAACGACCAGCTCCAGGGAGTCACGTTGGCTCTGACCCAGATCGGCCAGCTCACGCTGCAGACGCTCGATTTCGCGGTCCAGTTTCACCCGCTCCTCGCTCAGTTCGCGCCGCGCGCCGAGCACATCCTCGGCCCCGGAGCCTATGGTCTGCAATGCGCGGTCCCATCCTTCTATGGACAGCTTGGCGTCGCCCTGGCCGGCACCACCGGCGAGCGACTCAAGCAAGGTGATCTGCAGCTGGCGAGCCCGCAGGGCGTCATCAACGCGGTCGCGCTCGCCAACCAGGGCTTCAATGCGCAGCTCGATTTCGCGGGCGCGCGGGCTAACCTGTTCGCTTCCACGTACGGTGCGGAACTGAAAAGCGCCCAGTCGAAGTCCTTCCGGACCCTGTGCAGATAAGCGCAGACTATCGCGCGACAGCCCGGTGGGCAGGTCGCTGACGACCCACTCTCCGCTACCAGCCTTCACCTCGGTGTCGGTCACCCGGCTGACGGTCGCCCGATCCGGAAAAACCGTGACCGATTCAATGGTCGCCATGACAGGCGGCAGGCAGAGCAGGGCAATCAGCGCGATCAGGGTGCGTAACATGGCAGATCTCCAGAACTAAGGTTATTGAACCAGTGGTGAGGGTTGGCTTGGCGTTGCTTTGGCCGCGGCTGCACGATGTATCTGACCTTTCCGACCACAAGAACACAGCTTTGTCATGGATTGATGCAATCAATGAGGGCGGGGCCGGGTCTACCCGTGCACAAGCTGGAATTTTCACAAGGATCCCATCAATGGGCGATCTCGATCAATTGACCGACGATGACTACCAACGCGCCTTTCGCTACGCCTGCGCGCTGGGTGCCGATCGTGACCTGGCCCTGGATCTCGTTCAAACGGCACTGGTCAAGGGACTGACCGCAGCCGCGCGCAATATTGACAATCCCCTGGCCTACCTGATGACCAGCGTACGCAACTGTTTCTACACCGAACTGCGCAGAAACGGACGCGATCACGCCGCCTTCGACGATCTTGACGGCGTGATCGCGACCGACTTGAAACCCCTGGAAGACATGGTCATCGAACGTGACGCGCTCAACCAGGTCTGGGTAAAACTGTCACCGCCAGAGCGCGAGCTGCTACATCTGTGGGCAGTAGAAGGTCATACGGTCGAGGAAATCAGCGTCCAGACCGGTACCCCGCGAGGCACTTTGCTCGCACGCCTGCACCGCTTGCGCAAGCGACTGGCATCTTTCGAATCCCTGAATGTTTCCGGAGCGAACCAATGAATCGACGTCAAAAGGCCGTTTCCCTGCGCCAGGGCGTTCGTGACCTGGCCGAGCAGCAAACATTGAGCAGCGATGAATTGCGCAAGCTGCGCGCGCTTGGCGATGGCAAACCGGCCTTGCCGAGCCGGCGGCGCTGGCTGGCCGTTGCTGCCGGGCTGGGGGCCGTTTCGCTGGGCGGCTTCCTGGGATCTGCACTGATTGGTCGTGGCAGCCAGGCCCAGGCCATGGCCGACGAAATCGCCGCCAACCACCTGCGCGCAGCACCCATGGATTTCGACCAGGCCAGTCTCAACGAGCTGCGGGTTGCGTTTGCCGGCCTGGGTTTCAATCTGCTTGACGCCGCCGAGGTCGAAGGTGTTCCCGGAGAGCTTGCCGGTGGCCGCTTTTGCTCGGTCGCTTCAGTGCCTGCAGCCATGCTGCGCTATCGCTCCGAACAGGGTCTGATAACGGTCTACCAGGCGCGCTTCGATCCCGAGCGACATCGAGGTGCTGCGGACATGGACCGTGGCCAGGCCGGCAACGTGATCTACAGCGGCGGTGTCAAGGTCTGCCTGTGCCACACCCAGGGCGTGCTGCTGGCGACTGCCAGTGGCGGTGCGCTGACATGATCTGAAAAACCGCTTCCAATCCAGGCCGGCACTGATGCCGGCCACCCACCCCAACGACCCAAGGAGCAAACCATGCCCTCGATACACTATTGTCTGAAATCAGCTACCGGCCTCGTGCTTTTTCTATTTGCCCTGACAGCCAACGCCGGCACCTTTGAAAACTACAGCAGTGAAAGGCTGGCTGAGCTGAACGCGCAGGGCAGGCCCGTCCTTGTCGAAGTCTACGCCGACTGGTGCTCGACCTGCCGTCGTCAGTCCCCGCTACTCGAAGAAATGCTTGCCGAGGCTGACTTCAGCGACCTGACCGCTCTGAAGCTCGACTGGGATGAGCAGCGCGACCAGGCCAAGGCCCTGGGCGCGCCACGGCAAAGCACCCTGATCCTCTTTCGCAATGGCGAGGCCCTGGATTTGTCGATCGCCGAAACCAATCCCGACCGGCTGCGCGAATTCCTGCGTCAGGCTCTGAACTGAGCCCGACTGATGGAAATCCAGGCGGTCACGCTTGGGCTGGCCTTCCTGGCTGGCCTGGTCACAACTCTGTCGCCCTGCGTTCTCCCCATTCTGCCCATGATTGCCGCGGCCGCCACTGGCCGCTCACGGCTGGGTCTGGTGGCACTGGCGGCGGGGCTGGCCCTGTCATTTACCGTGGTAGGCGTAGTGCTTGCCTCGAGTGGGCACTTGATCGGGCTGGATGAACGTGGCCTGAGGCTGGGTGCCGGCATTCTCCTGGT
>RECK01000274.1 GCA_007694055.1 Wenzhouxiangella sp.
CGTATCTTGCTGTTTTATAGGGTATTTATTTTGACGCTGTTAAACTTGGGCTAAGGGCATTTTAGCCATATCAAGGCTGAAGGAACAGCAGGATGAGCTTCTTGAGTTTGCCTCGGCAGCAGCCAAGGCTCAGCGAATCTTTCTGTTGGCTAGCGGCAGGTTCTTCGAGCTTGAGCCAAGCGATACCAGCGCAATGCCGCCCAGGATGGCAAGGCCTGCCAGCAGCAGGCGCAGGCTGATCGGCTCGGTCAGCAGCACAACGCCGGCCAGGGCGGTGATGGCCGGGACGCTGAGCTGGGCAACGGCTGCCGTGCTGGTCTGGATGTGGCCGAGCACCGAGTACCAGACCACGTAGCCCAGCCCCGATGCCAGGGCCCCGGAAGCGATCGCCAGTAACAGTCCGGGAATATCCCAGCTCGATTGCCCAAGAAACAGCACGGTCACGGCAACGGCCGGAACGCAGGCCAGGGCGAAGTTGGTCGCGGTGGTACTGATCGGGTCACCCGGTCCGCGGCCGCGCAAACTGTAAATGCCCCAGGCCACGCCTGCAGCGAGCATCATGCCGGCGGCGGGCAGGGGCGGTGCGTGCAGCCCCGGAAGCAATAGTCCGACCAGGCCCGCCAGGGCCAAAGCCAGGCCGATCCACTGCCCGAGCCCCAGGCGGTCGCCGCGAACCAAAGCCCATCCAACCATGGTTGCCTGAACGGCGCCAAACAGAATAAGCGCGCCAGTCGCGGCAGTCAGAGAGAGATAAGCCAATGAAAAAGCGATGGCATAAGCGAACAGCGCCAGCGCCGAGGCCCAGTTGCCATTGCCCGTGGTCGACGGCTGGCGCAACCTGACGATCAGCCACAACATGAGCGCGCCGGAAACCAGGCGAACCCCGGTAAATGAAACCGGATCAATCTCGGTCGCGGTCAGCGCCAGGCGAGCCAGGATCGAGTTCGCTGCAAACGCACAAAGCGCCAGTATCGTAAGTAGAACGATCTTCAGCGTCGCGGCCAGCGATTCAGTCATCTCCTCGCAATCCCGTTGGTGGTCAGCCGAGACTCTACAGCAGTTTGAACTGATCTCCGTGGCGCGATGGTTTTCTGAACAGGGTGGTGTTCAGGGCAGTGGCTGAATCCTGATCCAGACCAAAACGGCGGCGGGCCAGTTCAAAGCGCCGGGCGATCAGCTCGGCCAGCGTGCCAGAGCCGGTCTGGCGCTTGCCGAAGCTGCTGTCGTAAGCGCGGCCGCCGTGCAGCTGATGAATCAGGCTGGTCACATGGCTGGCTCGGTCCGGATAATGTGTTTTCAGCCAGTCGGCGAACAGATCCTTCAGCTCATGCGGAAGACGCAACACCACGTAACCGGCCCGGCTTGCCCCGGCTCCGGCGGCGCGCTCCAGGATCTTTTCCAGCTCGGCATCGTTGATGGCCGGGATGATCGGCGCCACCATTACCCCGGGCTGAATGCCGATGTCGCGCAGTTTGGAAAGAATATTCAGCCGGGCCACCGGTGAGGCCGTGCGCGGCTCCAGGCGGCGCTTCAGATCATGATTCAGCGTCGTGATGCTGACTGCCACCGACACCAGGTTGTCGCGCGCCATGTCCTGCAAGATATCCAGATCGCGCAGAATGGTCACGCCCTTGGTCAGCAGGCTGACCGGGTGGCGGTGCTCGTACAGCAGCTCCAGCAGGCGGCGGGTCAGGCCAATCTTGCGCTCGATCGGCTGGTAGGCATCGGTGTTGATGCCCAGTGCAATCGGCTTGCACACATAGCCGGGCTTGCGCAGCTCGTTTTCCAGCCGTTCCACGGCATTGGCCTTGTAGAACAGACGGGTCTCGAAATCCAGCCCCGGCGACAAGTCCAGGTAACTGTGCGAGGGACGCGCAAAGCAATACACACAGCCGTGCTCGCAGCCCCGGTAGGGGTTGATCGACTGCTCCACCGGCACATCCGGCGACTGGTTGCGACTGATCACCGTCCGCGCCATCTCGGCCGTTACCTGCGTCTCCAGCCGAGGCAACTCCTCCAGCTCCCGCGCCCAGCCGTCGTCCACCACCTGGCTACGCTGTCGCACAAAGCGGTTGTCGGGGTTGGACTGCGCGCCACGCGCCGTCAGGCGATGTACAGGTTGAGCGGGTGTTGTCATACGGATACTGTACAAATAAACAGCATACAGATCAAGCCCGGGTTGTTGGCCGAAGCCTGGCACTTGACCACTGACCACTGACCACTGAATCCAATAACCCGCGCGCCCGGCCAGCATGAACTTGTTAAGCTTGATGGCAGGCTCAGAGAGAGGCACCAGGTCATGCAACAGTCACACCCATGCTCAAGTAAAACCCGCAACTGGCGATGCCCGGCACTGCTGCTGGCCGCCCTGCTGGCCTCCGCCGGCGCTTTCGCCACCGTGCCGGACGACGCCGACGAGATTCGCACCCTGCAGGTGGCCGTGGTCTACAACGACGAGGCGATCCAGATTCGCTATCGCTACGAGACCGATACGCCGTCCTGGTATCACCAGGTCTGGCGCTACACCAACGGCGAATGGGTGCGTCATGGCGCCGGCCGGCCGGGCCGCAACCCGCATGGCCTGTATGAAGACCGCATCAGCATGATGATCGACGACGGTTCCGTGGCGGATTTTGCCCGTTTCGGCGGGTTCATGACCGCTCATGACGGCATGCGTCACCTCGACAGTGCCGCTCATCCGCGCGAGGTTCGTCGGCACCCGGTGCTGGGTCGCGACATGGGCCGTAATGACGTGCGCAAATACCTGCCCGCCAGCCGCAACGACAGCGACCAGGCCCGCTGGGACGATATCGTCAGTGACGAAGAGCTGGACGCCATGCGCGAGCGCGGCGAATTCATCGACCTCTGGCAATGGCGCGCCCACCGATCCAACCCGGTCGGCAAGGCCGACAACGGCTACGTGCTGCACTATCGCCTGAATTCGGAAGGGCGGGGCATGTACACCACCAACTGGGACGACGCGGCCAACCAGCCGGCCTGGATGTTCAACCCGGAAACGACCGGCAAGCGCGCCCTGTCCTGGGAACGACTGATCGAACAGGGCTACAGCCAGGATGATCTGTACTTTCTGAGCGAAGACCACGCCACCGCCTTCGACCCCGACCACGACTGGCAGGAAGGCGACGTCATTCCGCAGCGTTTCCTGCGCGCACCCAGCGGCAGCCGTGGCGCAATCGATGCTCGCGGCCGTTACCAGAACGGTGCCTGGGAAGTCGCGCTGACCCGAAGCCTGGCCGCGCCCAACCCGCGAGACAGCAAGGCCCTGGAACCGGGCGGCGTGTACAACGTGGCCTTTGCCGTCCACCAGGGTAGCGGCGCGCGCTGGCACCGCATCGCCTTGCCGCATATCCTTCACCTGCACGACGGCGAAGACCTGGACAGCCCCAATCCGGCCCCGCGCATCATTGCCCGCCGGGTGGAAGGCGAGCTTGACCAGGCCAAAGCTGACTACACCGACATCCCGCTGATCCACCCCGGCCAGGTCACCTGGCAGTGGCTGCACGGCGATGAACACCCCGGCCACCCCGTGGTTCGCCAAACCCCAATCGGGTTCCACGACGTGGCCGAACTCCACCCACTCGAGGATCTGATCGAGTGGATCATCCACCACGACCAGACCGGCCATTTGCCCGAGGACATCCAGCGCTGAGCACGGCAAGCTCGTATCTCTCCCCCGGCGCCTTGCCCCTGAGACCTATTCCCATGCAAAAACACTTCTGGCAACAACGCTGGCAGGAAAACCAGATCGGCTTCCACGAAGGCCGGGTCAACCGCCACCTGGAAAACTTCTGGCCCAGGCTTGATTTCAACAGCCAGGAAACCGTATTCGTGCCGCTATGCGGCAAGGCCGTCGACCTGGTCTGGCTGCGCCAGCGTGGTCACCATGTCATCGGCGTCGAACTCAGTGAGCGGGCCTGCCAGGACTTCTTCGCCGAGCAGGGCCTGGCGCCGGAAATCAACCAGGTCGGCGCGTTCACCCGCTACGCTCACGAGGGCCTGGAAATTCTGTGCGGTGACTTCTTCGATCTCAAGCGTGAGCATCTGCACGGCGCAACCCTGTTCTACGACCGCGCCGCACTGATCGCCCTGCCGGCCGATATGCGCCCACGCTACTGCGAGCATCTGTCGGGCCTTATGGGCGACCAAAGCCAGGGTTTGCTCGTGACCCTGGATTACCCACCCGGTGACTTTTCCGGCCCGCCATTTGCCGTGGCAGAATCCGAACTGCACACGCTGCAGGAACCACACTACGCCATCGATCGTCTCTACCATGCCCCGATCCCGCCCAATGACCCGCTTCGCAAGCGCGGTCTGACCGAGGCCACCGAATCGGTGTTCAAACTCACAGGCACAGCGCTTCCAGCCCCCGACTAATCCCGCAGGCGGACTCACAAAACCACCCGCCACCCCCAAACCGCGTAGGCCGGGCCCACGCGCCCGGCGGACTCGCAAAACCACCCGCTAGCCCCGAACCGCGTAGGCCGGGCCCACGCGCCCGGCGGTCCATGCCCGACGAGTCGCCAAAAGCCTGATCCAGCCCCTGGATAAACTCGGCACCCCGGTGGAACTGGTCCGAGCCGTCGGCGGCAAACCCGGCTTCGAACAAGTCGTCCACGACCTCCAATCGGAACTTACTAACGAGTTCATTGATTAGCAGACATTCAGAGCTTCGGAGACGGTCACCGGCAAGGCGCGCGAGCGCAGACATAGCCGGTCTATTTCAAGTGAGCGGAACGCAGCGGGTGACCGTCTCCGAAACTCCCGAAGGGCTTGCCTCTCAGCGCCCGTGGACTGCGTTCTCGGCGCTTGATGTAGAGTGGCTACACCGGCGCGCCGACGCCTTGCCACGAACGCTGAGAGACAAGCTGAATGTCTGCTAATCAATGAACTCGTTAGTAATCGCCACACCGGCCGAGAGAGCGCCTGAGCCCGATGCAAGGAAACCGCGTCATCGTTTGTTACTCACAACTGACGAACAAATGGGTTTGTTGTTAATTTTTTTAAAAAGTGAGAAACAAGCTGATTTGTCGTGCGCCGGTTTACATCAAGTAGATTTGTTGTGAATAAATCGTGTAAAGTGAGAGACAAATATCACCGAGGCGAAGGATGCCTGGAATGAATCTCGATCTGAGCACGGCCGTTCACTACCATCTGGAACAGTTTCCACCTGCGGAACTGGACCAGGGGCGGCTAGTGCCCGAATTGCTCGCCGCGACAGACGCACTGGCGCGCTACGACCAGGCGCTACAGGGCATGCACAACAGCGAGATCTTTCTGGCACCGCTGCGCGGCCAGGAGGCCGTCGTTTCCTCGCGCATGGAAGGCACCATCAGCACGATGGACGAGATTCTGCAGCTGGAAGCGGAGTACGAGGAGGACGACGAGAGCGCCATCGAGGAGTTCAGGTCCGATGTCATCGAAACTGCACTTTACCGTCGAGCGCTGAACACGGCGCAGAGACAACTTGAAGAAGGGCGGCCGCTGACCGAGTCGCTGGTCAAGAGCATTCACCAGCAGTTGTTGTCATTCGGGCGTGGCGCGCGCAGGTCACCCGGTCTCTACAAGCGTGAGCAGAACTACGTGGGCGCGCGCGGCAACCGTGAAGTCCACTTTGTTCCGATTGCTCCTGAGCACCTGGCACATGGAATGGAAAGCCTGTTCAGATTGATCGGCAACGATGGACTTCCGATCTTGCTCAGAACTGCCCTGGCCCATGCCGAGTTCGAAGCGTTGCACCCTTTCGAAGACGGCAACGGCCGAGTGGGTCGGATGCTGATCACGCTGATGTTGTGGCGAGGTGGTGCGATTGCTGCGCCACACTTCTACATCAGTCGCTACTTTGAAGAGCACAAGGACGAATATATCAGCCGCTTACGGGATGTCTCGGCAGCTGGCGACTGGGAGGGCTGGTGTCAGTTTTTTCTGGTCGCCGTGAGGGAGCAGGCTTTACAGAACCTGCGTATCGCGCAGGAAATCCGGGATTGCTATGAGGAGATGAAGCTTCGATTTGCCGAGCTGCTGGCCTCCAAGTACTCGGTAGCGGCGCTGGATTACATGTTCAGCCAGCCAATCTTCAGCAATAGCCGCTTTACCAGGCGTGCCGGTATTCCCGCTGCCACCGCAGCACGTTTCTCACGTGTGCTGTTGCAGGATGGCTTGCTCAAGACAGTACGCAGTGCGGCTGGGCGCCGGAGCGCAATCTATCGTTTCGAGCCCTTGATGGAGAAAGTGCGCATTTGAGACCCTGCGCGGCGAAAGACCAGCTCCAACCAATCAAACAAACAAGACAACCCAAACCAACACAGTCCGCACCCTCGTCAAATCCATCCAGAACATCATGCGCCAGGACACCGGCGTCGCCGAGGCGGCCGCTCGCAAGATCCCTGACGAGGCCACCCGTCCGGCCGACCGGCTTGGCGATCTCGTGGTCGCCTATGCACGCGCGCACAAGGCTGACTTCCCCGACACCCCTCGCGACCGCACACCCATCGAGCCCGCGGATATTTCGTGATCGTCCTCGATGCGAACGTCATCTGCGAGCCCATGCGGAGCCCCCCGACAACCCACAAAACCACGCGCCACCCCCAAACCGCGTAGGCCGGGCCCACGCGCCCGGCGAACTCACAAAACCACGCGCCACCCCCAAACCGCGTAGGCCGGGCCCACGCGCCCGGCGAACTCACAAAACCACGCGCCACCCCCAAACCGCGTAGGCCGGGCCCACGCGCCCGGCGAACTCACAAAACCACGCGCCACCCCCAAACCGCGTAGGCCGGGCCCACGCGCCCGGCGAACTCACAAAACCACGCGCCACCCCCAAACCGCGTAGGCCGGGCCCACGCGCCCGGCGAACTCACAAAACCACGCGCCACCCCCAAACCGCGTAGGCCGGGCCCACGCGCCCGGCGAACTCACAAAACCACGCGCCACCCCCAAACCGCGTAGGCCGGGCCCACGCGCCCGGCGAACTCACAAAACCACGCGCCACCCCAAACCGCGTAGGCCGGGCCCACGCGCCCGGCGG
>RECK01000294.1 GCA_007694055.1 Wenzhouxiangella sp.
CCCACTGCGCGATGCGGCTCACACGCGAGCGCAGGTGCTCACCGGCGCGTGACAGGTAGCAGGCCTGTAGCGCGTTGCGGTCGCTGTGCATGGCTGCACGCAGAGCCGGCAGAAACCCCGGTTCCAGGGTGCTGTCGGCATCAATCACGATCAGCCATTCGCCGGCTTCGGCCGGGATGCGTTCAAAAGCATGCTCCAGCGCGTAGCCCTTGCCGCGCTGATCCAGGTTATGGCGTTCAAGCACCCGGGCGCCGGCGCTTCTGGCCTGCTCGGCCGTATCGTCGCTGCAGTTGTCGGCGATGACCCAGACCTCCGCGTGCCCATCGCTTTGACAGGCAGCCACCAGGTTGTTGACAGTGGTCTGAATGTTGGCGGCTTCATTGTGCGCCGGCACCACGAACGCCAGTCGGTCCGCGCAGCTTTCGGCCGCCGGTGGACGCCGAGCGGGCAACAGTGCCGCCAGCGACAGCACCAGCAGGGTCAGGCTGCCGGGCAGTGTGGCTGTTGCGACCAGCCAGGTCGCGATCTGAACCATCCATTCGATCATGGCAGCCCCGCCAGACGAGTCTGGAAACGCTCGGCCAGAATGTCGACATTACGCGCCAGGTTGTAGGACTCGCACACCTGTTGCCGTCCGGCCCGGCCCAGTTGTTCTCTCAGCGCCGGGTCGTTGATCAGTTGCTCGAGGCGTTCGACCAGTTCGTCGACATCGGAGGCGGCCGTGGTAAAGCCGGTCTCGCCGTCCTTGATCAGCTCCGGTATGCCGGTGATTCGCGTGCTGATACAGGGCAGTCCGGTCGCCATGGCTTCCATCAGTACCACCGGAATGCCCTCGGCGAAGCTGGGCAGCACAAAGGCATCGGCGCGCGCATACATCGTCCGCACTTGGTCATGGTTGAGTGCGCCATGGAACTCCACCTGGTCTTCCAGCCCGAGTTCCCGACAGCGGGCCTGCAGGGAGTCGCGATCCGGGCCATTGCCGACCAGGTGCAACCGCACTGATAGATGCCTGGCGCGCAGCCTGGCCAGCGCATCCAGCAGTAGATGCTGCCCTTTGGCCGGGGTCAGTCGTCCCACGCACAGGATTGAAAAGCCGTTGTCTGCGCTGCGTTCGGACGGTTTGAACACGCTGGGGTCGATTCCCAGGCGCACGACATCGATCTTGTCCCAGTGCGCCGGCGAGCTGTGGTATTGCGTTTGGCTGCGTGCGAAATGGGAAATGCAGAAGACAAAGTCTGCCGCCGCCACTTTTTCGCTGAAATATTCGCGATCGACGTGGGCGAACTCGTCCGGGCCATGCACCATCATCGAGAGGGTGATGGGGAACACCTGCCGTGTCAGACTGGCGATAGAGGCGCCCGCAGTCGCAAAATGCACATGCAAATGGTCGGTTTGTTGCCGATTCATCCAGCGCCCCACCATCAGCGCCTCAATCAGGTGAAAGAAGTGCTTGTGGGCCAGGCGCGGATTGACCGCAGCCCGCTTTATCGCGTTTTTCAGTCCACGCGCCAGTCCACGCGGGTGACGCCAAAGAGTCCACGACAGCGCCTTGAGGGCCCCGGATAGCCCATGTCGTTTCAGCACATAAGTGGTTTCACGTTCGGCGCGTTCTTCACCGGTCACGCTCTCGGCCGGCCGCAGGTCCGGATTGATGCTGGCGGTAACGATTCGAAAGCCTTTGGCGCGCAATCCAATGACCTCGCGCAGGATGAATGTATGCGACGTGGCTGGGTACTCGCTGACCAGGTAGGCCAGTCGCCTCTCGGCGCTGGAAGTATTCATGGGCATGGCCTTGACTGTATGGCCATCATTAAAGCCTCACTGGGCCGGCGCTTTGTGTCCGAACTGCAAACAGGCGTTTGGTATTGGATCAGATCGGCAAAATCTGGTCTAATGTCGGAAATGCAGCGCGCAAGGCGCGCGCCGAACCTGGAGGAGACTTGGATATGAGAGGAAGCCGGGACAAGAAAGGCGCTTGGCTGGTCGCGCTGGTGATGAGTTTCACCCTGCTGCTGGGGTCAGCCTGGGCCAGCAACGATCAGTGCCTGATGTGCCACCGGGCCATGTCGGAAACCCCGATCCAGCAACATCAGAACTGCATGATGTGTCATCGCGACGGGGCCGAAGAGCATATGGCGAATATCCGGGTGCCGCCGAAGCCGGTGCCCGATGAAACCTGCACGATGTGCCATCGACCCAGCGAGTCCTTCATGGCCATCTCTGCCCACCAGCAGGGCATGGAATGCGCCGCTTGCCACCTGATTCACGATAAGTAGCTCGAAACCGCCGGAGTTCATCGACCACCCTGGCAAACCGCATGGGCCTGCGGCCGAGGCGCTGGCGCAAGAACTGGGATGCCGGGCCGCGCACAATATGTTATGGTTCTGATGAAAGGCTTCTCGGTTTAAGCCGGTTATGCCGGAAAGGTGGTGTAAAATGACTGGCGTCTCGCCCAGTTATGGCGCCTTGGTGCAGCGTGTCGAAGAATTGACTTGCGCACTGACCCAGGCTGAGCTCTGCGCGGAAAGTGAACGAGCGCAGCGCGTTCAGTGCCAATCGATTATCGACAACATCCCCGGTATTACCTATCGCTGTCTTACCGACCAGGACTTCACTACGGTCTTTATCCGGGGCGGCATTCCAAGCCAGCCGGAAGCTTCAGTCGCCTTGCTCGAAGCAGCCCGAACGGCAATGGCCCGCGTGATCCATCCGGACGATCTACCGCTCGTTCGCGATATCGTCCATCACCAAGTTGCCGAGGGCGGCGACTTCGACCTCGAGTATCGGCTGGCGCTGGCGGGTGAAGCGGTGTGTTGGGTGAATGATCGCGGTTCTCTTACGGTCGCCGAGGCGGGCGACTTTCGGTATTTGGACGGCATGTTGCTGGATGTCACGGCACGCAAGCAGGCCCAACAGGCTCTGCACGAAAGTGAAGCCCGGTTCCGCGTTCTGGTTGATCATTCTCCTGATCTGATCTGGCTGGTGGGGCCTGATGGCGTGGTGTCCTACGTGTCGCCATCCTCGGCATTGCAGCTTGGCTACCCCGCTTCGTTCTGGTGCGGTAAGCTGTGGTCCGATCTGATTCATCCCGACGACGTCGCTGCCTGCAAACATTACGGCTCCGAAATTCAGGTCCGCCGCAGCGGATTTCCCGGTCCCGAGTATCGGATTCGCCACGCTGATGGTAGCTGGCGCTGGCACGCTGCGTCCGCTGAGCCGGTCTATGACGATGAGGAACAGTTGGCTTGCTATGTTGCGATTTCTCGCGATGTCGACGACCGCAAGCGCCGTGAGCAGCAGGTGCTGCAGATGGCTTATCACGATCCCCTGACCGGACTGGCCAATCGACCCTTGTTCATGGATCGTCTTGGCTTGGCGCTGGCTCGAGCTCGACGCGAGGACACCGTGGTGGCGATCGGGCTGCTTGATCTCGATCTGTTCAAGGAGGTCAACGATGCGTTCGGGCACGATGTTGGCGATCAACTACTGTGCGCGGTTGCACACCGTATGCAAGGGATGCTGCGTGAGAGCGATACCGTTGCCCGGTTTGGCGGCGATGAATTTGTGCTGATATTGAGCGATCTGGACAGGGTCGAGGCGGTTCAATCCGCGGCCGACAAGATCATCGATTGCTTCGAGCGCCCATTCTGCCTGGGTGAACGAGAGGTCCAAATCACCACCAGCATGGGTCTTGCCCTTTATCCGGATGACGGGCACGACGCTGAAGAAATCATCAAGCTGGCCGACCAGGCGATGTACCGCGCCAAGCGCTCGGGCCGCAACTGCTGGGCGATGTTCTCGAATCCTCTCGGCGGGGAAGCGACCGGTCTATGACCGGGAAATGGTGAGCGTTTAGTGCTTTGAGTGGCGGTTTGTGGCGTCCTTGGTCGTCCGCAGCCATCACAGTCCCTGGGTTGAGCTTCTGAATCTGTCGAAAAAGACTGCATCCAGTGCCCGATCGACGACGGCCAGGTCGGCCTCCACTGATTCGGTTCCAAGGGTTACCAGAAAGCCGCCCGTCGCACGGCTGCGAGTGGTGGCTGGGTTTGAGTCGGGGCTTGCTGCCGGCGTCGGAAGCGGCACGAAGGCTGGGGACACGATCGGTATGACAGAGTAGGTTCCAGGAGGCAGCGCGGTGGTCTGATAGGCGGCGGCCTCATCGATGCTGATTTTGTAAATACCAACCAGCCGGTCTTGATCATCGCGAACCTCAACGCGACCTCGGGTAATCAGCGTGCCGCTGCTCTGATCGAAAATACGTCCGCGAATGACCGGCCCGGCGCTGACGCGGAGTTTAAACGGTCCGGCCGGGTTGGTGCCGTCCAGGGTGATGGCCTCGCCTGAAGTCGGATTACATAGCAGTTCAGAGCACGGGTCTGGTGCACCATGTACCCGATCGAAGTAAGCCAGCTGTATTGGCCCCATGCCTTCGCCAAGGCTGGATGACATGGCGGTGCGCAGATAATAGGTGCCGGCGGGGAAGGCGCCGAAAGAAAAGTTGCCGTCCGCATCGGTCCAGGTCACCGCCAAGCGCCGATTGTTGGCGTCAATCAACTCAACGATGGCTTGTTGCAGGCCCTGGTCGGTGGCGTCGTCAACCACCGAGCCGGTGATGTCGCTTCCCGGACTAAGCTCAATCTCAATGTTGCTGACTTCACCGGCGGTGAAAGTTACAGCTTGGGCTTGGCTGAGATCGCAGGCCACGCCCGCGCAGGCAACAGCCGGGAAAGCGCCGTCGGCAAAGCCAGGGATGGTGGTGTTGAGTCCCAGCCCGGGCCGTACGGAGCCGATCCCGTCACCATTGAAGCTGGCGTAAGTCCGCACGAAATAGTCGCCGGGCGGAATGGCGCTGGATCGGACCAGTTCCACTTGTCCGTCGCGGAACCACATGGCCCCGCCACCAACCACGGTGCCGTCCGCCTGGAAGATGTTGTAAAGGCCCAGGGCCCCGGTCCCGCCTGGATCATCAACCGATGGGGTCCCGCCCGTGGCTCCATCCACCAGTCGCCCTTCAAGCTGCCCGCCCCTTGTCAGAACGATATCAATGTTGTCTGTGCTGCCGCCCGCGGCAACGCTTAGCGCCGGTCCATTGGCCCGCTCACAACCGGCAAAGGGACACACTCGACCGTTGTGCAATTGACGTACATAAGGCGCCAAGCCCGTTGGGGGTCCGATCTGAAGGTAGTAACTGCCGCCCGTCAGTTGATCGAACTGCCAGCTGCTTTGGCCCGGAACGATGCGGGAAATCATGACTTGCTGCCCGGCAGCGTCGTACACCCAGACATCACGAACGATGTCGTCTGGCAATACCGTTCCAGACAGGGCGGCAGCCGGAGTCAAGTTGAAATTGACATTGGAGCTTAGCGTCGCGTCGGCGATGGTCACTGGGTCAGAGTTTCGAATCAAGCAGCTGTCGTATTGACAAGGAAGGTTGCCGAAGGCACGCGTGCTGTAGAGGGGGGTGGCATTGGATTGCGTTAGCGCGTGATACTCGCCGGGCGGCAGCGCCAGTGGCGTTTGATAAGTGCCATCGGCGGCAGTCACGCCGAAAAACAGTTCGGAGAATTGCGCAACGACATTCGCCGTGCGTGAAAACGGACGGACCTGGATGTTTTCCAGCGGAGCGCCGGTACCCGCGGCGAGCACGGTGCCGCTAAAGTGCCCGCCTCCGCTGCTCAGGCTCATGTTCCGGTCGATCAGGCTATCCCCAGGCGATAGCGAAAACGAGCCGTCACCGGCGCAGCCGAAATAGCACTCGGGTTGTTCTACAGCGCCAAACCGCCATGGACGATGATCCGGACTGCCGGCCTCGAGGTAAACCGATGGCAGGGTTACTGGGGTATCCACCTCCACCGTGTAACTGCCGTCGGCTCCACTGATCGTTGTCCAGAAAGTTACGCGGTTTGCCGAGACCACCACGGTGGCGCCGGCGATCGGGCTTCCGTCCTCGGCGCTGGTGATGGTGCCGGAGATTGTCGCTGGTCCATCGGCAAGAAGTGCGCTGCTATGGAGTACCACGGAGGCGACGAATACCACTCCGCAGAGACGATGGTAGCGCATGGATTTTCCCTCAGCATGCCGTGATCTGCTTCAGACCATACTGCAATCGACAGCGCGTTTCCACTCCGCCGATTTTCCTGGATCTGCCAGATGTCGGTCAGACCGAGCGCCGGATGCGGCCACGGTTGCTTGAGGATGGACTCAATCGCCCTTGCGCGTTGGGTCGTTACGCCCGTACTGGTCATGGCTGGAAACCCAGTCCAGCGAAGAGATCGCCGCCGCCAGCGAGATCTCTCCGGCCAGCACAGTGCCCGCAACGATCTCGGCAAACTTCATGACGTTTCCAGGCCCGGCACAGCCCATGATGCTGAGGCTTTCCGACTGGGTCGCCAGACCGGTGCCGCCGCCGACCGTGGCCACGATCAGCGAGGGCAGGGTAATCGAGATGTACAGATCCTTGGCCTCGGTCAGCTCGGTATAGAGAATGCCGGCCGAGGACTCGGCCACGTTGGCCACGTCCTGGCCGGTGGCGATGAAGATCGCGGTGATGGCGTTGGCCGCGTGGCAGCCGTTGTTGTTGGCGCCGGCCAGCATGCTGCCGATGTTGGCGATGCGGGAGTGGGTAAACAGCTGCTCGGTGTCGGCATCCATGATGTCGCGCAAGACATCGCGCTTGACCACCAGCTCGGCCGTCACCCGCTTGCCGCGCGTGCGCATCGAGTTGATCATCGAGGCCTTCTTGTCGGTGGCGAAGTTGGACTCGAGGAAGAAATCCTTGACTTCCGCGCCGTCGTAGTTCTGCAGGATCCAGTTGCAGGCGGCGAAGGTGGCCTTGCCGACCATGTTCATGCCGGCCGCATCTCCGGTGGTGAAGTTGAAGCGGGTGTAGCAGAAGCGGCTGGCCAGGTAGTAGTCGACGTATTTCAGCGATACGAAGCGGTCGGACTCGCTGCACACCTGGCGCAGGGTCTCGGTGCGCTCTTTCAGCCAGTCGGCGAAGCGCCGGGCCGCGGCCGCGTTT
>RECK01000101.1 GCA_007694055.1 Wenzhouxiangella sp.
TATCTGGCCGATCAGGGCCTGGCCGGGTTGCGGAGTCCGGCGCAAACCTTCCCCACGTCATCCGCGCCACCAAGCGCCGGATCAAAGCCACTGAATGAGCAGCCGGCAACAAGATAGCCTCACCGGGTCCGGGCCACCGAGAGCCAGTCAGCTACAGCGGCCGATAACCCGGCCAGGCCCTGAGCGGCCGGATACCACCCGGTGCCTCCTCCACCCTTCCAATCTCTTTTTCATCAGCTTGCAGCAAGCAAACAAGCTCCCAGTTCCAGACAGCCAAAACCGCGCTTACATCAAAGCATGAAGTCTTGTGCAGCTGCCGTCACTTTTCTGCACAAAGAAAGCCGCATGCCATGATCTGTGGGCCCGGTATTCGTCGGGCAAGCAGGCATTGCGGGATTTGGATGCAAGCCTTGAGCCTTGAGCCTGGGGCACGACTGCAGGCGCCGACACTACCAGTGCAAGCGCCATTCCGCACTCAGCATGCGACCGTCGGTATTGGCAGAGCCCAGCGACTGGGCGGCCAGCGTCCGGTTGCTGTCCAGCCACAGCCACTCCAGCCCGAATCGGGATCGCTGGCCCAGCGGTAACATCCAGGCCAGGGTCCAGGCCTGGCCACGATCATCGTAAAGCCCCCAATTCGGATTGGCGAGACGATCATCGGCAACGAAGCGGTCATGCCGCAAACTCCAGCGTCCGATGGCGGTTTCCAGGGATGCCATGCCATAAAGGGCACGAAACTCGACCTTGACCCAGGGGTTACCAGGAAAGCCCATGATGGTCTCGCCCTCGGTCCACTCTGCCATGAATTCGATACGATCACTTGCCTGCCAGTGCATGCCAGCCAGCCAGAAGCGCGTATGCCAGGCGTACTCGCTGCCGTGCAGATCGCGATCACCGCGATTGTCCACCCACGCCACCTGCGCGTTCATCCGACCGGGCCGCTCGCCGCGCAGTCGCAGGGCATAGCCCGGTCGTCCATCCAGGTCACGACCGATCGGCGTGGTCTTGAAAGCGCGCTGGAACTCGCCGAAAACCCGATCCGGCTCCAGCGAAAAGGCCTCCGGCAAGGCCAGCCGCTCGCCGAGCACCGTCAGGCGGTCATGCATGGCCCAGCCCCGCCACGCAATCAGGGTGCCAAGCGTGTCGTTGCCACCGAATACGGTCGCGCCCAGGGACAGCTCATCACCCGAGGAAAGAAAGCGCCGCCAGGTCAGATCCAGCCCGATCGGCCGGAATTCCTCCGCCATCCAGCTATTGATGGCCGAGTAAGTCAAGGTATAGGGCGAACCCCACAGCGGATCGATATTTTCCTGCGAGCTGGGGTAGAAGAAAATGCCGGCACGGGCGCTGAATTCGTCGCGATTGCCAAGGGCGCGCTGCCAGTTCAGCCAGGCTTCGGTGATACCGACCGGATCCCCGACCACATCGCTGGATTCCAGCCGCGCCAGCACATGGAGCTTGCCGCGCCAACTGGCCTGGTCATCGAAGGTCAGTCCCAGCTGGGCCTCGGCCCGTCCCCAGCCAGCCACGTCGCCCACCTCGTCGCCACCGGAAAGGCGGCCGAAGCCGCGCTCCAGCCAGCTGGACTGGGAATCCACGGCAGCAGCTCGAGCTGCTGCAAAACCGAAGCTGTTCCATCCTGGTTGATCTGCCGCCGCGATGGACGGAACCAACAGTGGAACCATCGGCGGAACCAGCAATGCAACGAGCAAAGCGACTCTGAACACGGGCATCCCTCGCGATGGCCAGGGATCAAGTATACGCAGGCGCTGGAGATTGCGCATTTGCCGACCAGCGACAAATGCGCACAAACTTCCAGGCCGTGATTACAGCGCTTTCTCCAGCTCGGGAACGATTTCGAACAGATCGCCGACCAGGCCCAGGTCGGCGATCTCGAAGATCGGCGCTTCGGCGTCCTTGTTGATGGCGACGATGGTGCCGGCATCCTTGATCCCGGTCAGGTGCTGGATAGCGCCGGAGATGCCAATGGCGAAGTACAGGTCCGGCGCAATGATCTTGCCGGTCTGGCCCACCTGCAGCTCGTTGGGTACGTAGCCTGCATCTACTGCCGCGCGGGATGCGCCCACGGCAGCACCCATTTTCCTGGCCAGGCTGTAAATGATGGCGAAATTGTCCGAGGATCCAAGCGCACGACCGCCGGAAACGACAATCGGCGCCGACGACAGGTCCGGCCCGTCGCCGTCCGAACCTTCCACCTTGACAAAACGCGTATGGCCGGGATCGGCCGCCTGCGCCTCGCGCTGCTCGACATCCGCTGAACCTTCGGATTCGGCCGCAGCGAAGGATGCCGTGCGGATGGTCCCGACCACTGGCCCGCCCTCGGGCACGCGCACGGTCGCGATGGCGTTGCCGGCATAGATCGGGCGCTTGAAGGTACGCGCATCAATCACTTCCATGATGTCGGAGACCTGGTTGACGCCGATCAAGGCTGCCGCACGCGGCAGCAGATCTTTGCCAAAGGTAGTCGACGGCGCCAGGATGTGGCTGTAATCTCCGGCCAGCGCCGCGATTTCCGGAGCCAGGCGTGCGGCCAGCGGGTGGAGGAAGTCGGCGTGGGCCACGGCAAGCACCCGGCTGACGCCGGTCAAGGCGGCCGCCTGCCCGGCCACGGCCTCGGGGTCGTCGGCAAAGACCACCACATCGATATCATCGATACCCAGCGCATTCGCACCGGTAACGGTCTTCGCGGTCGCCACGTTCAGGGTGGTGCCATCGTGCTCGGCAATGATAAGAATCCGGCTCATTACAGCAATCCCTTGTTTTTAAGTTCACTGACCAGTTCGTCGATACTTCCGACCATCTTTCCGCCGCCACGCTTGGGTGGCGGTTCAAAAGTGACGGCTTCGAGCTCGGCAGCCGTCTCGATACCAAGCGCATCGATGGCCATGGAGTCCAGCGGCTTGCGCTTGGCTTTCATGATGTCCGGCAGCTTGACGAAGCGCGGCTCGTTCAAACGCAAATCCGAGGTCAAGACGGCCGGCAAATCGATCTCGATGGTCTCCAGGCCGGCATCGACTTCGCGAGTCACGGTAGCCTTGCCATCGCTGATCTCGACTTTCGAGGCGAAGGTTGCCTGCGGCCGGTCCCAAAGTGCTGCCAGCATCTGGCCGGTCTGGTTGCAGTCATCGTCGATGGCCTGCTTGCCCAGGAAAGCAATACCCGGCTGTTCCTTTTCGATCAATTTCAGGAAAATGCGGGCCGCTGTCAGCGGCTGAACGGCAGTCGCCGTCTCAACGTGAATGGCGCGGTCGGCACCCATGGCCAGGCCGGTGCGCAACTGCTGCTGCACGTCGGAGCCACCAATGGAGCACACGATCACCTCGTCGGCCTGACCACGCTCCTTGATGCGCAAGGCTTCTTCCAGCGCGATTTCATCGAAGGGGTTGATCGACATTTTCACCCCGTCGGTTTCAACGCCGGATCCATCCGACTTGACCCGCACGCGCACGTTGTAATCAACCACTCTTTTGAGAGCGACCAGGATTTTCATTCGTATTCCCCAGCATTCGGTATGAGTTGAATTTAGCTCTTTATTGTAACCGCTTGTGATGCAAGCCAGCATCAACGGACTGACCCGGGCCTGGCCGGCATCAGCGCAGTGATTCCAGGTAAGTGGCCGCGGCCCGACAGGCCGCATGGTCGAGCAGAAAAACACCGTCGCCGCCCTGCGCAAACTCCAGCCAGGCCAGTTCACAGACCCCTCCGATCAAGACCTCCAGGGCTTCAGCCGCCTCGCCAACCTCGCACACCAGGATCCCCTGTTCGGTCAGATGATCCGGCGCATCGATCAACAGCCTGCGCACCAGGTCGAGGCCATCGTCGCCTGCCACCAGCCCCAGCTGCGGCTCATGCCGGTACTCCGCCGGAAGATCCTGCATGGAGGCTTCGGGCACATAAGGCGGGTTGGCCAGAATCAGGTCGTAGCGTTCTCCGGCAACCGCCGACAGCAGGTCCGACTGCAGGCAGCGGACCCGGTCAGCTACGGCATGGCGCTCGGCATTGCGCCTGGCCAGGGCTACGGCCTTAGGACAAAGGTCCAGCGCATCGACGCTGAGCTGCGGCCAGTGCACGGCCAGGGCAACGGCCAGGCAGCCAGAGCCCGTTCCGACATCCACGGCGCGCTTGAGCTGCTCAGCCGACAGCCACGGCTCGAAGCCGTCGACGATCAGTTCGGCCAGCGGCGAGCGTGGCACCAGCACCGACTCGTTGACCTCGAAGCTCAGCCCCGCCAGCCAGGCTTCGCCCAGCAGGTAGGCCAGGGGTTTGCGGCTGTCGATGCGTTCCCGCAGCAGGGTTCGGCAGCGCCCGAGCTGATCGGGGTCCAGCACTGCGGCAAACGCCTCGGCGCTGAAGTCCGGGGGCAGACCCAAGGCAGCCGAGGCCAGCCAGCAGGCCTCGTCAAGCGCATTATCTGTGCCGTGACCGAAATGCAGGCCTTTGGCGGCCATCTGCTCGGCCGCGTCACGGATAAATTCTTCCAGGGTCATGGCAATCTCCCGACTTGGCAACGGTTTGACGATGGCGGCATGCATTTGCAACAGCCCGGCCTTGACCGGGCGCGGATATAATAACGGCATGAAAAATCAAGTGACTCAGCAGTACCAGGCCGGACGCGCTTTCCTGATGGTCGTGACCGCGGTCCTGGCCCTGGCCGCCGGTCTGATTCTCGCCAGCCAGATCATGCAGCGTACCGCCGATTGGCGCGCAGCACAGCTGTTTCCCACCCCCCGGGTCATTGCCGATTTCGAGCTCGAAACGGCTACCGGCGAACGCTTCACCCGCGCCGACCTGCAGGGCCAGTGGAACCTGCTGTTTTTCGGCTTCACCAACTGCCCCGATGTCTGCCCGGACACGCTGGCCATGCTGGCTGCCAGCATGGACCAACTGGCGTTGATGCGGCGCGACGTTAAACCGCGGGTGATCTTCGTGACCGTTGATCCAGACCGCGACCAGGGCGAACTGCTGGCCGATTATGTCGGCTGGTTCAACGCGGATTTTGTCGCCCTGACCGGCTCCGACCCCCAGCTGCGCGCCCTGACCCGCCAGCTTGGCGTCGTGTATTTCCACGAGGAGCCCGACGAGCAAACCGGCTTTTACAATGTCGATCACTCGGCCTCGGTATTGATCGTGGATCCCGAAGCACGCCTGTTCGGTCGCTTCGCCCACCCGCTGGTGCCGGAGGATGTGACGGCCGACCTGTTTCAACTCACGGCGAGGCGCTGAACCCGGATCACCATGGCCAATCTTGCCGCTCGCCTGATTGCCTGGCCGCAGTATCTGCTGCCCCAGCAATTGCTTACTACCTGCGCCTGGCGCATTTCGACTTGCCGCACGGCCTGGTTCAAGAATTTTTTCATCCGGACCTTCGTCAGCCTCTTTCATGTCAACCTGGAGGAGGCCGAACGCACGGAGCCGGAACAGTACGACTGTTTCAACGACTTCTTCACTCGCACCCTGAAGCCTGGCGCGCGGCCATCAGCCCCGGCCGAGCATCAATTGATCAGCCCTTGCGATGGCACCGTCAGCCAGCTGGGGCGGCTGGAAGCCGGGCGCATCATCCAGGCCAAGGGTCTGGATTACTCGGTAGAGCGCCTGATTGGCAATCGAGACTGGGCACAGCGCTTCGCTGACGGCCGCTTCATCACCATTTATCTCGCGCCCAACGACTACCACCGCGTCCACATGCCGCTATCCGGCCGCCTGCTGGCCGAGCATCGCATACCCGGACGACTGTTCAGTGTCTCGGCCGCGACCACTCGCGCCGTCCCGAACCTGTTCGCGCGCAACGAAAGAATGGTGGCCCTGTTCGACACCGACCACGGGCCCGTTGCGGTCATCATGGTAGCCGCCCTGCTGGTCGCCGGCATCGAGACACCCTGGGGTGGGCCGCAACAGCGCAGGCCGGAACGCGAAGCGCGCTGGACCGATTTCGACACCCCCGTAACGCTGGCCCGGGGAGCCGAAATGGGTCGTTTTCACTGGGGGTCCACCGTGATTATCCTGACACCCGACGATTTCCCGGATTGGCGGACCTCTCTGGCCCCCGGCCGCCGGGTCAGACTGGGCCAGGCCCTGACCAATTGAACCTCCGCCCCCGCTGTCACGTCCAAGGCGGCATGAGAAAACTGATCACCCTTGTACTGACCGCTGCCCTGCTGCCGGGCTTACTTGCCGCCGAAACCGGCCGCAGCGGGCCATCTCCGGCTGAGCTGGCGGCCAGCTCAGAGGTCGTTGTGCTGGCCCGGCTCGACCGCGCCAACTATGACAAGCGCCGCGGGTTTCCGGTTCGCGGCAGCGCCTGGGTCAGGGTCCTGGTCGCCTACAAGGTGCCGCACCCCATGGACCTGATCCGAATCTTCGAAGAAGGCCTGGGCGAGGATCGTTGCTACTTCGATGATGCGCCGCTGTGGCAGGAATCGCCACGCTATATCCTGTTTCTCAACCACAAGGAACAGCGCAGCTACGAGGGCAACCGCGCGACTTGCAGGCTGGACGTACTGGTTACCCGCGACAATCGTTACGCCGTGCGCTGGCCGCAAGCGGGTCTGTACCTTTCAGACGACGAGCTTGACCTGGTTCAGGAGCTGGAGTTTCACGGCCCTGGTGCCACCCTGGACGCCAGTGAGATGACCTCCATACGTCGGGAGGAGACCATGGCAAGCTACTTCATGGTCGAAGATGGCGAAGACCGAAGCAAGGCTCGCCTGCGCTACACGCGCGGTATCCTGCTCGAGGATTTCCGCACCCTGCTCGGCTCTGAGAACCTCACCTCCGATCGCATCCAGCGCGGTCGCTGAGTCCAGACCAGGCGCAGTCTTGTTCCTGGTTGGACCCTGATGCCGTTAAGCGCGTACAGGTTTGGGTTCATGTCCATACGTTTGGAGACAGCCCGAACGTGGGCCCCGGGGACGTGGCCCCGGGCTACGATGCTCAGGTTGGAGGAGGTTGAGAGACAGGAAAAGC
>RECK01000297.1 GCA_007694055.1 Wenzhouxiangella sp.
GGATAACCGCTGAAAGCATCTAAGCGGGAAGCCCCTCCCAAGATGAGGTCTCACTGAGGACTTGATCCTCCTAAAGGGCCCTGGAAGACTACCAGGTTGATAGGCTGGGTGTGGAAGTGCAGCAATGCATGAAGCTAACCAGTACTAATTGCCCGTGAGGCTTGGTCATATAACACCAAAGCCAATTGAAACATCACTGAGTCAAACAGCACATTTACGAGTGACACGACTCACAAGACGTGCTTGAACAGAATTCCTGATTTGCTTTGCCTGGTGGCAATAGCGGCGTGGAACCACCCGACCCCATCTCGAACTCGGAAGTGAAACGCGCCTGCGCCAATGGTAGTGCGGCATTAGCCGTGTGAGAGTAGGTCACTGCCAGGCATTTATCCTGAAACCCCGGAGTTCATTCGAGCTCCGGGGTTTTTTTATGCTTACGCAACGATATTTATCAGCAGCCCCGATTCTCACTTTGAGCGTCGGGGCTTTTTTGTTGTCAGGAAAGTGGCCAAGTCGTCGAAAGAGGCGACCGCTTGACTGACCTGCTCATCAAGTGCTTGTGGGATACAAGTGCCTGAATTAATGAGCATTTAACATTAACCGCCTGCTATACTCGGCGCTCGCTACAGGAACGCGCAGAAGTGCTTCGAAAGTCCGCTTGTTGGTTTGTACTTGCATTGGCGCTGACGGCCAGTGCTGGTTTGCGCAGCGAATCGGTTGAGTTCGAGATTTTCGGATGGGTCGAGTGGGTGAAGTTGCTTGATGGTGAGCTTCGCCTCAAGGCAAAGTTGGATACCGGGGCAGCGAACTCGTCACTGGACGCGACCGACATCGTCCGCTTTCGGCGCGACGGTGCCCGTTGGGTCAGGTTCACTGTCAGTGATCCTGAATCGGATCAGCAGATTAAACTGGAAAAACCGTTGGTTCGCAACGTTCGTATCATTCGGCACGATGGCAATCATCAACGGCGTCCTGTCATCAAGATGCCGATATGTATCGGCAACAGAAAGCAGGAAGTCGAGGTCAACCTGATCGATCGTTCCAACTTCATCTACCCCATGTTGCTCGGGCGCAGTGCCTTGGAAGGTTTTGCCCTGATTGATTCCGGTCAGACGTTTCAGCACCCACCGGCCTGTGAGTTCGACTAGACGATGACCCGGTTGATTCACTGGCTCTTGCTCGTAGTGGCATTGATTTCCGTCGGGCTGAGCATTGCCATCTACAAGCACCGGGTATTGGGCTACCCGCTTCAATCCGAGCATATCGAACCCACCTGGATTGTTCAGGCGAGGATACAGATAACACCTGGCAGCGGACCCATCAAGGCCAGCCTCAAACTACCCACCACGACGCCGGGCATGGGTCAGCTGCGCGAGAACTTCATTTCTCGTGGATATGGCTTGACGATACAGGAAACGGGACCAGCGCGCGAAGCAGTGTGGACTGTGCGCCGGGCAACGCAGCGGCAGTCGCTCTATTACCAGGCCGTCTTTTATCGGGACGCAATCAATCAGCGCTTTTTACCGAGACCGGGGTTTCCAGAAGTGCCAAGTCTGGAAGAGCCGTTCCAAACCGCCATGCTTGCCACGGTTGAAGAAGTAAGACGTCAGTCCGCAGATATTGCGACGTTCACCACCTCGCTTCTTACGCGAATCAACAGCACTGCTCCAACCGAAGAGTTGGCCCTTTTTCTCAATAGTCCCGACTATCGCGGGCAACGCGTGAAAATTGCTCAGGAAATTCTAGCCGGCGCCAGGATCCCCAGTGTCCAGGTCAATGGTTTTTACCTTGCTGATGCCAGTCGAACCCAGCCGGTCCGCTGGCTTGCCGTGCACAATCAAAGAGAATGGCTGTTTTTTGATCCCGCAACGGGCCAGATGGGTTTGCCGGAGAATTTCCTGGTCTGGTGGGTGGGTGCCGAACCCCCCATCGATGTGGAAGGTGCCACCCTGGTTGATCTGGTCTGGTCGATACGTCGCAATGAGCTTGCTGCCCTTGACCTAGCTGAACAAAGGTCTGCGGCGCACGCGACCTGGCTGGCTCCGTTCAGTCTGTTCAATCTCCCCGTGCAAGCCCAATCCGTTTACGCCGTACTGATGCTGGTGCCCGTTGGTGCGTTCATCATGATCCTGATGCGAAATGTCGTCGGCATGCCTTCCTTCGGCACATTCATGCCGGTGTTGATCGCCCTGGCCTTCCGGGAGACTGGTCTGCTGGCCGGGCTGGTCATGTTCACCATTGTGGTTGCAGTAGGCCTGTCCCTGCGATTCTACCTTGCAAGACTGCACCTCCTTTTAGTGCCTCGTCTCACCGCCGTGCTCATCATCGTGGTTTTCCTGATGGTCTTGCTCAGCCTGGCCAGTCATTCTTTAGGCTGGGAGGTTGGTCTATCCGTTGGCCTGTTTCCGATGGTCATCCTTGCCATGATCATTGAACGCATGTCGATAGTCTGGGAAGAAAGAGGGCCCTCCGAAGCACTCAAGGAAGGGCTGGGCTCTGCCGTAATCGCAGCCCTTGCCTTCTCGGTCATGACGCTGGCCCTGGTTCAGCACATGGCTTTCGTTTTCCCAGAACTGATGCTGGTCATGCTGGGACTGACCATTCTCATGGGTCGATATTCCGGTTACCGACTCAGTGAGTTGCTTCGCTTCCGGGTGCTGGCACGGAAGTCGCGGTGATCAGGCTTTATCGAGAGCTGAAAAAACGCGGTGTTCTGGGCCTGAATGCCCGCAATGCCCGCTACATCATGCCGCGTAATCCCCGGCGTTATTACCCGCTGGTCGATAACAAGATCCTGTGCAAACGGCGACTGGTGGAGCACGCTGTCGCCGTACCGGAACTGCTCGGCGAGGTAGGAAGTCAGTATGAAGCCGGTCACCTGGCCAATAAACTGGCTGACCTCGATGAATTCGTGATCAAGCCGGCCAGCGGTAGCGGCGGCGACGGCATCCTGGTGGCAACTGGGCGATACGAGGACAAGGTCTGGCATGGCAGCGGTGGCCGCCTGCTAGCCTTGAGCGACATTGAGTACCATGTCTCGGGAATTCTGACCGGCATGTACTCCCTTGGGGGGCAAATCGATACCGCGATGATCGAGTCCCTGGTCCACACTGATCAGCGTTTCCGCCAGCTTGCACCGGAAGGCGTGCCGGACATTCGGGTCATTCTTTACCGTGGCATTCCAGTCATGGCCATGACCCGACTGCCCACGCGGCGTTCCAGCGGAAAAGCCAATCTTCACCAGGGTGCCATTGGGGCCGGAATCGACCTGGTCACCGGACTCACCCTGCGGGCAGTCATGAGTTCACGCCAGGTCGATCTGCATCCCGACACCCGGCACAGCGTGGTGGACTTCCAGATTCCCGACTGGGAAACGCTGCTGACCATAGCAACGCGCTGTTTTGAGGCAATCCCGCTGGGTTACATGGGCATCGACCTGGTCATCGACCAGGATCATGGACCGCTGGTGTTGGAAATGAACGCCAGACCCGGCCTGGCCATCCAGATTGCCAATGATGACGGCCTGGGCTGTCGTCTGGCTGCGGTCGACCGTCTTGACAATCCCGAAAGCAGATCCGCCCAAGAGCGCCTGAAAATCGGGCTTGAGCTGGCGCGAGACGACTGGGGCCGAAAGTAGACTAGGGCCCCTCGAACACCTCACGATTCAGCTCGCCCTCGCTGTGAGCCACCACGACCGTTACCATGGCATCACCGGTGACGTTGACGGCAGTACGGGTCATGTCCAGAAGACGATCAACACCCAGAATCAGGGCGATGCCTTCTGCTGGCAGGCCAACCGATGCCAGCACACCGGCCAGCAGAATCAATCCCACGCCCGGAACGCCGGCCGCACCCACCGAGGCCATGATCACCATCAGGATGATCATCAAATACTGGGTCAGGCTCAGATCCACGCCGAAATACTGGGCGATGAACGCCGCGGCAATGCCCTGCATGATGGCGGTGCCATCCATGTTGATGGTTGCACCCAGCGGAACCGTGAACGAGGCCACCTTGTTGTCGGCACCCATGCGCTGCTCCACGGTTTTCAAGGTGACCGGTATGGTGGCGCCACTGGATGCGGTTGAAAACGCAAACGCCAGCACGCCGCGCATCTTGGAAAAGAACACCAGCGGGCTCAGTCCTGTCAGTGCCTTCAGAATCAACGAATAAGTCAGGGCTGCGTGCAAGACCAGCATGAAAAGCACCAGCAAGACGTACTTGAGTACCCCCAGAAAGGTGCCCCAACCGGTTGTTGCCCCGAGCACGGCAATCAGCGCGAAGACCCCGTAAGGCGCCAGCAGCATGACAAACCCGACCAGGCGCATGATGACGACATTGAAGTCGTTGAAGAAATTCCCGACCCGGTGCCCGGGTTCCCCGGCCAGGGCGATGGAAAGGCCGAGCAGAATCGCGAAGACGATAATGGGCAACATGTCGCCGGCAGCCATTGCCGCAACCGGATTGCGCGGCACCATGTCGATAAGCACCTGGGTGAAAGACGGTTGCGCTGCAATTTCCCTTTCAACCAGTTCGGCGGGGTTGGCGCCGATGCCGGGTTCCACCACGATCGCGGCGATCAAGGCCAGCGAGATGGCAACGCCGGTGGTAAGCATATACAGCCCGACGGCCTTTCCCCCGACCCGGCCTAATTTTTTAGGGTCGCTCAGCGCGCTGACCCCGGCAATCAGTGAAACAAACACCAATGGCACGACCAGCATGCTGAGAAAGCGGATGAAAATCTCGCCAACCACGCTCAGCACGCCACTGACCAGAAACGAATCCACGCCGGGACGCTCAGCCAGACCGCTCAAGTTCAAAAAGAGACCGAAAACCAGGCCCAGGCCCATGGCCATCAGAATGCGGTTGGACAGGCGCTGGTGATCGAAATTATCGGTGGTCATTGCAGCCTCGGGGAAAGGGGTCGGCTGGGAGAGGGTAGCGCACGGGGACGATTGGGTCTAGGGGAATCAGGCCCAGGCCTCAAGGATGCCTGGTTCGGGACCAAACGGGGTGTTTCCTTGCTCCTTGAACCTTGAGCCCTGGTCCTACCGCTATAATTGCTCGATTACACCTGACAAAATTAGACCCGATGAGCAGTACCGAGCAGTCCAGCGCCCCGAACAACTTCATTCGCAATCGAATTCGGAAAGAGGTTGAATCCGGCCAGTACGATCAGATTGTCACGCGCTTCCCGCCCGAGCCCAACGGCTACCTGCATATCGGGCACGCCAAGTCGATTGTGCTCAATTTCGCCATGGCGGCCGAGTTCGGCGGCTACACCAACCTGCGCTTCGACGATACCAATCCTGCTCGCGAAGAGCAGCGCTTTATCGACGCGATCAAGGAGGATGTGAGCTGGCTGGGCTACCAGTGGAAAAACGAGTGCCACGCCTCCGATTACTTCGACACCCTTTACGATTACGCCCTGCACCTGATAGACAACGGCCTGGCCTACATCGACGAGCAGGATGGCGAGACCATCCGCGAGCAGCGCGGCACCCTGACCGAGCCGGGCACTGAGAGTCCCTTCCGTGATCGACCGGCTGCCGAAAGCCGCGCCCTGTTCGAGCGCATGCGCGCCGGTGAATTGCCGGATGGTGCCGGCGTGCTGCGGGCCAAGATCGATATGGCCGCGCCCAATATCAACCTGCGCGACCCGGTCATCTACCGCATCCGCCACCAGGCTCATCCGCGCACCGGCACCGACTGGTGCATCTACCCCAGTTACGACTTCGCCCACGGTCAGTCCGATGCCATCGAGCACATTACCCACTCGCTGTGTACGCTGGAATTCGAGGACCACCGGCCCCTCTACGACTGGCTGCTGGAGCACCTGCCGGTGCCGTCACGACCGCATCAGATCGAGTTTGCCCGGCTCAATATCGATTTCACCGTGCTGTCCAAGCGCCGATTGACCCGGCTGGTGGAAGAAGGCCATGTCGAAGGCTGGGATGATCCCCGCATGCCGACCCTGGCCGGCATCCGCCGCCGTGGTTTCACGCCGCAATCGATTCGAAACTTCTGCACCGAAATCGGCGTGACCAAGTCCGAGAGCGTCATTCCCTACAGCGTGCTGGAACGCAATCTGCGCGATGACCTCAATGCGCGCGCCCCACGCCGCATGGCCGTCTTGCGTCCGCTGAAACTGGTGCTGACCAACTTCCCGGAAGGCGAGGTCGAATGGCTACAAGCAGCCAACCATCCCCAGAACCCGGACCAGGGCACACGGAAGGTGCCGATGACCCGGGAAATCTGGATCGAACAGGATGACTTCCTCGAGCAGGCCCCGCGCAAGTTCTTCCGCTTGAAGCCCGGCGGCGAAGTCCGCCTGCGCAACGCCTTCATCATCAAGTGCGATGAAGTCATCAAGGATGCCGCCGGCAACGTGGTCGAGCTGCACTGCAGCTTTGATCCGGAGTCTCGTTCGGGCCAGCCGGGCGCCGACCGCAAGGTCAAGGGCACGATCCACTGGGTGTCGGCTGCCCACGCGGTCAAGACCGAAGTGCGCCTGTACGACCGCCTGTTTCGCGTGCCCAACCCGGCCGCCGACAAGAACGTTGATTTCGTCGATCACATCAACCCGGATTCACTGGAAGTTCTGGACAGCGCCATGCTGGAGCCGGGCCTGGACCAGGCCGGCCACGGAGCCTGCTTCCAGTTTGAACGCCTGGGCTACTTCGTGCCCGACCCGGCCAGCCGTCCCGACAAGCCCGTTTTCAACCAGGCTGTCACCCTGCGCGACACCTGGGCCAAGCTGGAAAAGGCCTTCAGCCAGTAGTTCTTCGAACCCTCAGACATCGCTGCGCCACTGCTGGTGGGCCATGCGTACCAGCAGCCAGTGGTCAATGGATTCCAGCGACAGGTTTTGCCAAGCACGTCGGGCACGCTGGCGCATCCATGCCGCGCCCACTAGCGTTGCGCCAATCCATAAC
>RECK01000457.1 GCA_007694055.1 Wenzhouxiangella sp.
TGGCTACCGGTTGCGCCGCGCCCGCCCGCATAGATGGCATGGTCGTGGGCTACCAGCCCCGGCATGACCCTTCGAACTCCTTTCTTCAAACCGCCATTACGGTAGAACAGGTCACCGGTGGGCGCGACACCAACCCGATGTGGACGTCCCAGGTGGACAGCACCAGCTTCAGGGTTGCGTTGGAGCGGTCTTTGGACAGTGCCGGCCTGCTGGCCAGTGGCCGCCTGAATGGCTACTGGCTGAGCGCCGAGCTGTTGCGCCTGGATCAACCCATGATTGGCGCCTCCCTCACCGTGACGGCATCCGTTCGTTACCGTCTGGTCGACATGGATACGGGTGCGAGGATTTATGAGCGAGTGATCGAGCGGCCCTACACGGCCCAGTTCAGTGATGCGTTCATAGGAACCGAACGCTTGAAGCTGGCAAATGAGGGCGCGATCCGGGTCAACATCGAGCTGTTGATCGATGATCTGTTCGCGCTTGGTAACTGAAAACAGGGGGATCCACAAGATGTACAAGCTTGCTCTGACCATTATCGCGCTGAGTCTGCTCAGCGGCTGTGCCACCGTCGTCAAGGGCAGAACCCAGACGGTTCCGATCAGTTCAGACCCATCGGGAGCGGAAATCATCCTGAACCATGTTCCCATGGGTATCACACCTGCCCAACTGGAGTTGCGGCGCAAGAATGATCATCTGATCACCCTGCAGAAGGAAGGCTATGCACCCGCCTCGGTGCCGGTACTCAAGTCGGTCGGGGGCGCCGTATGGGGCAACATTCTGGCTGGTGGGCTGATCGGCTGGGGCGTCGATGCGACTACCGGGGCCCAATACAACCTCAGTCCGGAAACCGTATTTGTCCGACTCAGGCCGATGTCCGGTGGGGAAATTCCGCAGGAAGAATCACGCACCGCCACCGGCATAGCCCGTTTGCGTGAGCTGGATCAGGCACTGGAAGACGGACTGATCTCGGATGAGGAATACGGCAAGGGACGCGAGCGAGTGGTTCGCGAATTCTTTCCGGAAATGGTGGCAGAGCCCTAAGGCAACTCTGAATTAATCGCCATTTTGCGATAATAACGGCATCGTTTCCCACCGGACCGCAATTCATGGACCAGCTGAGCTTTGCCGACCTGGAATACGAGAACAAGAAGCGCAAGACTCGACGGGAGAGGTTCCTTGAGCGCATGGATGCGCTGATCCCATGGGTGTTGCTGATCAAGCTTCTGAAGCGTCACTATCCCAAAGGTACGCGGGGCCGGCCGCCTTATCCGCTGGAGACGATGCTCAGGATCCACTGCATGCAGCTGTTCTACAACCTGTCCGACCCGGCCATGGAAGACGCCCTCTACGAGATCGAGTCCATGCGCCGTTTTGCCGGCCTGAAGCTGTCGGATGCGCTGCCGGACGAAACCACCATTCTCAACTTCCGCCACTTCCTGGAGCGCCATAAGTTGGGCAACAAGATTTTCAATGAGGTCAATCGCCACCTGCAGCAGCAGGGGCTGATGCTGCGCGAAGGCTCGATCGTCGATGCCAGCATTATTGACGCCCCCAGCTCGACCAAGAACCAGAAGGGCGAGCGCGATCCGGAGATGCACCAGACCCGCAAGGGCAAGCAGTGGTTCTTCGGGATGAAGATGCACATTGCTGTCGACGACACACTCGGTCTTATCCACAGCCTTGAGACGACGCCGGCCAACATTCACGATCTGAGGGTTGTCGATCAACTGCTGCATGGTGATGAGGAGCGCGTGTTCGGTGACTCGGGCTATCGGGGCATCGAGAAGCACGTTGCACCAAAGAAGCTGAAGGCCAAATGCTTCGTTGCTGTCCGGCCCGGCAAGCGCAGGATCATGGATCCTGATAGCCCGGAAGCGCATGCCGAGAAGCTGAAGGCGTCGATGCGGGCGAAGGTCGAGCATCCGTTTTTCTACATCAAGCGGATGTTCGGCTATGCCAAGGTCCGCTATCGCGGACTGGCCAAGAACCGCAACCGGCTGAGCGTGCTGGCGGCGTTCTCGAATCTGTTGATCGGGCAGCGTTATCAGCCAACGTAGGGTAATTGCGTCCGGTGACCGCCCGAAAGGCGGGAATCGGATCCAAAGGAAGCAGAAAATGCGGAAACAACCGACTGAAACTGTCGCTTCCGGTCCGATCACGCCAATGGTCGCCCAGAAACGTTCTTCTTCAGACCTTCCCTAAGGAAGAACAGCCTGAACCTCCGAAGAGAACCTATTGATCGAGAGCGCGAGAGGCTTGCTCGCCGTGTCATTCCGGTGCCAATGGCGCCAAACTTTTGAAGGAGCCTTAAATGAAAGCTCGCTCTATCCTGGCCGCGGGCCTTCTCGCAATGCTGTCTACATCCGCTTTCGCTCAGCTCACAACCGGGCTCGCCTACTACCACATCGACGAAGGGGACCTTACGCTTGGTGCGCTGGTCGGCACGGTAGGTTATCGAATTCCGGTCAATGATTCCTTCTCTGTGATTCCGGAGATTCGCGGTGGCGTGGGCATCAAGGACGACACGTTCGCTGGCGTCGACATTGAGATTGAGGGACTGTTCGGTGGAGCGCTTCGACTTGAATTCCTGCTCAATGAAAGTTTTTACCTCCATCTTTCTCCGAGCTATGTCCGCTACAAGATCAAGGCCTCAGCACCCGTTGCAGGAGGCACCTTTAGTCTCAGTGAGACAAGCGATGAGTTCGGGGTCGGTGGAGGTATCGGCTTTCGGTTCACCGCGAACTTCTCACTTGAGGCCAGTTATGAGTATGTCGATGGTCTTGATCTCATCCAGCTTGGCGCCCGATTCAGTTTCTGACCGACTCCTTGCGCAGTAGGAGGGCCCCGAGTACGGGGCAGGCAGCCGGCTCACTCGCGGGGTCGGCTGCTTTTTTCAAGCTCGTTTTTCGGCGAGCCAAGTGACCAATTCATCGCAGGGCCGAGCTTCATCCGGTCGAAACAATGACTGAAACGCAACAGCACGCCTCAATTATTTGGGGAGATATTCAAATGCACAAGACCTCAAACCTGCCTTCAAACTTGGCTCTGTCCATCCGGCTGGTCGTGACGGCGCCGTTGGCTTCGGCCGCAATCAACGGTGGCATGTCAGGAAGCTTCTACACTGAAAACCAGATAGGGGAACATCTTGCTGGCATTGTCGATCAATCGGATTAATGCTACTTTCGCTTCGGTACGGCAGGCCTTGGGGGGCTTTGAAATGACGTCAATAAACTGTTTCGTGGAGGGCACACAGTCGGCAGCGGCACTGGCCGGTCACCTTAGCGAGGTATTGGATACCGTCGAAGTTGCCGTCTATACCAAAGATTTGTCCGGGCGTTACACATGGGCCAATCGCATGGCCCTGGCAGTGACCGGCTCGGCGCTCGAAGACGTCATTGGCAAGACGGATTTCCAGCTGCTACCGCCTGATCTGGCAAAGCGTTTCGGTGAAGTCGACCTGCAGATCGTTGCCCAGCAGACAGAACGGGTATGCATCGAAAACCATGTGGTCATGGCGGATGGAACGCATCGGGTGTTTGAAAACATCACCAAGCCCTTGAGGGACGCCAGCGGCCAACTGATTGGCATGGTTGGGACGGCTGCCGACATCACCGTGCGCAAGCGGCTCGAAGAAGAACTGCGGCGCCAGCGCCTACTGCTCAACACCATCCTCGATCATGTCGACGCCCATATTTACATGCGCGACGCCGAGCACCGATTCCACTACGTCAACCGCACATCTGCGGCGCTGTTCGGCAAGATGCCTGACGATATTATCGGTAAGTGTGACAGTGAACTGATGGATGCGGAAACGGCCGAGCGTATCCAGAGTCTCGACCGCGAGGTGTTCCGCACGGGCGAGGCGCAGTGTGCTCAGGATACGTTTGTGAACGAGGATGGACGAACGCGGTATTTCTGGACCGTGAAAGTACCATTTGATCAGGGCACTAACTTGACCCCGATGCTGATCGGCATTTCAACAGATATTACTGAGCTGCACGAGGCGCATGAAAAAATGCGCATACTGTCGCTCACAGACCCGCTGACGTCGCTGAGAAACCGGCGCGACTTTGATGAACAGATGGGGCGAGAACTGAGTCGTGCACGCAGGTTGCACACGCCAACCGCTCTGTTGCTGATAGATCTCGATCACTTCAAGTCGGTCAATGACCGATTCGGTCATTTGGTTGGGGACCAGGTGCTGGTCAAGGTGGCCGAACTGATTCACTTCCTGACCCGTCGAGAAGATATCGCTGGACGACTGGGTGGTGAAGAGTTTGGTGTGCTGATGCCTGGCGTCGACAGGGCCAGCGCCATTAGCACCGCTGAGCGACTGAGAATTGCGGCCGCGGAAGCGCAGCATGTGTCACTGGAGGGCGAGCCTCTGAGGGTCACGATGAGTATAGGTGTGGCGGTTTGCCAAGCCGGCAATATGACCAGCCGCGAATTCTTCAGCCAGGCTGACCGGGCGCTTTATCAGGCGAAGGATGCCGGTCGGAACTGTTTCAAGGACTGACGTCGCCGAGGTGGCTGTGACGACGTTGCCGGGAGAGTTTGAGAATCAATTTGCGAAGCGGCAAACGAGTGTCTTAAGGATTAGTGGCGAGTCATGATAAAAAAGCCATGAGGAGAGATCCATGGCAGTAGCATTGTGCATATTTTGTGGAAAAATGAAAATATCGGCTTTTTCTGACTGTGACACGTGCAATCATCCGACTCGGATGGGCGGCCGGAGGGGGATTCTGAGGCCAGCGAGCCGTAGTTAGGGCGAAAAACTGCCAAATGACCCCGGGACGGGCGACTGGCCCGGGCTTTTTTCATCTGTTCAGCTGCACCTGCCGCCGGGTCTCGAGGCGCACAAGCCAGCAGTTTTCTCTTCCCGTGGCGAACCAGTCCCCACGCAGATGCGACGGACTGACTCGTAGAGACAGTCTCGCCTCGCTACAGACAATTTCTTGCGCGTCGGAGCCCAGCGGCCTGAGCCTCGCGCTCCATGGTGAAAGGAACACGGTTTCGGGGGCTGACTGATTCGAAGCTGGGGCAATGAGGGAGGTGGTAGATCATGGAGTTCCGATTACCCCGCACTTTAACTCTGGTGCTGGCTGCCGGCGCCTGCCGGTCCCCGCCGGATCCTGAGGAGCCGACGTCCTGAAGGCCCATCAGGTGCAGATCAGCATGGACGGCAAACGGCAAAGGCTGCTGGATGGACAATGTCTTCGTCGAGCGGCTGTGGCGCCGGGTGAAGCACGAAGACGTCTACCTCAAGGCCTATGAAACACCGGCCGCCTTGCGTGCCGGATCGGATCGATACTTCAGGTTCTACAACACCCAGCGCGGCCATGCCGCACTGAATAGGCAAACCCACGATGATGTCTACTTCGGGGAAATCAGCAGCCTGCTGAGGGGTGCCTAAACCGGCGGAGATGTCCACTTAGCGGGCCGTCCGAAACCTAGGGTTCACTTCTGCCCCATGCGGGATGGCGCGGTCCCGCAACCGTTGTTTCTTTTTGAATGTCCCGCCAACCTAACTGCCAATCGAGTCATAAGTTTTGGCTAAGTGTGCGCTCCAAGGATGTTGAATTCAATGCCTGGCCCCTTGTCCATGGATTGATCCCGGTTGAAGCGGCCGGGGAAGGCCCCGGCAGTCAGCCGACTCAGGCCTTCTGGCGTGAACGTATCCTGACCCTCGCGGCAACAAGCAGCATCAGTATCAGCAGCAACAGCGCCAGCGGGCTCAGGAGCGGCACCGCCAGCGGTGAGATTATGGCGCCTCGAACGGTCACGGCTTGCGGGCTGTCCTGAGCGTTGCTGGTGATCAGGATCTCGGCCTCGAAATCGCCGAGCGTGCCGCTGTCCAACTCGATGGCCACCATGCAGCTTTCACCCGCGTTCAACGTTCGCGGCAAGGGGCTGCAGCTGTTGGAAATGATGCTGAAGGGGCTGCCCGGTGAGGTGATGCCGCTGATGATCAACGGATTGGTACCCGGGTTGCTGACGGTGAAGCCGCGGGTCTCCTTTACCCCGAGAATGACGAAGCCGAAATTGATGTCAGTCAGGCTCAGGCTGATGCCGACATCACTGCAGCTGACCCGCACATCCTCGACCGGACCACCGGACACCGTGCCCTGACCATCGCTGACTTCGCACCACTGCCCATCCGGCTGGGTTTCGACCCTAACCAGGTAGTCGCTGCCATCGGCCACGGCGTCGGCGAACTGGAAGCTGGTTGAACCGGCGCCAAGCGGCAGGCTCTCGCTGCCATTCAGGTTCAGAACCAGGCCCGACGCGGTCAAGCCGGCGATGGTGCCGCTGATTTCGAAGGCGTCGGTGCTGCAAACCACCGAGATGTTGTCCACATCACCGGTAATGCCCGGCGAAGACCCGTTGGAAACCGAACAGGTTTGCGCAGGGCCGGCTGGCTGGGTCTCCACCGATACACTCCAGGCCGTTCCGTGATCGAGTTCGGCCAGGAAAGTGAATGCACCGCTGGCCGCAATCGACAAGGTTTCCACGTCGTCCAGCGACAGCACCAGGCCACTGCCCTCAAGGCCGCTGACGGTGCCACCAAGGGTGTAGGTGTTGATCAGGAAGCTGGCCTCGACGGCGCAGTCTTCCACGATGTTTTCGGCCAGCCACTGATCGGCGCCGGTGTTGCCCGGCGTGCAGGTATCACCGACCACTGAGTCCAGCGACCAGCCGGTTGCCGGCGTTACGGTGAAGGTGGCGTCGGAACCATGGTCAACCAACTGACTGGGCGGGGTGATCGAGCCCTCCCCGGAAGCCGCGCTGGCGGCAACCGTGTAGGTGTTGATCAGGAAATTGGCCTCGACGGCGCAGTCTTCCACGATGTTTTCGGCCAGCCACTGATCACCGCCGGTGTTGACCGGGGTGCAGGTATCGCCGGTGACCG
>RECK01000074.1 GCA_007694055.1 Wenzhouxiangella sp.
GTACGGCCAGCGCGGTCTGCCACGGGGTCTTGCGATAGACCCGGACGGCGTGCCTGAGATCGGCGAAAAACCCGGCAATCATCTTTGGGCTCCTCCCTGGTCCTGTTTCCTGCCACCCTTGGTCATGCGCATTCGCCTCCCCTGGCAGGCCGCGTACTCGTCATCATGGCTACGGATCCTTCAGCAGCGCCCCGGGGCTCAAGCGTGCCGCTCGCCAGGCCGGTTGCAATGTGGAAACCAGCATCACCAGCAGCAAGCCCAGCGCGGTCACGGCGCTGATGTGGAGCGGCGAGACCGCAGTGCTGACCAGATCATTGGTCAGCCAGGTCACCGCGATCAGGCCCAGCAGCGTGCCGAAGACCAGGCCGGGAAGCCCCAGCTTCAGTCCACCAAACACCACACGCCTGCGAACGCTGGAAGGCCCGGCACCAAGCGCCATATGCACGGCGATTTCGCGGCGGCCACTGGCGACCAGGAAGCGTTGCATGGCAAAAAAACCGAACGCGGCCATCAGCACAATGACCACACCGAACAGCGCTGTCACCCGAGCGCGCGCTCGGTCGATCACGGTCAATTCACCGAGCAGCTCGTCCAGGCCCCGGATCCGGTGAACCCTGAGATCGTCCATGATCAATGCCAGGCCTTCGTTGATCCGCGCCTCGACCAGGTCCGGATCGACGCGGCCGCGAATGATGATGCTGGCCATGAACCCGGCCATCCCGGATTGCGTTGCCAAGACGATTGGCTCAGCCGGCATGTCCGGGTGTCGAAACTGCACATCATCAACGACCCCGATCACGCGTCCGGCGTCACCTTCTCTGACAAAGCGCCCGACCACATCGGTCTGGCCCCAGGCCGTTTCGGCAAAACGGCGCGAGACGATCATGCCGGGCTCGTTCTCACTCTCAAAGTCTCGACCATGCAGCAGGCGCAGGCCAAGGGCTTCAACCACGCCGGGTGAGACGTTGACCATGCGTGCGTTGATCTGCTCGCCCTCGATTTCATAGTTGCCGGTTGAGATCATGCGCTGACCCGGCAGCGGCGATGCAAAGGCTACGACTTCAACCCCCGGCAAGGAACCGATGCGATCACGGATTGCGCTGCGGGATGCCTCGATGGCTGCCGCATCGGGCATGACGATGGCGCTGCCGGTTGGACGTGACTCCAGTGAAACCGTGGCCACAGTTACCCGGTCGGGCTGCAGGCCCAGGTCGCGTTGGCCCAGCAGCCAGAGGTGAGCCAGAAAGCCCAGGGCCACGGCACCGACCAGACCGGCCAGGCCAAGCTGAACGAGACCGGCGGCATGCTGGAAACGACCGGGTCGGGCGCTGATCTGGCGTGCGTCTTCGCTCAAGCGACGCTGCCGGATCAGGGCCATGGGAACCAGCGCAACCAGCGCGGTCAACAGCGCCGCCAGTCCCGCGCTGAAACCCAGAGCAGGCCAGTCCAGCCAGCCGCCGGACAGTTCAATCTGCTCGAACAGGTCAAGCTCGCGAAAGGCCAGCGCCAGCCAGATTGACAAGACGAGCCCCAGCCCGGTGGCGGCCACGACCAGGAGCGCGGCCTCGACCAGCAGCTGGCCGGCCAGGCGCCGCCTGCCGGCACCTACGGCCTGACGCAGGGCCAGCTCGCGCCGGCGGGTGGGCGCACGGGCAAGCAGAAAGATACCGATATTCACCGCCGCGACCAGGGCGATCAGAACGGCGGCGGCCAACAGCAGATTGGTCTGGCGCTGGGCCGCGCGCTGCGCTTCCGGGTTGTCGACGATGCCGTTGACAACCAGCAGGCGATCTGCAGTCAGGGGCTGGCCCATGGCCGGTCGGGGCAGGTCAACAACCAGGTTGCGCAACTCCTCTTCAACTGCGCCAAGGCCAGTGCCCGAAGCGCGCCGCGCGACGATGCGGAAAAACGGAAAGTCGTCGACCATCTGCAGCGGCATGCCCTGCTGAAGGTCGGCCATGAAGCGGCGATAGGGCAGCCAGAAGGCAATGCGATTCGATGACAGGCCGTTGAACTCGGGATCAGCCACGCCGACGATGCGCCAGCGCTGATCGGCCATCTCGACTTCGCGCCCGATGATTCCCATGTCACCGTCAAAGTGCGCTTGCCAGAGCTGGTGGCTCAGGACCAGAACGTAGGCACCATCGTCGCTAAAGTCCTCCTCGGTCAGCCCGCGGCCAAGGGCCAGGCGCGGCTGCACGGTCTCGAAATAGTCGGGCAGCACCGGCTCGGCAACCCCTTCCAGCGTGCGACCCTCCAGTTCGATGTCGCCCAAGCCGCCAAACAGGGAGCCGCCGCTGATGTGCATCAGGGTCTGGCTTGCTGCTTTCAGTTCACGCACGCCGTTGGCTGACAGCACGCCCATCGGCATGTCGCCGCGTTGACCAATGGTGACCAGGCCGCGATCATTCACCAGGCCGGCATTGTCGTCGAGGTTGAGTTCAGACCACAATCCGGCCATGGTGCTGACCAGGGCCATGGCCGAGGCCAGCATCAGTACGGCCAGCGCGGTCTGCCACGGGGTCTTGCGATAGACCCGGACGGCGTGCCTCAGATCGACAAGGAATCCGGCAATCATGCCCCGCCCGCTCCCGGATCATGTTCTATCCGGCCGTCCTGCATACGCAGCCGGCGGCCGGCCCGGGCCGCGTAGTCGGGGTTGTGGGTGACCATGACCAGGGTGGTGCCGCCATCGTGCAGTTCGCCAAGCAGGTCCATGACCTGTTCGCCCGATTCACTGTCCAGGTTGCCGGTCGGCTCGTCGGCCAGCAGCAGCGACGGTTGTCCGACCAGGGCGCGAGCAATGGCGGCGCGCTGCTGCTGCCCACCGGAGAGTTGGCCGGGACGGTGGTCGGCGCGGTGGTCCATGCCGACCCGCTTGAGCGCTTCCTCTGCGGCCTGGCGGCGGGCCTTGCCATCGAAGCCACCGCGGTAGATCAGCGGCAGCTCGACGTTTTCGCGCACGCTCATCTCCGGGATCAGGTTGAAGCTCTGGAAGATGAATCCGATCTCGCGGTTGCGCAGCCGTGCCTGCTCTTCGGCGTCTATCTCGGTGGTCGGCACGCCGGCGAGGATGTATTCGCCCGAGCTGGGCTCGTCGAGCAGGCCCAGCACCGACAGCAGGGTCGACTTGCCGCAGCCCGAGGGGCCCTCGATGGCAAGGTATTCGCCCCGCGCGATGTCCAGGTCGAGGCCGGCCAGGGCATGGGTTTCCAGTTGATCGGTGGTGTAGATGCGGCGCAGATCGCGCAGTGCGATCAGGGGCTGTTTCTGGTTCACAGGCTTGGCTTCCTTGGCTTTCAGATTTATTGGCGCAGTCTTACCCGTTCGTGATCCTCGAACTCGCTCAGGTCGGCCAGCACAACACGCTCGCCGGGATTAAGGCCGGCGATGATTTCCGCGTGTCTTGCCGACAGGCGGCCGATTTCGACCTCGCGCCGGCGGGCATGACGCTCGCCGTTGTCGACGACGAAGACGATCAGTTGCTGTCCCTCGCTGCGCGCCTGGGCCGGTCGCGGCAGGTACAGGACATCGTCCAGGCGCTCCAGCTCGATTCGACCGCTGATACTCTGGTCCGGACGCAAACCCGGCAGCCGATCGGATGTCAGGGCAACGTCGACGTCGATATGACGATCGCGGGCGCTGGGGTCGACCCGGCTGACTTCGCCGGCGATGGTTTCGCGGCCCAGCTCCAGCCTGACCGGCAGCCCGATCAGCACATCCGATGCCTCGCGTTCGGGGACGCGCAGGCGGGCAATCAGGTGTTCGGGGTCAACAATGCGTGCCACCAGCTGGCCGGCGCCCAGGCGCTCTCCTTCCTGGACCAGGACATCCTGGACGATTCCGTCGGTTGGTGCCCGGACGCTGAGCAGCTCCACCAGACCTTCAAGATGGGCGACCTTGTCGCGGTGACGGGCAAGCCGGGCCTGGGCGGCATCGCGCTGGGCCTGGCGCAGTTCGGGTGCTCTTTCGCTGCGCGCCTGCTCGGCTTCGAGGCGACGGCGCAGCTGGCTGACCCGAAGACGCGAGCGCTCCAGTTCGATGGCTGAAAATACCTGGGCATCGGCCAGCTCTTCCTGGGCCTGGAGTTCCAGCAGCGCGCCGGTGTACTCCGATTCAGCCTGGGCCAGCTGCGCAATCAGGTCCAGGCGCCGGTTCTCGGCCTCGACCTGCTGCACGGCTTCCTCGGCCTCGGCGGCGGCCAGGTCCCAGCGTGCGCTGGCCAGCTCTTCGTCCAGGTCCGGGCTGCTCATGACAATCAAGGCATCGCCGCTGTTGACCTGGTCGCCGGGCAATACCAGTACTTCCTCGATTACCCCGGCGTTGCGATTGGTAACAGCCCGCAGCCGCGGTGCCACCAGCGTGCCGGCCGCGGCGACCTCGCGCACCAGCTCCCCGCGCTCGACCGTGCCGGTCCAGATCCGCTCGGCATCGACCGCGGGCGGGCGCTGCAGCAAGGCCGTGGCCACGCCCATCAGCACCAGCACCAGAATGACAGGCACTACCCAGGTCAAAACTTGCCGCCAGCGCCGTCCCCGCGCCTGCGGTCTGCGAATATCCATTAATCAATCCTTTGTGCCACTGACCACCAGTATCCAAGCGATAGTGGTCCAGCCAAGTCACCCACCAAAACCATACACGAACCCAGGCTGTGACTGCACTTGGTTATCTCTGGTTCAGAATAGATGCGAAGCTGGAAAGGGCGTCAGATGTTTAGACGTCTGATACGCCCCGACAACTCGTAGCCCAGCCCAACGTGGCCGGGGGGCATGCTACGGGGCTTGATGCCCGAAGTATCCAATCCTCTCCCGTCTTCCCTCTCTTCCTCTCCCCTTCTCCCCTTCTCCCCTCAATAGGCAAACTCCCGAAATATCCGCCGGATATCGCCTTCCCAGCGGGTCTCAAAGGCGGCCAGCTTGACCTCGGCCGGGGTGGTGCCGCGGTCGACGACTTCTTCCAGGGGGTTGAGGAAGCCGGCTTCGTGGTCGCCGGCGCCGTTGAGGCGCTGGCGTCTGGCCAGGCCCTGGCGGGCCAGCTTGAGCAGGCGGGTGGCGATGTCGCGTACGCTCTTGCCGCGTATTTTTGCCTTTAGACCGATGCGGGCGACATCGTCGCGCAGGGCCTGGCGCTCGGCCAGGGTCCAGTCGCGGGTCAGTTCCAGGCAGGCGTCAAGGCTTTGCTGGTCGTAGAGCAGCCCGACCCAGAAGGCCGGCAGGGCACACAGGCGTCTCCAGGGTCCGCCGTCGGCGCCGCGCATTTCCAGAAAGCGCTTCAGTCGCACCTCCGGAAAAGCCGTGGTCATATGATCTTCCCAGTCGGCCAGGGTCGGGTACTGGCCTTCCAGGCCCGGCAGCTTGCCGGCCAGGAAGTCGCGGAAGGAATGGCCGGCAACATCGATGTAGCGCCCGTCGCGGCGGACGAAGTACATCGGCACGTCCAGCATCCAGTCCACGTAGCGCTCGAAACCCATGCCCGACTCGAAAACCCAGGGCAGCATGCCGGTGCGGTCGGGGTCGGTATCGGTCCAGACCTGGCTGCGATAGCTCAGGAAACCGCTGGGCTTGCCCTCGACGAACGGCGAGTTGGCAAACAGGGCCGTGGCGATCGGTTGCAGGGCCAGCGAGGCGCGGAACTTGGCCACCATGTCGGCCTCGCTGGAAAAATCCAGGTTGACCTGAACCGTGCAAGTCCGTTTCATCATGTCGTGGCCCATTGACCCGACCTTGGGCATGTAGTTGCGCATGATCACGTAGCGCGCCTTGGGCATCCACTCGATATCCTCGCGCCGGGCGGTGGGGTGGAAGCCCAAGCCAATGAAGCCGATACCCAGCGGTTCGGCGATGGCGCGGACTTCGGCCAGGTGGCCGTTGACCTCGCTGCAGGTCTGGTGCAGGTTATCGAGCAGGCCGCCGGACAGCTCGAGCTGCCCGCCCGGCTCCAGGGTGATGGAACAGCCATCCGGCTTTTTCAGCGCGATCGGCAGGCCGTCTTCGGCGACGATCTCCCAGTCGAACCGCGCCGCCAGGCCCTCGAGCATCGCGCGGATGCCGCGTTCGCCACCGTAGGGCAGGGGCTTGAGCGTCTCGGTGCAGAAACCGAACTTTTCATGCTCGGTGCCGATGCGCCAGTCACTTGGGGGCTTGCAGCCTGATTCCAGCCAGGCGGCCAGCTCGCGCTTGTCAGTGAGAATATCGTCCGGTTTCACGGCGTCGCCCGAGGCTAGAATGGAGGGGCGATTATCGCCCTTTTGGTGCAAGCCTGCATGCAGACCGCAACTATACGACCGGTTCAACTCCCTTTCGATTGCATTCGTTCAAACCTGGCCCGGGCCGGCCTGCTGCTGGTCCTGTTGCTGTGGTCGCTGGCCTGCCAGGCGGACGACAACACCTTGCACCGAGGCCTCGGGCCGGAGCCGGACGCGCTCGACATCCACCTGGCCCAGAGTCTCAGCGCGCTCAACGTGCTGCGCGACCTGCACGAGGGCCTGGTCAGCTTCAATGCGCGGGCCGAGTTGATTCCCGGTGCGGCACGGGGCTGGACGATCAGTGACGACGGCCGGACCTGGACCTTCGAACTCGATGATTCGGCGCGCTGGTCGGACGGCGAGCCGATTCTGGCCGAGCATTTCGTCGCTGGCTGGCGCCGTGCCCTGGACCCGGCTACGGGTTCGCCCACGGTCGGCTTGCTCGACGTGGTGGTCGGTGCCCGTGCGCGCCGGATGGGCCAGGCAAGCGCCGACGCGGTCGGTATTCGGGCCGTGGCCCCTGATCGTCTGGAGATCGAGCTGGTTCGCCCGGTGCCCTGGCTGGCCGAACTGCTGACCCATCCGGTGACCTATCCCTGGGCTGGAGACGCAAGCCGCTTCAGTGGACCATTCATGCTGGCGCAGCGCATCCCGGGGTCGCATATAGCGCTGCTTGCCAACCCCTACTGGCGTGAGGCCGAGCAGATTTCCCTGGATGCCGTGCGCTGGCACGTGATCGAGGAGCCGAACGTGGAGTTGTCACGCTACCGAGCCGGCCAGTTGCACATTACCGAGACCATTCCGCCTGGTCGGCTGGCCTGGCTGCGCGAGCTGTTTGGCGATGAGCTCCGGATCGCACCCTACCTGGGCTCGTTCTTCCTGGTCTTCAATCACCAGCGTGAACCCTTTGCCGATAACCTGGCCTTGCGCCAGGCGCTGAGCCTGGCCATCGATCGAGAGCTGCTGACCGAGCGTGTGCTCGGTGCCGGTGAGGTGCCGGCCTGGCAGCTGGTGCCGCCAGGCATGCCGGGCTGGCCGAAGACCGATCCCGGAGACCCGCGCAGCCAGGCCGAGCGTATCGCCGAGGCGCAGCGGCTTTACCGCCAGGCCGGCTACAGCGAGCGCCGGCCGCTGCGCGTCGAGCTGCGCTTCAATACCTCGCTGGCCCATCGCCGCATGGCCGCGGCGGTGGCCGCGATGTGGCGCGAGCATCTCGGCGTGCAGACCCGCCAGGTCAACGAAGAGTGGAAAGTATTCGTGGCCAATCGCCGCCAGGGGCGGATTACCGAAATCGTGCGCGGGGGCTGGATCGCCGACTGGCGTGATGCGGCCAATTTTCTCCAGCTATTCGAGTCCGACAGCCCGCTCAATTACAGCTTCTGGCACGACGCCGAATTCGATCGCCTGATGACACAGGCCGGATCGGCCAGTGGTGAGCAGCGCCTGGAACTGCTGCGCCAGGCGGAGCAACGCATGCTGGAGCAGCAAGTGATCATCCCGCTGTACTACTATGTATCCCGTCACCTGGTTCATGCCGATGTTGAGGGCTTTGAAGATAACCTGATGGATATTCACCTGTCTCGCTGGCTGTCGTTGCGATGAATCGCCTGGCCGTGCTGCTTCTGTCGCTGGCCCTGTTGCCGGCGCTCATTGGCTGTTCCGAGCGTGATGCCGATGGGGAAGTGGTGCGCGCGCCCCGGCTGCCGGTACCTGTAATCCTGGAGCTTGACGAGGCCGGCCTGCCGCTGCCGGCGCTGCTGGCCGAATCACAGGTGCTTTTCCGCGGTAACGGCGAAGAACCCCAGACCCTGGATCCGCACCTGGCCGAAGGGGTACCCTCGGCCAATATCCTGCGCGACCTGTTCGAGGGACTGACCACCACCGACCCCGACGGACGTATCGTGCCCGGCGCGGCCATCCACTGGGACATCAGTCGTGATGGCCTGACCTACACCTTCTACCTCGATCCAAACGGGCGCTGGAGCACTGGTGAGGCGGTAACGGCCGAGGATTTCGTCTGGTCCTGGCGCCGCGTGGTCAGTCCAAAAACAGCATCTGCCTACAGTCGCATGCTGGCCCCGGTGGCCAATGCCACGGCCATCCTTTCCGGTCAGGCAGAGCCGGAAACCCTGGGTGTGTCGGCCCTTAACGAAACCACTTTCCAGGTTCGGCTGGATGATCCTACCCCCTACTTTCTCGGCTTGCTGACCCACCCGACGACTTACCCGGTACATCGGGCCAGCTTCGATGCCCACGGCAGTTCCCATGTGCGTCCCGGCAACCTGGTCTCCAACGGCGCCTTCGTGCTGGCCGACTGGCAGGTGCGTTCGCGCATCGAACTGCTCCGCAACATGCACTTTCGTGACGCCACCAACGTATTCATCGAACGGGTTGTCTACTTTCCGTTCGAGGACGAAAACACCGAGTTCAACCGTTTCCGGGCCGGTGATCTGCACTGGACCTACCAGGTCCCCAGTGGCCAGTTTCGCTGGCTGACCGAACACATGTCCGAGGCGCTGATGGTGGCGCCCTGGTTCGGTACCTACTACTTTTCATTCAACCTGACTCGCTATCCCTTCCAGGACAACCCTGAGCTGCGCCGGGCCCTGAACCTGGCCATCGACCGCGACATCATCACCGAGCGGGTCAGTCGTTTCGGTGAAATCCCGACCTTCAATCTGGTTCCGGCCGGCTTGCCCGATTACGAGCCACCCCTGCCGGAGTACGCCGAGTGGACCCAGCAGGAGCGTGAAGCCGAAGCCCTTCGGCTTTACCATCGAGCCGGTTACTCGGAATCCAATCCGCTCACCGTCGAGCTGCGCTACAACACCTCCGAGAACCATCGCCGCATCGCCGTGGCCGTGGCCGCGATGTGGAAGCAGGTGTTGGGTGTGCGTACCCGCATGGTCAACGAAGAGTTCCGGGTGTTTTTGCAGAACCGGGCCCAGCGCCGTGTTACCCAGGTTTTTCGAGCCGGCTGGATTGGCGACTACCAGGATGCCTTCAGCTTTCTCGAGTTGTATCACTCAGGTCACGGTCGAAATGACGCCGGCTATGACAACCCCAGCTTCGACCGACTGCTTGAACAGATCGCCGCCGAGCGCATTCCGGCGCGTCGCCGCAACCTGATGGTCGAGGCCGAGCGCACGCTGCTGGCCGACCAGGTCATCCTGCCGGTATTCACCTATGTCTCCAAGCGCCTGGTCGACCCGCGCCTGAAAGGCTGGCAGGAAAACATCATGGACCAGCACCTCAGCCGCCACATGTTCCTGGTCCGAGACCGCACCACGGCCGATGCCGAGCCGGGTAAGGACACCCAGGCGGATGCTGATGTCGAGCCGGATAACGGTGATTGAATTGAAAGCCTCTCGCAAAGTCGCAAAGATGCAAAGCTCGCAGGGGCGGACCGAAAACGAGATTTCGCTGTTAGTGGTTGAAGAGGCGATCTCGCTGCATCGAAATCTGGGGCCCGGGTTGCTGGAGTCTGTTTACGAAACTGTACTGGAGAGAAAGCTGACCGACCGTGGCCTTGAAGTCAAACGCCAAGTGCCGGTTCCACTCAGCTATGACGGAATGGAGTTCGATATCGCTTTTCGAGCCGACCTGATTCTGGATGGCAAGGTGATATTGGAGATCAAGGCGGTAGAGACGCTTGGCTCTTCACACAAGAAACAACTGCTAACCTACTTGAAGTTGTCAGGTCTGAAGTTGGGTCTGCTGTTGAACTTCAATGAGGTGCTTATGAAAAATGGAATAGCGAGAATCGTAAACCAGCTTCATGACTGACTTTACTTTCTTTCCTTGCGACTTCGCGCCTTTGCGAGAGGCTTTTCGTTCGCCATGCTGAATTTCAGCCTCAAGCGCCTGGCTTCGGCGGTGCCGACCCTGTTTTTGCTGATCACGTTCGCGTTTTTCCTGATCCGGATCGCGCCAGGTGGGCCGTTTGACTCCGAACGCGCATTGCCGCCGGAAATCGAGGCCAACCTGGCGGCCAAGTACCATCTCGATGAGCCCTTGCTGTTTCAGTACGGCCGCTACCTCTGGCAGATTGTCCGGCTTGATTTCGGTCCTTCGTTTCACTACCTGGACTGGACCGTCAACGACCTGATCGCCCAGGGTGCGCCGGTGTCTTTCACGCTGGGGGCTTTGGCCCTGATTCTGGCCTTGCTGATCGGCATACCGATTGGTGCCTGGGCCGCGTTTCGCCAGAATCGCCCGGCCGATTACTCGGTGATGAGTATCGCCATGATTGGCATTTCCGTTCCCAATTTCGTCATGGCGCCGCTGCTGATTCTGCTGTTTGCCATCATCCTGGGCTGGCTGCCGGCCGGGGGCTGGGAATTCACGCCCTCGCGCATGGTCTTGCCGGTGGTCACCCTGGCCCTGCCGATGATTGCCTACATCGCCCGCATCACCCGTGGCTCGATGATCGAAGTGCTGCATTCCAGCTTCATTCGCACGGCCCGCGCCAAGGGCATGCCGGAAAAAGACGTATTGATCCATCATGCCCTCAAGCCGGCGCTGTTGCCGGTGATTTCCTACCTGGGGCCGGCGGCGGCCGCGATCCTGACCGGCTCGGTTGTGGTAGAGCGGATCTTCACCATTCCCGGTATCGGCAGCTACTTTGTCCAGGGCGCGCTGAACCGGGACTACACGCTGGTCATGGGTGTGGTCATCCTGTACGGCATTCTGATCATCCTGTTCAATTTCCTGGTTGACCTGCTTTATGCCTGGCTGGATCCCCGGATTCGGTATGACGATGCGGAGATCGGGCCATGAACGAAGTGGTAAGGGACGCCTTCGAGCAAGCCCTGGATACGCGGAGAATCAAGGGCCGATCACTTTACGTCGACGCCTGGCATCGCCTGCTGAAAAATCGCGCTGCGGTGGCTGCGCTGATTATTCTGGGGGTCATGATCATGCTGGTTATCGTTGGCCCCATGCTCAGCCAGTGGGATCATGAAATTCCCGATTGGGACAACTATTCCACGCCGCCATCGCTGGAAACCGGGCATGTCTTCGGTACCGATGCCCTGGGTCGCGACCTGTTTGCCAGGACCATGATCGGCGGCCGGATTTCGCTGCTGGTTGGCCTGGTCGCCACGCTGGTTTCGCTGGTGATTGGCATCTCCTACGGTGCCGTGGCGGGTTACTTCGGTGGCCGGGTCGACAACCTGATGATGCGATCCGTCGATGCCATCTATGCCATGCCGTTCATGTTTTTCGTCATTCTCCTGATGGTGATTTTCGGCCGCAACATCTTCCTGATCTTCGTCGCCATCGGCGCCATCAACTGGCTGGACATGGCCCGCATCGTCAGGGGTCAGACCCTGAGCCTGAAAAACAAGGACTTTGTCGAAGCGGCCCGCGCCTGTGGCGCGACCGAGTTCCAGATCATCCGCCGCCATATCGTGCCCAACCTGCTCGGCGTGGTGGTGGTTTACGTTACCCTGACCATTCCGCAGGTCATCCTGGTCGAGAGTTTCCTGAGCTTTCTTGGCCTGGGCGTACAGGAGCCCCTGACTTCCTGGGGTGCCCTGGTCAACGAGGGTGCCCAGGAGCTGGAGACAGCCCCCTGGTCGCTGCTGTTCCCGGCCGGTTTCCTGGCCGCCACCCTGTTCGCCTTCAACTTCCTCGGTGACGGACTGCGCGACGCCCTGGATCCGAAGGACAGGTTGTGAGCGCGGCGCGTTGGGCGCTGCGCGCGGGGAGAGGGGGAGAGGAAGAGAGGGATAGAAGGGAGAAGTAGAGGCGCTAAATTGATGGAAATGACGATGATTGATGAGACGACGAACATCTTGATTGGCAAAGGCGCGATGACCGCAGCCACATCTGGTCGCGCCCGTGACTTTCGTTGTTCCTCCTCTCCCCCTCTCCCCCTCTCCCCCTCTTCCCGTCCGACGCCCCAGCGGAGGACCCATGGCCCTGCTTGAAGTTCGTGATCTGACCGTATCCTTCGACACCCCCGACGGGGTGGTGCATGCGGTCAACGGCATCAGTTTCGATCTGGATCCGGGGGAAACCCTGGGTCTGGTCGGTGAGTCGGGGTCGGGCAAGACCCAGACGGCGCTGGCCATCATGGGCCTGCTGGCCGACAACGGGCGCGCGACCGGTTCGATAAAGTTTCGTGGCCAGGAACTGCTGGGCATGTCCCTGGCCGAGCTGACCCGTGTGCGCGGCTCCAAGATCTCGATGATCTTTCAGGATCCTGTGTCGTCGCTCAACCCCTACATGAGCGTGGGCGATCAGCTGATCGAGGTGCTGACCCATCACCGCAACCTCAAGCGGCGTGAGGCGCGCGAGCGTGCCCGCGAGATGTTGCGGCTGGTCCGGATCAGTGATCCGGAGCAGCGCATGCGCCAGTATCCACACGAGTTGTCTGGCGGTATGTGTCAGCGCATCATGATTGCCATGGGTTTGCTGTGCCAGCCGGACTTGCTGATTGCCGACGAGCCGACCACGGCCCTGGATGTGACCGTGCAATCGCAGATCAACAGCCTGATGGGGGAGCTGTCGGAAAAGTCGTCAACCGCCATCCTGCTCATCACCCATGACCTGGGAGTGGTGGCCGGTCTGTGCGACCGGGTGCTGGTGATGTATGCCGGGCAGGAGATGGAACTGGCCGACATCGACACGCTGTTTGCCAGCCCGCGCCATCCCTATACCGAGGGCCTGCTCAACTCGGTGCCGCGCCTTGACCAGGTCCGCTCCGGCATTCTCAACGCCATTCCCGGCAATCCGCCCAACCTGCTCGACATTCCAAGCGGATGCCCGTTTTCCGAGCGTTGCCGCTATGCCTGGGAGAAATGCCTGGAGCGACCCGCCTTCGAGGCGGTTGGCGAGGGTCACCACAAGCGCTGCCACCTCGAGGCCTTGCCATCAACCGAAAAGGCGGCCAGCTGATGCGTTCACCGGTTCTTGAAGTGCGCGACCTGTCGGTGCATTTCCGGGTCGAAACCGGTCGTCTGTTTCGTCGCGACCACTACACCATCCGTGCAGTCGATGCGGTCAGCTTCAACGTGCATTCGGCCGAGACCCTGGGCATCGTTGGCGAGTCGGGCTGCGGCAAGTCGACCCTGGCGCGCGCCATCCTGGGCCTGGTCCGTGCGCAGTCGGGCGCGGTGGTCTGGCTCGGTGAGGACCTGGTTGGGCTGAGCGAGGAGCAGATGCGCGTCAAGCGGCGTGAGATCCAGCTGATTTTCCAGGATCCACAGGGCTCGCTGGATCCGCGCATGACCGTTGGCGACATCGTCGCTGAACCACTCAAGACCTTCTATCCTTCGATGTCACGCATGCAGGTGCGAGAGCGCGTTCAGGGCATCATGAAACTGGTCGGCCTGTTGCCCGAGCAGATCAATCGCTACCCGCACGAGTTTTCCGGTGGCCAGTGCCAGCGCATCGGTATCGCCCGGGCGCTGGTGGTCAACCCGCGCCTGGTGGTCTGTGACGAGCCGGTCAGCGCCCTGGATGTCTCGATTCAGGCCCAGATAGTCAACCTGCTCAAGGATCTGCAGAAAAAGCTGCAGCTGTCACTGATCTTCATCGCCCATGACTTGTCCGTGGTGCGCCACGTGTCCGACCGGGTGCTGGTGATGTACCTGGGTCGAATCATGGAGGTGGCCGATCGCGACAGCATCTACCTGCAGCCGCGCCATCCCTATACCCGGGCCCTGATCGAATCGGTGCCCATCCCCGACCCGGTCAAGGAGCGGGCGCGGGCCCGACGTTCGCTGGAAGGCGATATTCCTTCGCCGCTGAATCCGCCAGCCGGCTGTGTCTTCCATACCCGCTGCCCGCATGCGACCGATGCCTGCCAGCGTGAAGTGCCGTTACTGGAAACGCTGGAGAACGGCAACCAGGTGGCCTGCCTGCATCACCGCGAACTGGCGCCGGTGCTCGAGGTCAGCGATGAGCTCGAGGAGGGGCAAAGCGCCCAGGTCGAAACTGACGATACCTCGCCCTCAGGGGCTTGAGCCGGGCAGCGGCAGATTCAATTCGCCGGAGGGCGGCGGGTAGCGAAACTCGAATTCGGCGCCGTCAATGCGCAGCCAGCCGCCCTCGACCAGGGTCTGGATCCAGTTGGCGGTTTGGCGTTCGCTCTCGACCGGGTCCAGACCGCGGATCAGGCCGACCAGCGGTGCCAGACCTTCCATCAGCGCCGCAACCCGGCCTTGACCGGTGATGTCGGGCTGGCGCTGACGGGCGTTCCATTGCCCCTGGAAGCGGGTGTGTGGACCCAGCCCGAACTCGTGCAAGGTGACGGCCAGGCCGCTGGCATTGATCTGCTGCCAGGCTGCGGCAATGCCCAGCGCGGCCAGGCGCTGATCAACGCTGTCGGGTGGCGCGGCTCGCAACTGTTCAAGCCCGTCGCGCAACTCGGCCAGGGCAACCATGTTCATGGACTCGGCCTCCAGGGTAAGGCGCAGCCCCTCCAGGCCATCGAAGCTCAGCTGCAAGCCGGCGCTGGCCAGACCGTTGCCACGCTGGCGCCAGCTGACCAGCCCTTCGACCAGATCGTAGTAGAGTCGGTTGCCCAGCGCATCGTGCAGGCTGAGCCCGGCCAGGTCGAGGTCGATTCGGGTGGCACCTCGGCGATTGCGATTGGCCTGAATGCGCGCAGAGGAAGACTGAACCGCAGGATCGGCCAGCACGGTCAGTTCGTGCCCCTCGATTTCGATGTCGGTCTCGCCGTCCAGGCGCAGGCGACCGGTCAGGTTGAGCGGCTGGCCGGAGAACGGTGTGGTCAGTTCACCGCGAACACGGAACCAGCCCTGGCCCAGCGGTGGCAAGTGGCGGGCGCGCAGCCTTAGCCAGTAAGACTCACCGTCGCTGGCCTGCAGGCGCGAAGTGAACCACCCGGGCGCGAAATCCTGGCGCAGGCTGCGGTCTTCACCCTCCAGCCAGCCCGGCGCGCGGTCATTGAGAAACAGACCCACAGCGGCCGGAAGCAGCAGCAGCCAGATGGCGGCCGCCACGATCAACCCTATAATCAGACTCTTCTTCATGCGAATCGGAAACCCTGGAAAGTGGAGCACCTTAGCGGTCTGGCGGCCAAGTGGGCCAGCCTGGATAGCGATTTGGCGGTTGGTCTGGATGCCCTGAAACTGGCATTGACGGCCGAGCAGCGTGGCTGCCTGTTGCGTTACCTGGCGCTGCTGGCGCACTGGAACAAGGCCTATAACCTGACCGCCATTGATCAGCCGGAGGAAATGTTAGCACGACACCTGCTTGACAGCCTCAGCGTGAAGGGGTTCCTGTGCGGCCCGCTGGTGATGGACTCGGGTACCGGTGCCGGCCTGCCGGGCGTGCCGCTGGCGATTGCCGAGCCTGGGCTGCAATTTCGCCTGGTCGACAGCAATGGCAAGAAAGTGCGTTTCCTGCGCCAGGTTCGGCGTGAACTTGGTCTTGACAATATCGAGCCGGTGCACGCCAGGCTGGAGGCGCTGGGCCCGGAGCCGGTGCCCGATACCATCACCGCCAGGGCGCTGGCGCCCTTGGCGCGCCTGGTCGACTGGCATCGTACCTGGCTTGATCAAGGCGCTCGTTTGCTGGCACTGAAGGCCCGGGTCGAGGAAAACGAGCTCAAGGCCGTGCCGGACGCGTACAATGTCGAGCTTGTTGAGCTTGAAGTGCCAGGTCTGGACGCACGTCGTTGCCTGGCTATCATTACCGCAGACAGCAGCCGATTATGAGCGAACGAAACTGCCGCATCGTGGCCGTGACCAACCAGAAAGGTGGTGTCGGCAAGACGACAACTGCCCTGAACCTGGCTGCCGGACTGGCCGAGCTGGAAAAGCGTGTGCTGCTGGTCGATATGGACCCGCAGGGCAATGCCACTACGGGCTCGGGCGTGGAGCTGGGCGCGGACCAGGCGACCATCTGCGAAGTGCTGCTGGGTGAGGCAGAGGCCAGTGCCGTGCGCGTTAGGGTCGAGGAGATGAAGTTCGATCTGCTGCCGGCCAACGGCGACCTGACCGCGGCCGAGGTGGCGTTGATGGAGGCCGAGGATCGGGCCACCGTGCTGAAGGCAGCGCTGGCCGGCCTGCGCGGGCAATACCACCACATCCTGATCGACTGTCCGCCAGCGCTGAACGTGCTGACCCTCAATGCGCTGACCGCGGCCGACGCCGTCCTCATTCCGATGCAGTGCGAGTACTACGCGCTCGAGGGCTTGAGTGCGCTGGTCAATACCATCGAACAGATTCAGGCTTCGGTCAATCCCGGTCTGGAAATCGAAGGCCTGGTCAGGACCATGTACGATGTGCGCAACAATCTTTCCAGCGCAGTTTCGCGCCAGCTTCATGAGCATTTCGGCGAGCGCGTCTACGGCACCGTCATCCCACGCAACGTGCGCGTGGCCGAGGCGCCCAGCTATGGCCAGTCGGTGATTCACTATGATCGCGACTCGCGCGGTGCCGTGGCCTACATGGGCCTGGCCGGCGAGTACCTGCGCCGGGCCGGAGAGCGGCTCTGATGGTCAAGAAGAAACCGCTGGGTCGCAATCTCAATGCGCTGCTGGGCAAGACCCGGGCGGCAGCTGAACAGGCCGAGGCGGCCGGCGATGGCTCGGCCCTCAAGGAATTGCCGCTGGACGTGATCCAGCCGGGCCGCTACCAGCCGCGATCGGCGATGGATCCGGCCAAGCTCGAAGAACTGGCCGAGTCGATTCGCGCCCAGGGCCTGGTCCAGCCCGTTATCGTCCGGCCATTGGCCAAGCCGGGAACCTACGAGCTGATTGCCGGCGAGCGCCGGTGGCGGGCCACGCGCATGGCCGGCAAGGACACCATCCCGGCCATCGTTCGCGAGGTGCCGGACGAGGCCACCCTGGCGCTGGCCCTGATCGAGAACATCCAGCGGGAGAATCTCAATCCGCTCGAAGAGGCTGTGGCCCTGAAGCGCCTGATCGAGGAATTCGAGCTCACCCATGGTCAGGCAGCCCAGAGCGTTGGACGCTCGCGAGTCGCGGTCAGCAACTTGCTGCGCTTGCTGGAGTTGGCGCCGGAAGTGCGTGAACTGGTTGACCAGCGGCGCCTGGACATGGGCCATGCGCGGGCGCTGCTCGGGCTGGAGCGAGCCGACCAGGTTCGGGCCGCGCAGCAGGTGGTCAACCTTGAGCTGTCGGTCCGCCAGACCGAGGCCCTGGTGCGAAAAATGAAGGAAGGTCGGCCCGAGAAACGACCGGCGCCCAGGCGGGATGCCGATGTCGCACGGCTGGAGCAGGAGCTGACCGAAACCCTGTGTGCCCCGGTCAGCGTCAAGCATTCTGCCTCCGGCAAGGGTCAGGTCACCATCCGCTACACCAGCCTGGACGAGCTCGACGGCCTGCTGGAGCGATTTCGGCGGCGTTGACCTGATTTTGCGCGGCTGTTGTCTTGTCCGTGCCCCGGAGTTGCTGGTATAATTCCGCGGATTTGCAGGGTTGCGTACAGCTTTGCACCCTGCAGCGTCTGCGAACGAGCTGGCGCCTGATCGTCAAAAGAGCAGCGCCCGGGCCGTGCACGAACAAGAATTTGCCAAGACCGTTGCCTGGCTGCTGAGGATTCAGGCCATTCTGGCTGCCCTGAGTGGTCTGGGGTTTGCGATGATCGGGGGTATGGCCTGGGCCATGGCCGCGCTGATCGGCGGCGGTATCGGTGTGTTTCTGACCGTGCTGACTGCCATACGGGTTGGTTTGGCGCTGGGTCGGGACCCGAAGGGCATGGTGCGGGCCTTTTACCGCGCCATGGCGCTGAAGTTCGTGCTGGCGGTGATCATGTTTGTCATCGTCGCGCAATGGTTCGCCGGTTATTTTCTGCCGGTTGTGACCGGATACGCGGCCACTGCTGTGGCCTACTGGCTGGCGATGCACCGTATGGCGCATCTGCCGGAAACGACAACGGGAAAAGAAAAGCGGGACTCCGTCTGACAAGACATGGACAGCAACCCTGATCTCATTCACGGCACCGAGAAAGCGGCTGCCTGCCAGATGCCCTCGGCCGACGCCTATGTGGTGCATCACATCACCAACCTGCGCCTGCCCAAGGGTGCCGACAGCATGGACCCGATGGTCTGGCATGTCGACACCATGATTGTTTCCTGGGTGTTGGGCCTGTTTTTCCTGGGCTTTTTGTACCTGGCCGCGCGTCGGGCGACGGCGGGTGTTCCCGGCAAGCTGCAGAATTTCGTCGAGATGCTGGTCGATTTCGTCGACAACTCGGTCAAGGAAAGCTTCCATGGCCCGCGTAATTTTGTCGGGCCGCTGGCGCTGACGATCTTTGGCGTGGTGTTCCTGTGGAACCTGATGGACCTGGTTCCGGTCGATTACGTGCCCTACGCCCTGTGCGAAGTTTTCGGGGTTCCCTACTTCCGCATCGTTCCTTCGGCCGACATCAACGCACCCTTCGGGCTGTCCCTGACCGTCCTTGCGCTGATCATCATTTACAGTATCAAGGGCAAGGGCTTCGCGGGTTACGGCAAGGAGCTGTTTACTCATCCGTTCGGCGGTAACCCGCTGCTATGGATTCCCAACTTCCTTCTGAATATCGTCGAGTTGATTGCCAAGCCGGTTTCGCTGGCCATGCGATTGTTCGGCAACCTCTACGCGGCCGAGCTGATCTTCGTGCTGATCGCCCTGCTGCCCTGGTGGATCCAGTTCATCCCCGGCGGCGCATGGGCCATTTTCCACATCCTTGTGGTGCCGCTGCAGGCGTTCATTTTCATGACGCTGACGATCGTGTACTTGTCGTTGGCTTATGAAGAACACTAAAAACTCTAGATAAACCGTCGCTTTTCGCTCTATATCAAGTCATTTCTTAGGAGAACATCATGGAAGGTATTGAACTGGCCGGTCTGCTGGCCCAGATCCAGGCAAACACCGCAATCGCTGTCGGTCTGATCTTTGCTGCCGCTGCCCTGGGTACCGGTATCGGCTTTGCCCTGCTGGGCGGCAAGTTCCTGGAAGGCGCTGCGCGTCAGCCTGAACTGGCCGGCATGTTGCAGGTTCGCATGTTCATTATTGCCGGTCTGCTTGACGCCCTGTCGATCATTGGTGTGGCCTTTGCCGCGCTGCTGCTGTTCGCCAACCCGCTGCTGGGTGCCGTGCAGGGCGCAGTCGGCGGCTAAGGACGCCACGACCTCTTTAGACCTCAACAGACGCAAGGCTTCACTATGCTACCGAGTATCTGGACACTGATCGGCCAGGCCGGCACCTTCCTGGTCTTTATCTGGGCGGTCATGAAATTCGTCTGGCCCCCCATGACTCAAGCCATGGAAGAGCGTCGGCAGAAGATCGCCGAAGGCCTGGCCCAGTCGGAAGAAGCCGAGCAGGCGCTTGACCGCGCTCGTGCCGAAGCCGAAGACGTGATCCGGCAGGCCCGCCAAAAGGCTGGGGAAATCATCGACCAGGCCGGCAAGCGCGGCACGCAGATCGTTGAGCAGGCCAAGGAAGAAGCCCTTTCCGAGCGCGATCGCCAGGTTGCAGCCGCCGAAGCCGAAATCCGGCTGGCGACCAACCAGGCGCGGGAAGCGTTGCGCGAGCGACTGGCTGAACTGGCTGTGGCCGGTGCCAGTCGGGTTATCGAGAAAGAGATCGATGCCAAGGCGCACCGTGACATGCTCGACAAGCTGGCTGCGGAACTGTAAATCATGCTCAATCGGACCACACTGGCCAGGCCTTACGCTCGCGCCGCCTTTCGGGTAGCGCGGGACCGCAGTGAGCTGAGCCGCTGGAGCGAGTCTCTCGCCATTGCGGCGGCCATTGCCTCCGATGCCGGGGCACGTCCCCTGCTGAGCAACCCGAAGCTGAGCCGAGAGCAGGTGCTCAAACTGTTTACTGATATCGCCGGTGAGCGTTTCGACGAGATGGTGACCAACTTCCTGCGCGTGCTGACGACCTATGGTCGGCTCGAATTGCTGCCGGAGATCAGCACCCAGTTCGAGAGCCTGCGCAGGGAAGCCGAGGCGCGATTGCGCGTGCAAGTCACCTCGGCTCACCCGTTGGGTGACGACGAGGCCAGCCGGTTGACCGAGCGCCTGAAAGCGCGGTTCGGGCTGGAGATCGATCTGGACGTTGACGTTGATCCCGCCCTGATTGGTGGTGCCGTGATTCGGGCTGGTGATCAGGTCATCGACGGTAGCGTCCGCGGTCGGCTAGAGCGACTCGGTCGCCAGGTCGCGGTCTAAGGGCGGCGATGGGCCGCGTACTGAATACTAGAATTCCCAAGGAATGCAAGCATGCAACAGACCCTCAACCCCACTGAAATTTCCGAGCTGATTCGCCAGCGCGTCGAGCAGTTCGAGGTCTCGTCCGAAGCCCGTACCGAGGGTATGGTGGTCAGCGTGTCAGACGGTATCTGCCGCCTGCACGGATTGGCCGACGTCATGCAGGGCGAGATGATCGAATTCCCCGGTGACACCTATGGCCTGGCCCTGAACCTGGAGCGCGACTCGGTCGGCGCCGTGGTCATGGGCGAATACAAGCACATCAAGGAAGGCGATACGGTGCGTTGCACCGGGCGCATCCTGCAGGTACCGGTAGGACCGGGGCTGCTGGGTCGCGTCGTCGATGCGCTGGGCAACCCGATCGACGGCAACGGCCCGATCGAGCATGAATCCTACCAGCCGATCGAAAAGATTGCCCCTGGCGTCATTACCCGCCAGAGCGTCGATCAGCCCGTGCAGACCGGCCTGAAGTCCATCGACGCCATGGTGCCGATTGGCCGTGGCCAGCGCGAGCTGATCATCGGTGACCGTCAGACCGGTAAAAGTGCCGTGGCCATTGACGCGATCATCAACCAGAAGGGCACCGGCATCAAGTGCATCTACGTGGCGATCGGTCAGAAGACCTCGTCGGTTGCCAACGTGGTGCGCAAGCTCGAAGAACACGGCGCCATGGATCACACCATCGTGGTTGCGGCCAACGCGGCCGAGTCGGCTGCACTGCAGTACATCGCCCCCTACGCCGGCTGTGCCATGGGTGAATACTTCCGCGACCGTGGTGAAGATGCCCTGATCGTCTACGATGACCTGTCCAAGCAGGCTGTGGCCTATCGCCAGGTATCTCTGTTGCTGCGTCGTCCGCCGGGCCGTGAAGCCTACCCGGGTGACGTTTTCTACTTGCACTCCCGCCTGCTCGAGCGTGCCGCCCGCGTCAACGCCGACTACGTCGAAAAAATGACCGACGGCAAGGTCAAGGGCAAGACCGGCTCGCTGACCGCGCTGCCGATCATTGAAACCCAGGCCGGTGACGTTTCGGCCTTCGTTCCGACCAATGTGATCTCGATTACCGACGGCCAGATCTTCCTCGAGACCGACCTGTTCAATTCCGGTATTCGCCCGGCCATCAACGCCGGTTTGTCGGTTTCGCGTGTCGGTGGTGCAGCCCAGACCAAGATCATCAAGAAGCTGGGTGGCGGTGTCCGCCTGGCTCTGGCCCAGTACCGCGAGCTTGCGGCTTTCTCGCAGTTCGCTTCCGATCTGGACGAAGCCACCCGCAAGCAGCTCGAGCGCGGTCAGCGCATCACCGAGCTGATGAAGCAGCCGCAGTATTCGCCGCTTTCAGTGGCTGAAATGGCGGTCAGCCTGTTCGCGGGCAACGAGGGATACCTCGATGATCTGCCCCTGAACAAGGTCGTCGGTTTTGAACGCGCTTTGCTAGACCATATGGCCAACACGCACCAGCCGCTGATGGACAGGATCAACGAAAAGGGTGACTGGAACGACGAGCTGGCCGGCGAGTTGAAGGCCGCCCTGGACGACTTCAAGGCAACCGGCAGCTGGTGAGAAGGACGGGTATAGAAGGACGGGTAGAGGAATAGAGGAGTAGAAGGGCAGAGGGCTGGAAAGCAACCCCTCTTGCCTCTTCCCCTCTTTCCCTCTTTCCGACCTTATCGATGACTTGACTTTTACAGGGTCAACAACGTGAGCTACGGCAACCAACATAGACAAGGCATCCCATCATGAGCGGATCCAAGGAAATCGTCGGCAAGATCAAGAGCGTGCAAAACACCCGCAAGGTGACGCGTGCGCTGGAAATGGTCTCGGCCAGCAAGATCCGCAAGGCCCAGGACCTGATGCAGGCATCGCGCCCCTATGCCCGCATGATGCGCCAGATCATCGGTCACCTGGCCCATGCCAACCTGGAATCGCCTCATCCTTTCACGGTCGAGCGCGAGCAGGTCAAGCGCGTCGGCTACGTGGTCATTGCCACCGACCGGGGTCTGTGCGGCGGACTTAACAGCAACATGTTCCGCCGCCTGCTTGGCGAGTTCAAGCAGTGGCAGGACCAGGGCGTCGAGTTGACAACGGTTATTGTCGGTCGCAAGGCTGCGCAGTTTTTCCGCCGCCTCAAGGTCAATATCAGTGCCAGCACCCAGGACCTGGGAGAGCGCCCGCGTCTGGAGGATTTGATCGGTTCGATCAAGGTCGTGCTCGACGACTACCGTGAGGAGCGCCTGGATCGCCTGTACGTAAGCTATAACCAGTTTGTCAACACCATGACCCAGCAGGTTGCGATCAGCCAGTTGCTGCCGTTGCCGGCTTCGGATGAGGAAAATCTGAAGCAGTACTGGGATTACATCTACGAACCCGGCGCCGATGCGTTGCTCAATGATCTGCTGGTGCGCTACATCGAGTCGACGGTCTACCAGGCCACGCTCGAGAATCTTGCCAGCGAACACGCGGCACGCATGGTAGCGATGAAGAGTGCGTCCGATAACGCATCGAATCTGATCGACGACCTGAAGCTGGTCTACAACAAAGCGCGCCAGGCCGCGATCACCCAGGAAATCTCGGAGATTGTCGGCGGTGCTGCAGCGGTTTGATGGAGCACGCGCGAAGCGTTTCGAAGCAAATTGAAAACCTGGCTTTGATGACAGATAGAATCGAAGCCGCCAAAACTTGAGGTAGAACTAATGAGTTCCGGAAATATTGTTCAGATCATCGGTGCGGTTGTCGACGTCGAGTTCCCCGCCGGTCAGGTGCCGAACGTCTACGATGCGCTTACGGTGGATGACACCGAGATAACCCTCGAGGTCCAGCAGCAGCTTGGTGACGGCGTTGTCCGCACCATTGCCCTGGGAACGACTGACGGGCTCAAGCGCCATCGGCCGGTGACCAGCACGGGCAAGCCGATCAGCGTACCGGTGGGTCAGAAGACCCTGGGTCGGGTGATGGACGTGCTTGGCAGGCCGATCGATGACGCCGGTGATATCGGCTCCGAGGAGCACTGGGCGATTCATCGCCAGCCGCCAAGTTTCGAGGAGCAGTCCGCCAGCAACGAGCTGCTCGAAACCGGCATCAAGGTGATCGACCTGATCTGCCCGTTCGCCAAGGGCGGCAAGGTAGGCCTGTTCGGTGGTGCCGGCGTGGGCAAGACGGTCAACATGATGGAGCTGATTCGCAACATCGCCCTCGAGCACTCCGGATACTCGGTATTTGCCGGCGTTGGCGAGCGTACCCGCGAAGGCAACGACTTCTACCACGAGATGAAGGATTCGAACGTCCTTGACAAGGTCGCCCTGGTTTACGGTCAGATGAACGAGCCGCCGGGTAACCGTCTGCGCGTGGCCCTGACCGGCTTGACCATGGCCGAGTACTTCCGTGATGAAGGCCGTGACGTGTTGATGTTCATTGACAATATCTACCGCTACACCCTGGCCGGAACAGAAGTATCAGCCCTGCTTGGCCGTATGCCGTCGGCGGTGGGCTACCAGCCGACCCTGGCCGAAGAAATGGGTGTGCTGCAGGAACGCATCACCTCGACCCGGACCGGCTCGATCACATCCATCCAGGCCGTTTACGTGCCGGCCGATGACCTTACCGACCCGTCGCCGGCAACGACCTTTGCTCACCTCGACGCTACCGTCGTCCTGTCGCGCAATATTGCCGAGCTGGGCATCTACCCGGCCGTCGATCCGCTCGACTCGACCTCGCGCCAGCTCGACCCGCTGGTGGTTGGTCAGGAGCACTACGATGTGGCCCGCAAGGTTCAGGGTACGTTGCAGCGTTACAAGGAGCTCAAGGACATCATCGCCATCCTCGGTATGGATGAGTTGTCTGAAGAGGACAAGCAGACCGTGGCGCGTGCACGCAAGGTCGAGCGCTTTTTCAGCCAGCCGTTCTTCGTCGCCGAAGTCTTCACCGGTTCGCCTGGGGTCTACGTGTCACTCAAGGACACGATTCGCGGCTTCAAGGGCATTGTCGACGGTGAATACGACCACCTGCCCGAGCAGGCCTTCTACATGGTCGGAACCATCGACCAGGCCGTCGAGAAAGGCGAGAAGATGCTGGAAAAATCGGCCTGATCTGATCAGGTCGCCCAGCCCCGTCCCAAAGCCCAAAAGAGCAGCCCATGGCATCCACCATTCATTGCGACATCGTCAGTGCCGAGGCCGAGATCTTCTCCGGCGAGGCATCCATGGTCATCGTACCTGGCGAGGAAGGCGATCTTGGTATCGCACCGCGGCACGCGCCCCTGCTGACGCGTCTGCGTCCCGGGCAGGTGCGAGTGATCCTGCCCAGTGGCGAGGAAGAGTTTTACTTCATCTCCGGTGGCATGCTGGAAATCCAGCCTCACGTTGTGAGCGTATTATCTGATACTGCGCAGCGCGCTGGTGATCTCGACGAGGCCGCAGCGCTCAAGGCCAAGGAAGAGGCTGAGCGGGCAATTGCCGATCGCTCGGCCGGAATGGAGGTGGCCCAGGCCCAGGCCCAGCTGGCCCAGGCCATGGCCCAGCTCGCTGCCCTGGAGCGTTTCCGCAAGCAGCTCAAGCGCTAAGCGCCCAGCCCGGTAGCGGTGTCGCAAAGAAACCCGGCCTCGGCCGGGTTTTTGCGTATGCGGCAGGCATGGGGTGGCGGGTGACGACTTGCCGCCTGTCTGGGGCAGGCATGAGCTTGAATCCTTGCTGCGACACCTGGTCCTTGCCATTGGTCAAGGCTGGGGCACCGATTGGCCTGAGAGATGTCAAAAGGTACGTATGCGCTAAATCTGTTATTCTCGCCTAATAAAGGAGGAAGACAACTATGTTAAGACGCTTCGGGGTGGTCTTGGTTGTTCTACTCGTCACCTTGGGGATGGTGGGTTGTGGTGGTGAGGAATTGCCGGACAATACGCGGCTGAAGGAAGCCTTTTCCGACGGTCGAAGCGGGATATGGGTTACCGGCCACGGCACGGTAGTGCGTGAGCTCGGTTCTGATGCTACACAGCAGCGTTTCTTGCTACGTATAGACGATTCACTATCGGTCGTGCTGCGCCACAACACCGGCTCCCGCGGAGCGGTGCCGGCAGAACGTGGGGATATCATCAGTTTCCAGGGCCGCTACGAGTTTCATGGTGGCGGCGGCGAAATTCAGCTCACCCATGCCGATTCCGCTCAGCCGGGTGGGGGCGGCTGGGTCAGTCACAACGATATCCGCTACGACTGATTTGTTCCGCTGATCTGCAATCAGCCCGCCGCGTGGCGGGCTCCAATCGCTAAAGGTCAGGGGGCATTGCCGCTGAAGGGGACGGCTTCGGCCCCCTCTATTGTCCCGATTTCTGCGCTGTCGTGCACGAACAGCTCGACGGTGCGCTGGAAGATCAGCGGTCCACCCACGCGCGAGCCTTCGCCGATCACGATGCGAGGCACCCTGGTGTCACTGCGGCCGGGCTGCAGGACTCGGAGTTCACCCTCGATCTCGCTGCCATTGAGCAGCTGTACATTTCCCGAGGTGGTTTCCAGCCTGGAGGCCCGGGCGCCCTCCAGCACAATGCTGCCGTTGACCGAGCTCAGTTTGCCGGCGACTTCACTGCCCTTTCCCAGCTCGATTCCGCCGTTGACCGTGCTCAGGCCGCCGTCTATTCGCACCTGGTTGTTGCCCCGGATTCTGCCATTGACCGCACTGGCGTTGCCGCTGACGTGGACACCGTTGCCCAGGTCCAGCGATCCGTTGACCGACTCGATGCTGGCCGCCCTCACCCCCTCACCGAGGCGGATCGCACCGTTGACGTTGTTGATCGCTCGCGCTGAACTGTCGTTTCCGAGCTGGATAAGGCCATTGACGTTGTTGATCCGGCCCTTGACTTCGCTGCCGCTGCCAACGCGAATGGCGCCGTTGACATTGGTCAAGTCACCATCGACTGTGTTGCCGTCGGCAATGTCAATCGACTGGTTGACCGACGCGCCGCAGGCGGCCAGCAAGCCCAGCAGTGCGATGAATACCAATGACTTTCTGAACATGTCGCTTGCTCCACTCTGAATTTCGGGTCCCTGCAGCTTATATTCTGATGTCGATCAGCCTGGGATGCCAGTGTGAGAAGTCATGGCCGCGGCGAGCGGGTCCCGATCGAGCCGGAAGTCTCAACCGTCAGGCCGACGAAGTCGAACAAGGCGGGGTCGCAGAGTTGCGAAGGCGTGATATTGCCCAGGGCTCGAAAGACATTCAGCGTGCGCCCCGGTTGCTCACGTTCCCAGCCAGCCAGCATGCGCTTGACTTGCTGTCTCTGCAGATTGGGCTGGCTGCCGCAAAGGTCGCAGGGAATGATGGGGTAGGCGCGGACTTCGGCCATTCTGGCCAGGTCGACTTCGCGGCAGTAGGCCAGCGGTCGAATCACGATATGGCGGCCGTCGTCGCTTTTCAGTTTGGGCGGCATGGCCTTGAGGGTGGAGCCGTGGAAGAGGTTGAGAAAGAAAGTCTCGACAATATCGTCAAGATGATGACCGAGGGCGATCTTGGTCATGCCGTGGTCCCGGGCAAATTCGTACAAGGTGCCGCGGCGCAGTCTCGAGCACAGGCTGCAGGTGGTTTTCCCTTCAGGGATCAGTCGTTTGACGACCGAGTAGGTGTCCTTCTCGATGACGTGCCACTCGACGCCCAGTGCTTCAAGGTAGGATGGCAGAACATCGGCCGGGAATCCTGGCTGCTTCTGGTCAAGATTGACCGCGATGAGCTCGAAGTCCACCGGCGCGGAACGCTTGAGGCTCAGCAGCAGATCCAGCATGGCGTAGGAATCCTTGCCGCCGGACAGGCAGACCATGATTCGATCACCGTCTTCTATCATGCCGAAATCCATCACTGCCTGACCCACGTTTCGGCGCAGGCGCTTGATCAGCTTGTCGGTGTTATATTTCAGCTTGCGCGGATCCTGACCTTGAGGCTGCTCGGCCTTGATGACGAGGGGCAGACGGTTCGTGGGCATTTGAAGGCAAACCATGGGTGCGGGGCAAGAGGAGAACATTGTACCGATGTCGACGAACTGGTCGGAAATCCGCGAACGGCTGCACGACCTGCGGGAGGAGCACCGCGATCTGGATGACGCTATTGAGCAGCTTCAACTCAATCCGGCCACCGATCAGCTCAAGCTCAGGCGAATGAAAAAACGCAAGCTGCGCCTGCGCGACCAGATCACCTACTGGGAATCAAAGCTCATTCCCGACCTCGACGCCTGAAGTCGGGGCCGGAATCCACCGCCGGTCCGGATAATCGGCCGGCGTAGCCCGGGGCCACGTCCCCGGGGTCCATGTTCGGATTGTCTCCACGCTATGGGCATGAACCCAAAACTTCGGTTATATCCGGATCACGCAAACCCTGGATTGCCCGAAAGGCACTGATTACGCAGAGCCGGGCATGGGCTTTCTTTGTGCACAAAAGTGGCGGCAGCTGCACAAGACTTTATGCCTTGATGTAAACGCGGTTTTGGCTGTCCGGGGCTGCTCGCACGTTTTGCTTGCTGCCAGCTGGTGCAAAAGAGATTGGAAGGGGTGGAAGATGCACCGGGTGGTATCCGGCCGCTCAGGGCCTGGCCGGGTTATCAGCCGGGGTGGCTGACTGGCTCTCGGTGGCCCGGACCCGGTGAGACTACCTTGTTGCCGGCTGCTCGTTTAGTAGCTTTGATCCGGCGCCTGGTGGCGCGGATGGCTCGGGGAAAGGTTTGTGCCGTACTCCGCAACCCGGCCAGGCCCTGATCGGCCAGATACCACCCGTTGCGAGAGG